>CAYSHZ010000164.1:0-8308 GCA_964430905.1 uncultured Thermoanaerobaculia bacterium | reverse complement strand
CTGGACTTCAACAACCCCAGGCTTCGCAGAATCGGTGCATTGGTCCTCGGCCTCACCGTCATCAACGGTATCATTCTGGGCTCAACGTCGTTCCTGGCCATCGAAAAAATGGAAAGCGTCGAGTTCTGTGGAACCACCTGCCAAGGCCCTGGATCTCGAGATGGAGGCCCTTCCGGAAATCAGGGCCCTCCCCTTTTTCAAGAAGACCGCCCTCGAAGCACTGACGGCAGGCTACCCAACGAGAGACGAAGGTATTGCCTCAGTTGCAACCGCAATTGTCCATTTCTATAAGACGGGGTACCCGGAGCTGTGGTTCACCGAACAATCCTTGATCACGCGAGCGGCCGAAGCGGCCTCACACGCATTTGGCCGGAATTTCTTTCCCGAGATGAACACCGACTGGAGATCGCATCCGAACCACATCGGCCACGACGACTTCGACGGATGTATGCGCTGCCATGATGGAGAGATGACTACAGCCGACGAAGAACACGTCATCCCGATGGAATGCGATACCTGCCACATTCTACTCCAAGACGAGAGCCCGACGCCTCCAGACTTTGAGGCGGTCTTCCGGCAATGACTGCAATCGCTCGCGCCACCGCACCATGAGAACAACCCTCCATCGCCCCAACCTCTTCCGGTCCCAATGGCGGGAAGCGGCACAACTGGATTCTTTCGGCTTCTGATTCCAACTCCATCACCACGGAACTCCAGATGCCGTGATATCCTGGTGTCTCATTGAGAGGCTTGATGGCCGAATAAATAACCGGGGCACGGGAGAACACCGATGGAGTGGCTTGAGCAAAATCTGGACGCTTATCGTATCCTGGCGGGGATTCTGAACGATCTCAGAATTGAGCTTCGGCAGGAACTGGAAAAAATCCACGGATCCGACTGGTTCCGGACCGGTCTCCCGGAGGAAGTCTTCGACAGACTGGTCTCCAGCAAGGAGGGTGCAACCGCAATCGATTGGTACGAAACCGAATACCAGCAGATTATGGATTTCGCCGTCTTTCCGGACTTCTACGAGATCATCGAGCACAACAGCGACCATTTCCCAGCCCTGCTCGATGTCGTTCCGTCGCCACCAATGTTCCAGGCACGTTTCCTTGAACTGGAGGTCTTAAGGTCGAAAATCGGCCGAGCTCGGCCGATCAGCGAAGGGGAACTCTCATTTCTGAAGACTTTCCACGCCCGGTTCCTCAAACATCTGAAACTACACCGAGATACAGGCAACAGTGAATCATCTTCATCTGAAGCTGCCGAGGAAATCTCGATTCAAACCGAGGATAGCCAACCCGCCGAGGTGGGTAGTAACTCCCAGAAACAGAAGGCTCCAAAACGGGCGGTACAGGTAACCCCTCCGGCAGACCTCAAACCCCCACAACGACCTGCTACGACCATGGCCGGCAATCAAACCGAGCAACCCGATATACCCAAAGAAGCCAATACACCCGATGATGCCTCAATCCCTGCAGAAGCTTTTGCCCCAGGGGCAGGCACCATCAGTCAGGTCGTGTCCTCCGGCGACTCCAAGGCCATTCTCAGGGAACTTTTCAAGGAAGTAACCACCTTGGCGGAGAGCCTGTGGTCCTCGGACGTGCCACCACCCCAAACTGTATGGAAAGAGGTCAGAGTTTCCGAGTGGTACGAAGAGAACTTCTCGGACCTGGGCTTGAAACCACTTTCGGATTTCTACGATGTCATCTCCCATGTCGAGGAAAAGATGGAAACCGGCCTCGCCAAACACGATTTACAGAAGATGTTGGAAGAGTCCAATTTTGCTCACGTTCTGCTGGCCCTGAGGGATATGTTCCAGCGAAACAGGATCTGAAGCCCGGATAGGACTACGTGGTTCCCGAGGCGAAAACGAGCAATTTTTCGATTTTCTAGGAAGGCAAGGATTTCCGCGGCTTGTACTCCCCGTACTCCGCACAAGCAACCCCGCCGCCTGACGCAGAGATTGCCAAAAAGCACCCTTTTCGGACGGGAACTAACTCGGTGGGAACTGCACCCGATACGCCCCATATCGACGGAGAATTCGCCGTGTGTAGCCCACCGCCCTGCGGCAGCGGCAAACCCCTGAGGGATACTCCCTGGCAACTTCGGGGTCATCAAGAATCAACAATGCAGTCTCCACATTACCCGCCCAACGGTTGGGGTCCAGGCCCATCTTGACCGCGAGGCGTCTGGCATCAAAAATATGGCCTGGGCCGACGTTATAGCTTGCGATCGCCATCGCTACCCTGTCCGCAGTCTCCATCTCCGGCAACATATCCATCAAACGCCGGAGATATCTGGCTCCGGCCTCAGCCGCTTCCCGAGGATGATGAGGATCATCAACACCCAACTCCTTCCATGTGAAGGGCATGAACTGGAACAGGCCTGCAGAACCCCCAGGTCCAACTGCCTCCGGATCAAAACGACTCTCTTCGTACATCACCGAGGCCAACAGCCGCCAGTCGATTCCGTGGGTCCGCCCGGCCCACCCCAACACCTCGTCATAGGGCGAGAGAGCCCCCGGGGGGATGGTCGGCATTCGGGCCGGGACAAAGGCGCGCCGTCCTCCGAAATGGTTCCTTTCAAATTGCCGAATCAGTCCATTTTTTCGTGACCGGCGGAGGAAGCGATCAACTCGCCTCATAAGATCAACGGCGCCCGGACTGATGACCCACACCAGTGGCGCCCGAGGCAAGACCGTGACGCCCCCCACCAGGCCCGGCCTCTCTGCCAGTTCCAGTCGGGCCGTATCGGCATCTACAATCGCCGCGTAGGCCTCGCCGCGAGACACCGCCACCAGGGAACTCAGCGCATCGCCGCCTGGACGAACCGCCTCGACGGCCATCGGCGGCTCGATGGGGATTTCCTCGCACCACGACGAAACCGACGTCGAAGCAATTACCGGCAACCCGGCAAGCTCCTCGACACTCGAGAGCGGAACCGTCCTCGAAGCAACGACAGCCACCAAATCGACGTGACGGTATGGCACGCTTTCCCACACACCGCCCGCACCTTTGAGGGGCGCCGGTTCATGAAGAGCTGCCACATCTCCGTATCCCGCCTCCAGCCATTCAAGAGGTTCCACCCCTGGAGGCGGAAGGGCCAACTCCAGCCTCACTCCCAGACTCCTTGCAAAAGCCGAGACCAGATCATATTCAAATCCCTTGAGACCGCCCCTTTCGACTGTCACAGTCACCGGCGAGTTCCTTGTCACAAGGCGCAGGACCCTCAGATTCTGGATCTCCCTGAGATCTCGGCACTCCGGCTCCGCCTGAGAGCGATCCAATACCTCCGACGCAAACAGAAAATCGTCGATCGCCCTCAGGAGTTGGGGACTGCTCCTTCGCACAGCCCAAACCAACGATCGCCGCTGGGCCAACCAACCGACTACCCGGAGATCGGAGCCACTCCGGCGCACACTCTCCACCAGGGCGGAATCCGCTACCGTCACCCCGAAACGGCCCGTGGCAACCCTCTCAACGATCTGCTCCCAGGGCATTTCCTCGGGGACCGGTTCCACACGACTCAATCCCCGGTCCGCCCATCCCGCGAACCTCCGCTGCAACGACGCCGGCAAAGCAACCCTGGCCTCCCCAAGATCCTCCATCGTCGCTATCGGTCCATCCTGGGTAGAAACCACCTCATCGACCACCCAATCGACCTTGGCCGTTGCCATCACACCCTCGATGTTTTCGAGGTTCTGGGGAGCGAACCGACCCAAAGCGATATCACCGCGACCTTCAAGAAGCCACGGAACAATCTGGTCATGCCGATCAGTTCGGACCCACTCCAGGGCGACACCCAAACGGGCCGCAAGATTCTGCAGCAGTTCTTCCTGATTGACGCCGTTGAGGCCTCGGGCCGTGGGCCACTGCCCGAAACCGGGTCTCACAATCACCCGGAGAGTCCCACACTCAACGATCTCGGGCAGATCCCCGGGACTGAATCGTGGGCCGCATCCTACCCCCATGACCGCTACAATTGCGGCCAACGCAGAGAGCACTCGAGCCACGGCGCAAGACCATAATGTCGACGGCCTATGCTGTGATCTCTTGGAATTGACCCCGGGGAGTCGATCGACCATGCGCCTATTCTACCGAAACCGAAGAAAGCCTCTTGACTTTGACGGTCTCGGAGTGAGAGTCTTCACTGGTAGGTGTCCCGGAGGAAAGATCCGAGCCACACGCGCCGGTAGCCTAACGGATAAGGCTCCTGACTTCGGATCAGGCGATTGGGGGTTCGAATCCCTTCCGGCGCGCCATTCCCCGCCTCCCGTATTCACTCATCGCCACCAAGCCACACCCAGAACTCGACCCTTCAAATCAGGCTCCAAACAAAAAAACCCGGCAGCCATGGGCTGCCGGGCGATACGATTCAGCTGTTGTTGTATATCAACGTTTGAGAAGGAATTTGACGCCCATGACTGCAACCGATCCGATCATCAACATAAGAGCCCAGAATCCCAACGTTGGAATCGCTTCGGCTTGTGCCACGATCTCAATTGGCGTCTCAACGGTCTCGTTATCACAGGTCACCGTAACGATGGCGGTCCCCTCAACGTTACCGGCCGTGAAAGTGGTCGGCACCAATCCTCCCGCCGTTCCTCCCGAAGTCGGATTCACGGTCCCCAGAGTTGCGGTAAACGTCATCGGAATCGCATCCGGAACCAATCCGTCAGCCGAGGTATCTACTCCGCTGGAGTTGAAACGCAAAGCAGCTTGAACCGAAGACGTCTGAATAACAGGAATCGTACTCGGGGTCGCTGTTATCGTTAGCGTCAACCAGGGATCAATCAGGGGATCGCCATCGGTCGCATCACAACCGGGCTGTCCGGGACCATCATTACATCCGTACCAGTTATTCGTCGCATCCAGAGCGGAGGCAGCATTCATTCCAACACCAAACTCGTTTGTAATCAAACGGTTGAAATGAACTTCAGCGGTGGGACCCGCTCCGTCCCCACGACCAATTTGAACCCCAAAAGTGCAGTCCATAACGGTGTTGCTCAACACATCGGCCGTCGTTCCGTTACCAAGAGTCGTATTGACGTTGACACCAGATGATTCCGAAGCATCCGACGACGCCACTCCGCGGCACGCCTCAAAATGGTTATCACGCACCAAAGCGGTCGCACCGGCGCCAACTTCAACGGCATAATCAAGCCAGTCACCGGCGCCTTTGCCGGTGTATGAGCAATTCTGCATCAAGCCATTTCCCACACCCGTTCCAACGAACAATACACCCACACGGCCGATCTGGGAGAACGTGCAATCCACAACTTCTGCTGCATCGATCGTGGCAATTGCAGTCCCGGCGTAATCGGATGACGGGTTGAACTGGATATCGGAAAACGCACAACGGGCAAAGGTCGCGCCACCCTTGACCCGGAATCCCTGCCAGATCAAATGACCCCCACCGTCAAAGCTCAGGTCCTGAACGGCCAGCGACACCCCGGTTTCAACAAGAAACCAGCCGCGATTATCTCCGACCGATCCCGTATCCACAGTTGCGACAAATCCTTCGCTGCCCGTCTGCCCCTGGATTGTCACACTCTTGGTGATCAACACTTGCCCTTCGGGAAGGGAGGCGACCTCCAACTGGAGGACGTGTCCATTGACCGTGTCGGTATCATCAAGAGCAGCCTGCAAAGTCGAAAAGAACTCTCCCGTATTCAGGTTATGAATCGCGTTGGGGATACCCTGATTCACACCCCTGTGGGCTGCAAACGGAGCATCGGACGGATTTCCGAAATCCGTCGCAGCAACTGTCGCACTTGCGACTGAAGTCGAAAGACAAAGACTCAGAACGAAGATGCCCGATACGGCGACTGCCTTCGCTGTCGTCCTCCAAAGACTAACCTGGTACATGAGCGCAACCTCCATTTCTCATCTGCAAAAGATCATAACATAAATTGAGTGTCGTCGTTACAACAAACCCCCACCGGCCAACTTTTCCCCCGCTAACCTACGGTTCCCATTAGGTTTTCAAAGTTCCATATAACACATCATAACACTAAAATCAGACGGTCATCATTTTCACTTACGAAATTCAGCCAACCCCGACTCCTTCTAATTGAGAAAATCCTCTGTTTCATTCATAGATTCTCAGTCTCAAATGATATCTTACTGTAAAATATGGACTAACAAAATCAACGAAACATAGCCGGAAAACCAATCATTCGATGCCGGAACAAGGGCCCTCAATCCACGTCAGACATCGATCTCAACAATGGCATCCGGCAAAGAAAAACGACGCCATAAGGCGCCGTGTAAATTCAATTCAGGCTCATCAAACCTCGTATATCTTTTACTAAAATCCCGAAGAACTGATGATCCGACGACCTGGCTGTTCCACACCGATGATGCCCAGAACTCCTTCCGGGTTGTCCCAGTCCCGGCTCACGGCGCCCATCTCGGCTTGATGGGCCCTCAGGAGCCGGTCAAGAGCATTGACGGTAACAACCTCTCTGGGGTTGGAAATCCCAACATCGATTCCCATACGATCCATGATCTGCCCCATCTCTGCCATAGTGACGGTCCCCTGACCATCCCATGACTGCGGAACCAGACCCCTCACCTGCAATGAAAGCATAGCCTGCGAAGCTACTGGCGTCCCATGATCAACACCAATCGCCTTAATAAGCTCATGTGCAACTTCATACTGCGTCATCTCTGTACCCGAGGAGGAAGGTCCCTCAGCAGACACAGTCTGCGGCACCATACAAACCAACCCGATTGCGAGGCACAGAACCCCTAGATACGGCGCTTTCATAATACGACCTCCAGTTGCCATCGTTGATTCTAAACCCTTGAACCAGCCCCTGTCAATCAACCCACCATAAACCGTAACAGCTGACAACATGCCCCGGAACAGAGTACAATGCGGTGCCGCTCTGCGGCAAACTCTCCTTCAAGGATGGAATATGAAACAATCGACAATCACCTGGACGAAGATCGATGAAGCCCCGGCACTGGCAACCTACTCCCTGCTCCCCATCGTGCGAGCCTTTACCAGCGGTTCCGGCATTGACATCGAGACCAGTGATATCTCCCTGACAGGCAGGATCATCGCCAATTTCCCAGACAACCTGGGTGAAGACCAGAAGATCCCGGACAATCTGGCCATCCTCGGTCAACTGACGCAGTCTCCCGATGCGAATATTGTCAAGTTGCCCAACATCAGCGCCTCGATCCCGCAGTTGCAGGCCGCCATCAAGGAACTGCAGAGCAAGGGTTTTGATATCCCGGACTACCCCGAAGAGCCGAAAAACGATGCCGAGAAGGCCCTTCAGAAGAGGTTCTCGAAGTGCCTGGGATCTGCGGTCAATCCGGTTCTCCGCGAGGGCAATGCCGATCGCCGGGCCGCCGCATCGGTCAAGCGTTTTGCCCAGAAAAATCCCCACAAGATGATGAAGCCCTGGCCGGAATCGGGATCCAAAACCCGGGTTGCCTTCATGAGTGAGGGAGACTTCTACGGCAGCGAGACGTCGGTGACCCTCGACCGGGCAACCACCGCCCGAATCGAGTTCGTTTCGGACGACGGAGCGATCACCCCCCTCAAAGAGAATCTCGACCTCCTCGAGGGTGAGGTGATCGACACCAGTCTGATGAACGTCAGGGCTCTCCGTAATTTCTATCAGGAGCAGATCGAGGCCGCTTCAAAAGACAACGTCCTGCTGTCCCTCCACCTCAAGGCGACGATGATGAAGATCTCCGATCCGATCATGTTCGGACACTGCGTCTCCGTCTTCTACAAGGATGCCCTGGACAAACACGCCGATACTCTCAAAGAAATCGGCGCCAACGTCAACAACGGTCTCGCCGATGTCCTCCAGAAACTCGACAAGCTCCCCGCAGCCAAAAGGGAAGAGATCGAGGCCGACATCGCCGCTGTGTACGAGACCCGGCCCGACCTTGCGATGGTCGACTCCCGCAAGGGCATCACCAACCTCCACGTGCCCAATAACATCATCGTCGACGCATCCATGCCGAATGTCGTCCGGGACGGCGGCAAGATGTGGAACAAGGACGACGAGCTTCAGGACTGCATCGCCATGGTTCCCGACCGGTGTTACGCCACGATGTATGCCGAGATCATGGAGAACGCCAAGAAGAACGGTCAGTTCGATCCGGCGACGATGGGCAGCGTATCCAACGTGGGTCTGATGGCCCAGAAGGCCGAAGAATACGGTTCCCACGACAAGACCTTCGAAGCGCCGGCCAACGGTACGATTCGCGTCGTCTACACATCGGGGACCACTCTCCTTGAGCAGAAGGTCGAACCGGGCGACATCTTCAGGATGTGC
>CAYSHZ010000163.1:0-8331 GCA_964430905.1 uncultured Thermoanaerobaculia bacterium | reverse complement strand
CCGCGCGAGCTCTTCGAATTCCCCGTCCCGGTGGTCGTCACCCCTGGCTTTCAGCGTATCGAGGCTGATGACGAATTCGTCCTCCTCAAGTCCCTCTGGAGAGAAGACCACCACCTTTTCGAGCGATGGAATTCGGTCCCGGATGGAGAGTATCGTCCTGAGATGTCCCATGGTGGATACAGCGGCCACCCTGACTTCTGCATCATTGAGGATGTACTCAACCTGCTCCGGGATCAGGGTCGTGTAGAGAGGGACGATCATGCAACCCACGGCCATGGCAGCGAAGTCTGTCGTCGTCCACTCGGGCCGGTTCTCCGACAGGAGGGCGACCCGGTCCCCGGCCTCGAGCCCGATCGAAAGAAAACCAAAGGCCGTCCGTTGCACCTGCTTCATGGCCCACTCGAAGGTGAAGCTCTTCCACTCACCACCGATTTTGACAAGAAAGGCAGTTGCCTCCGGTTTCCTCGACACGATTTCCAGAAAACGCTCGTTGAGGGTGTTGGCCATTTCAAGGCCCCTTTCTCGCCTGGAGCTCAGGTCTGGGAGCCGAATCTCCATGACTTCAGACTATCAAGAGAGGACCCATTATAGACGCAATGAAAAGAGACCCTGCAGGTCTTACCTCGGCCGATCAGTTTGAGTCGTTTCTGGTCCCCCAATATCTCAAGGAGATTCCACGAAATGATGCTTGGATGACTCCTTTCGAGGTCTGGACCTCTTCTGACGGGTCGGCATATGAGATCGTTTCGCTGGGCAAGGACAAGGCACCCGGAGACCGGTCTGGCGGACCAAGACGCAATTATGACGCCGATATAGTTTTTCGGGACGGGAATTTCCATCAGTGGCCCGATGGATACGTTGTTTCGGCAGAATCAAGGTAAGGGGAACTCAATCTTGATTGTCTGAGAGGGCCTGACGCGGTCACAGCCGCTGTCGTTGGGAGAATGCCCCCAGTACACGCCAATCCGCTACTGTCGTCTGTCGAGGGGTCTCGACCTCCGTGCCCCCCAGGGAGTTCGAACTGACGCCGGCCCCTACCGGGCCGTCAGCACCACGGACAACGAAATCTCCTCGTCACCCCTGGCAATCTTGACCGGAACTTCATCCCCGGGCTGGTGGGCCTTGAGGATTCCCGAAAGGCCCCGTAGACCTTCGACCTTCTTGCCGTCCAGTTCCAGGATGATGTCGCCCTGCGTAATCCCGGCCTTCTCCGCGGCCGAATCCGGCGTCACCGCCTGGACCCTGACGCCGGGGCCCTGATGACCGAAGTCCGGCATGGTGCCGAGGCTGGCCCTGCGTTCTCCTCCTGAAGAACCCGGATGCCCTCCCTGCGCCGACGCCTTCGGTGGGACTGCGTTGATCGTCACCGTCAGAGGATCCACCCGGTCCGCCAGATAGGCAACCGTCTCCTTGGCGGCCTCGGTCACGGTCGCCATGCCTTCGAGATCCAGCTTCTCGACGGTATCCGAAGGCCGGTGATAGTCGGCCGTCGGCCCGGTGAAGAGCTGGATTGCCGGAATACCCTTCTCGATGAAAGCCCCCTGATCCGACGCGTCCAGCGGCTCGGTGACGATCTTGACCGGCGCACCCGTGGTGTAACCAACTCCCATGAAGATGAAACGCCACTCCCGGGCCGTATCGGTATTGAGGACGAAGAGGGCGCCCTCCTTGAGCCTTCCAACGGTGTCCAGATTGACCGCCGCGAAAGGCTTGAGGCCTTCAGCCGTGGCCGTCGAAACCCAGTGGCGCGACCCGATCAAGCCAGCCTCTTCGCCTGTGACAACCAGGAAGATGATCGAGCGTGGCCGCGGACCCTCGGCCTTGAGGGCTCGGGCCAATTCCAGCAACACCGCAACGCCAGAAGCATTGTCATCTGCGCCCGGATGTACGAGGCCCTCGTTGCCCTCCCGGACATCGGGCCATCCACGCCCCAGATGATCAAGGTGTGCGACGACAATGACCGGTTCATTGACCAGTGAGAGATCCTTACCCGGAATCTGGGCGACGAGATTGGTCAATTCCATCTCGCGCTCCGGCTGACCGCCCCGAAAGGCCCAAACCTGCCTCATGCCCTCAGCACCGGCCGACAAGCCGATCTCTTTGAAACGGTGTTCGACCCAATCGGTTGCCGTACTCAGACCCTCGGAGCCAAGTCCTCGCCCTTCGAGGGCGGGATCGGCCAGGAAACGAACCGTCCTTCCGAAATTTCCGGCATCAAAGACCGGAGGCAATTCAGCCAACGGCGATCTCTTGGGCAACACCAGGGCGGGCATGGGACCATCGGTCAAATTTCGAACCAGGGGCGATCCGACCGGCGTCCACATTCCCTTGGTTGTATTGGCAGGCTCTGGACCCTTGAAGGCCAGATAGGAGTACTTCTGGTAGTGGGGCAGCTTGCGGGCCAGGCCGGCAATGGATTCGACAGGCGAAGCACCAACCCAACCCACTGCAGTTGATGGATCCGTCGCACCACGAGCCACCAGAACCACGCTATGTTCTGCCCGAGCCACCGCCTCTTCCGGGAGCTGCAGACCCTGGCCATCCAGGGTCACACCCTGTGCCTCAAGCCTCCCGGCCACCTCGCCGGCGAAGACGTTGTTCCATCCCAGAACCCAGGTCGGCGATTCCGGCAGGGCTTCAATGTCGGTATCCATCACCACGCGGGCCTCGGCCGGAGCGGCCCAGCCCGAGGCCAATTCCCGCCACGCCGCCAGCTCATCCTCCGGCGCACCGGAGGGGAGGACAAAGAGCACATTTTCGGCCCCCATCAGGGTTGAGATCGCCGGCGGAACCTCGAGCGGATCCAGCCGCCGCATGACGTCAAAGGCCGGATCGACATCGATCCGGATGGGCCGGGCGTCACACGGCACCTTGACCCGGCAGTCTCCTCCGCAGGTTCCCGTTTCGACCCACAACGCCTCGTCACGACCTTCCAGGGTCACGGCGATCGGCAGGGCAAGGGGGAAGGCATCGCCATCGTCAACCACCTGATCGATCTCCATCTCAAGAAGCCAGGGATGCTTCGGGTCATCGTTGGGGCTGACCTGCACATCGACGATCTCGAGCTTCGGCGCTCCGGTCCGAGTGGTCCATGTCTCGACAAAATCCTGCCAGTGTCCAGCGCCGACCGCGGCAAAGGCCTCGGCGATGTCCCCGAAGCCGGCCCGTTTGAACCGCTGACGGTTGTAGAACTCCGTCACTCCCTCGAGAAATTTCTGATCACCCACCGAATGACGCATCATGTGAAAGAGCATCATGCTCTTGCCATAGCCGACCGCCTCGGATGCACCCGAATGCCGCGAGTGGAATTCGACCAGGGGAAAATCCACGTCCGCCGACACCAGATCGGTGAACTTCTTCAAGGTCGAGCGGCGGTAGACCTCACCGTCTCCCCGCTGTTCCGCCAGGAGATGGTCCGCCATGTAGACCGTCAATCCCTCGCACCAGTTCCCCTTTTCGAAGTCCACATAGGCCGAGTTGCCCCACCAGTTGTGGAGCAGTTCGTGGGGATAGGATGAGGTCAGGATCCAGGGGAAACGGATCACGCGCGGCCCTAAAAGGGTGAAACCCGGCATGCCGTAGCCCGTCTCCCAGAAGTTCTCAACCAGGGCGAACGAGGCAAAGGGATAGTCGGGCAGCATCGAGTTGTAGAGTCTGAGATAGCGCTTGGTCGCGTCCAGGTAGCGAGTCGCCAGGGCGCCATCCGGGCTCCGCAGATAGGCGAAGACCTCGACATCGCCCTGTGCGTCCTCGAAGACCTCCAGCGGCCCACCGACCAGGTAGACCTCCTCGGTCGGGTGAGCAAAGGACCAGACGGTCGCGTGCCGCCCTTGATCGTCAGAACCCAGTTGGGTCCTCCGACCCTGCGAGACCACCTGCCACCCCTTGGCAAGGTCTTGAACCTCGAGGTCAAACGTCATCAGTTGATCACCGAAGGTCGGTACCCAGAAGGACGTCCCGGACAGGAAGATCCCATCCGGACCGATGATCCCCGGAGTCTCCGAGAATGACCGCTGATACTCCTCACCCTGCTGCTCCAGGCCGTGGTCGATCACCCCACCGTATTTCAGTTCCACCTTGGGACCGGCGTCCTTCCCTGGAATCAGTCTCCAACCCTCCAACGGCACGGTGTCTTCGACTGTTGCCGTCGTCGCGTTGATTCCAAAGAAATCGGCCGTGACCTCACCTTCAACTTTTTCAATAAGCCAGCCTTCAGTCACCACCTCGGGAGCCAAACCGGCATGGAGGACAAAACGATAGGCGCCACCTTCGTCCACGGCAAATTGCGTCACGGGCCCCAGGAGATCCCGCACTTCGACGATGTGGTTGTCGGGATCCAAAGTGATCGTCAGATCGTGATGGAGCACATCCTCGCCGGCAGCAACACCGACAAGACAGATCACCAGAGCCGGGACAATAAACAACGACCGGAGAACCAAGCGCATACGCACCTCCGTGGGCATTGTACTCTGGGATCAAGTCCTTTCATCGAGACCAGCGGTGCGGAGTTGGAACGACCAGCCGATCCGGCGGAAATGCAACAAATTCGAGACGTCCTGGAAAACCACCTCGACGATCTCCTCGATTTTGCCGGTGTCGTTCGTGCCCGGATGCCCCAGCCGCACCATGAGCTTCAATATCGTTCGGTGATCCTCCATAGACAGAGACCGAGACTGAGACTGATTTGCTATAATCAGTTGGCAAACTAACGGAGGTATCCATTGGTCCGTCACCGGGGGAACCCAGTACTGGATATTGATCGGAATGTGGGGTAGCGACACACCAACCGGACCCTTGAATATCGATTTTTCGGGGCCGGTCCCAGTCGAACTGCTGGCGTTCTCCGTCGAGTAAATCTCACCCGGAATGAGACCCGGCCTCACCGTGTTCTTCAACTCGATGGAGGCACCCCGATGATCGTCGTCATTTCAGGTTCCAACCGCCCGGGCAACAATTCTTCAATCGTCGCCAGGACCGTCAAGTCCATGCTGGTCACGGCAGGCGAAGAGGTCCTCCCCATCGATCTCGAGGCCCTCCCGGCGGAGCTATTTACTCCCGCCGCCTATGCCCAGAAGCCCGCTGCGTTCGAACCGATCCAGGAAGCCATTCTGGAAACCGACGGCATCCTGACCATCGTTCCCGAATACAACGGATCCTACCCGGGCGCCCTGAAGTACTTCATCGACTGCCTTCGATTCCCCGAGAGCCTGGTCGCCAAACCGTCGGCCTTCGTCGGAATCGCCGCAGGAAAGTGGGGCGGGCTGCGGGCCGTTGAACAGCTGGAGATGGTCTTCCAGTACCGCCACGCCCACCTCTACGGCCGACGCGTCTTCCTCAGCAACATCTTCGGCGCCATCACCGAGGGTCGATTGACCGACGATGAGAGCCTCCGCCGCCTGCAGGACCTCATTGACGACTTCGTCCCCTTCTGCCGATCCCTCAAGGGCTGACAGCTCGCCTACCCTGTTCTTCGAGCCACGACCAGCGTCACGTCATCGTAGGGCGCCATGCCTTCGGTGAAGCGTTCGAGGGCCGAGACGATCTCCTGAAGCATCTCGTCCGCAGATGAACCGTTGCTTTCGGAGAGGATTGTCTTGAGGCGCTGCTCACCGAAGAGCTCTCCTGCGGGATCCTGCGCCTCGGTGACACCATCGGAGTATGCAACCACCATTGCGCCGGGCTCCAACTCGGCCGTCAAAACGTCATGCCCTCCAAAACTCAAGGCGCCAAGGGGCACCCGGTGTCTGGGCATGGGTAACTCGTCTACCTGTCCGGACGGTCTGACGACCATCGGTGGGGGCTGGCCCGCCAGAGCATAGCGAAGCCGGCCGGAGTTTGGAGGAAAGCCCAAATAACCCAAGGCAACGAATCGCCCGCCTCTCAGTTCTCCACTGCGATCCTTCAGCCCGTACAGTCGCTTGTTGGCCAGGCGCAGAATGTCCTCGGGTTCAGGATTTCCAAGGGCAATTGCATTGAGGACTTCGTGCGACGCCATCATCATCAAGGCGCCCGAGATCGATTTCCCCGAGACATCTCCAAATGCCAAGGCTCCTCCGCCCTCATGTGGACACGGCAGCTCCGTGTAGAAGTCGCCGCCAACCTCACGAGCCGGAAGACAGATCGCCGCGCGTTCCCATCCCTGGACTTCACGAAGTTCCCTGGGAAGGATCGACGCCTGGATCGTCGAGGCAATCTTCAGTTCCCGCTCCAACTCCGCCTGCCGCGTTCGATCTTCCAGGAGGAGGCTGGTCTCCAGAACCAGGGATGCCTGGTGAAAGAGGCTGCGCAGCAGATCTTCCTCGTCCTGCTCCAGCATCGTCTGTCCGGCAGTCCCGGACAGCAGGATCAGGCCAACCGTCCGGCGGGTCGTCGCCAACAGGCCGACAACCTCCACGCCGGAGGCCGCCAACCCTTCGGCCATCCGATCAACCGGCTCGGACAGCAGCCGGAGAGGTGCAAGGCCTTCCACGCGAAGCAGCGATCCATGACTCTTGAGGTGACGATGAAGAACCGGCAGACGCGGCAGGGTCTCCGGAAGGGCGCCGGGACCGGCAACACGCTGGAGAGCCGTATCCTGAACCAGGTACAAGGCGGCAAAGTGGAGGCCCAGGAGTTCGGGAAGTCGCTCGACCAGCTGGCCGACGACAGGCCCCAGTTCCACCTCGTCGGTCATCGCCTCGCCCATCTCCACCATGGCGTTCTGTAGCCGGTGCCGCTCCGCGAAGAAGAATCGATCGACAGGCCCCTGAAGGCGCTGTCGAATCGGTTCGAAAAGGAGCACGATTGCCAACGCGAAAAAGACCGGAAAATAGACCGATTCCGCCACCGCCATTCCCTGAAAAAGATGATTTGCGAATGCGATCGCCAAGGCATAGACCGCGGTCACCAGAGCCGTCGTCACCGTATAAAAAACACTCTTCCGGAGGATCACCCGGATATTGAGCAGTTGGAAACGGATGATGGCATAGGCAAAGGTCAAAGGAACCAGGATCAGCGGAATGACACCATAAAACAAAAATCTCTCGGTGTGGAGGAACGACGGAAAACCGACCGCCAGCACGATAAAGGGAACGATACCGAAGACCGCTCCGAGGAAGACGATCCCCGCACCCCTGCGCTCCCGACTGTCGGGCAGTTTCGCCGCACTGACACCCAGGGCGCCCAGACCCAGAGCCATGAAACCGACCATCACCCACCAGTTGGTTCTCGGTGCACCCGAGATCAGGGGCAACTCTCCGCCATGCCTCTTGGCCCAGAGGACGGTGATGCCGTACACCAGCGGAGGGATGACATAGAGTGGCAGAAGCTGCCGACTGTAGTGGGCGATCCACCCGATTGTGTCGGCCAGGATATCCCTTCGCCATTCCCAGATCGGCCGGGGAAAAATCAGAAAGAAGTGAAGGAAGACCGTCGGCAGAAGCAGCAGGGCCACCGTCCCAGTGGTCAAGACGAACGAATCTACCCACGAGTAGGAGGCCGGCCGAAGCCGGCAGACCAGGAAGAGCATAAAGAGGACACAGAGGTTGAAGAAAACCCTGGAAACCGGCAACCGCGGCTGCCGGACCAGAACAAAAACACCAATGGCAAAGAAGGCAAAACCCAGCAGGACTGCGTAGAGGTAACTGGTATCACCGATCCTGCGGCGGCCCATCTTGACCGTCACCTCGACCATGTGTCCGGCCGGTCCGATGCTGCCCCCCGACCTGATCAGATAGGGCACTTCATCGCCGATTTCATGTTTATTGAGGATTTCCTGGGCCTGGGTCGTCCCTGCAAGGACCGTACGGTCAATTCCGATGATCGTATCCCGTGGCCTGATACCAGCCTCGGCCGCACCCGAGTGTGGCACGACAAACCGGACAACCGGGCTCCCGGGGGTGTCACTCTCCAGGATGACCCCGTCATAGGGCCTCGGAAGGAACATGTCGACAACCGACAACCCGGCCAAGAGGAACGCTATGACCCCGGGGGCAACGAGGCCCGCATATCTCCGCCACTTCGATCTCATCCGTACCATCATACGCAGACCGTGCCGGATATGTTCGCTTCGCAATCCATCGAATGGATTGCATGGGCCCCTTCGGGGCGGCAAAGTGCCGTCGGCCAATGCTACCCTTGCAGAAGGCAGGAGGCCCAATGAATCCTGATCTCACACACCTTATCGAGCAACGACTGAGAACGATGCAGATCATCGTTGGTGCAATCATGATGAGCATGGCTGTCTATGTCGTGATGGCGTTTGTGTTGATCCGGCAGCAGGCCATTGAACCCATGCCAGTTCCACCACTCCTTCCACCGATTCTCGCCGCTGTTGCCGTTTCGACCCTGGCC
>CAYSHZ010000162.1:0-8385 GCA_964430905.1 uncultured Thermoanaerobaculia bacterium | reverse complement strand
AGACGGCTGAAGGGGAGACTCTGGAGCCACACCTTGCCCGGGCCTGTGACCTTGGCAAAGAAGAAACCCTCACCGCCGAAGATCGCCGACTTGACGCCTCCGACCATTTCGACGTCATATGTGACGTTCTTGTCCAAGGCGACGATGCACCCGGTGTCAACCCGCAACACTTCGCCTGCCTGAAGTTCCCTTTCGACGATGGTGCCCCCGGCGTGGACGAATGCCAAGCCATCTCCTTCCAGTTTTTGCATGATGAAGCCTTCTCCACCGAACAGACCAACACCTATCTTCTTCTGGAAGGCGATGCCGATCGAAACGCCCTTCGCCGCACAGAGGAAGGCGTCCTTCTGGCAGACCATCTGTCCGCCATGTTCACTGAGGTCCAGAGGGATGATCTTGCCGGGGTAGGGCGACGCGAAGGCGACCCGGGCCTTGCCCGAGCCCTGGTGCGTGAAGACGGTCATGAACAGGCTCTCACCGGTCAGCATTCTCTTCCCGGCTCCAACCAGCTTGTCCATGAAGGAACCCTGTTGGTTCGAGCCGTCGCCGAAGATCGTCTGCATCTCGATGCCGTTGCCCATGTACATCATTCCGCCGGCTTCGGCGACGACGCTCTCTCCCGGATCCAGTTCGACCTCGACGAATTGCATTTCGTGTCCGAAGATCTCGTAGTCCACCTCGTCCGCGGCCTTGGCGCCGGCTGGGGGCGGGGGAGGCGTTGCTGGACCGACTCCGGAGAATTCCGCAACACCTGAGGCAGGAACCCACCCCTTCATGCCCTCGCTGAAGACATGATCAGTTGGGGCGTATTTCCCGGTCGAAAGACCTGCCTTAAGATCTTCTTCACTCATCGGCCCGAGACTCTGCCCATTCTGGGCGACATACCATTGTTTTTCGCTCATGCGTCCTCCTTGAGACGGTCGATCAATTGGATTGGGGATTATAACGTATCGGTCTGGATTGTCGTTGGTTCAGCCGCTTTTCATGGAAGGATCTTCAAGCGCCGGACAGTGCAGGTCCCGCCGGGCGGTCAGGTCATCAATGACGGCTCGTCGGAAATCTCCGTCCGGGCTTTCGGCCATGACCTGGTCCTTGTAGTCCGGAATCTCAACCAGTTCCATGCCCAGGCGAACGGTCTTGAAGAGCTTCGGCACATGTTGCCCTGGGACCTGGATGTGATGGAGTCCACCAGAGTAGAGGAGCAGCATCCGGCCATCGTCAAGAACCTCGAGGATGTCGGCGATCCCTCCCCTGACGGTCATCGGGCGCCCGGTGCTGTCAAGGCCGTCCCGTCGTTTCATGCGGCCCTCGGGGAGGATGATGACGACTGCATGATCATCGACCTTGTTGAGAACATTGTTCCAGGTCTGGTCCCTCTGGCGCGTGATAACGACGACGTGGCGGACCAGGAACTTGAAGAAGAGGCCGATACTGCGTTTCATGGTTTTTTCGGCAACGGGCAGGACGCCGTGCCGGGAGATCCGCCAAAGGAGTCCCCATGTGGCGAATCCCACCATCACCGGTTCATAGAGGCTGGTGTGGTTGAGGATGGCAATGACTCTGAGATTCCCCCACTCGTTGGGTTCAATCTCTCCAAACCATGTGGGTCTGAGTTTGGCCAGAATCCGGCTCAAAAACCAGAGAAGTATCAACAGGGGGAAGGTGAGGATCGACTGCATTTTTCAAGGGGCGGGATTTCGGCTCCGCCGTTGGGTGAAGGATACAATATTCGGAAACGGCCTACCAGTCCACGGTGAGACCGCCGTAGAAGCTTCTGGTGGCTGCGGGGATCCAGGTGGGTTCCGGTCCCCAGACATAGCCGAAGGTCGTATAGAGCGAGTCGAAGGCATTGTTGATTCTCAGATCGATGACCATTTTTCGTGCGCCCAAGAGTTCAGGCAGCCTCGATCCAATGTCAATTTTTGCCCCGAGGTCGACGGTTGTGAAGGCCTGATTGATCCGATGAATGTAGGAGGGGTCTTCCTTGAGTTCGGGGTACTTGCGGAGATCCTCGGTGTTGTCGAGGAAGAACCTCCCCGCGTATCGCACCGAGGCGACGACATCGACCGGGCCCCATCCGCCGGTCAACTCCAGCGAGGCGAGCCAGTCGGGAACTCCTGCGATCCGGTTTCCCGAATGATCCTGGGCGGTGCCGTCCCATCCGAATTCCTCGAAAGAGTCGAAGGTCGCCCGCGTGTAGGATGCTGTCAGGCGGCCGCCGAAACGGGGCCGGGGCGTCCACCCCACTTCCAGTTCGGCGCCTCTATGGGTTGTCGTGGCGCCGTTGGCCGTGATCGGCAGTCCGTCGCTGTCGAGTCCGCCCGCCCAGACGATGGCGTTTTGGAAATCCAGTAGATAGACGTTGAATCGACCATAGCCTTTGGTCCATTGATGCTGGATTCCCAGCTCGAAATCCGTCAGTTCTTCGGGCTCGAGATCATGAGGCTGATCGCCGAACCAGTAGTCCTGCGGGTCGTAGATGTCCCTGAAGGCAGGTTCCCGACCGCCGCGGGAGACATTGGCATAGATGCTCCATTCCGGGGTTGGACTGAAGGTGGCGCCCAGGCGAGGCAGGAAGTAGTCGAAAGTCTCCGAGAACCCCATCCCCTTGAGCTGATCGTCATACATGCGATAGCGATGGGAGGTCCAGGTAGCGCCTCCGAACAGGCGCCAGCGTTCCGATGCCTGCCATTCTTCCTGAATGAAGGGCTGGTAGGTCTGTTTGTCGAGGCGATAGTCGTAGTAGGAATGGTTGGGTGGCGTGTCGGGCGGGTAGTACTGCGCCCAAATTGTTTTTCCTGTGTGGCGGCTGCTATGGAAGCGAACGGCCACTCCTGTCTGGAGTGTGCCCCGGTCCTCGTAGTGCCTCCATGAGAGAGACCCGATCCACCCGGCATCCCACTCGTCGACCGACCGCCGGCGTACGAGGTCGGTCGTGTTGATGATTTCTCCATCCGGCCCCGGGAAGGGTTTGAGATCGTACTCGGGTAACCAACGGTCTTCCTTGAATTGCTCGAAATATCCGTCACCTTCAAAATAGTAGAGGGTGTTGTTCAGTCTGAGGTTTGAAGAAATTTCAGTGTCGTTGATCAACTGAAAATGAGGCTGAAAGAAGTGGTCGATTTCTCCCGGATAGGTCAGGGGATTGTGCCGTCGGTCCTTTCTGCGATCGCCGGTGATCTTGCCGTCGAGGTAGGCCTTCGTGATGCCCTCATAGGCCAGATGGGTGTCCTCGGGCCCGCCGAACATCACCAGACGGGTCGTATTCCGTTTTCCGTAGTGCTCCACGGTGGCGTAGTAGTTCCAGGTGTCGAGCCAGCTTTGGTCCCGGTATCCGTCGGACTCCGAGCGGGAGTAGCGAAAGGTCGTTGCCCATTGGTCGTCGATCAGGCCGCTGTCAAACTCGATCTGCAGGTTTTTCGTGCCCCAGGAACCCCCGCTGGCGGAAACCCTGAGACGGCTCTCGGTCAGGGGTGTACGGGTCCTCAGATCGACCGAGCCCCCGATTGCCGAGCCGCCATAGAGGTTGGTTCCAACCCCCCGCTGGACCTGAATGTCGCCGGTCGTCGATGAGAACGCCGCAAGATCGACGAAGAACACGCCGTGGGATGAGGCATCGTTGAGGGGAACGCCGTTAAGACTGACCGAGGTCCGCCGCATGTCAAAGCCGCGGAGAAAGAAATAGGAATAGCCCATGCCCTGGCCATTGTCGTTGTAGGCATAGAATCCCGGGACATTCTGCAGGAGCATGGGTACGTCCTGTCCCCAGTCGTTGCGTTCGATTTCCTTGCGTGAGATGTTCGTCAGGGTGACCGGTGTCTCTCCCACAGTGGCCCGGTTGGTCGTGACCTCGACTTCCCCCGAGAATTGGGGAGAGGCCTGGAGTGGAATCTCAAGGAATTTCGGGAAGGAATCTAATTCAAGGGTGGTTCCGACGAATCCGGGCGCCGTCACTCCAAGGCGGAATGGGGGCAGCAGGCCGTCGGGAAGTCCGAGTTTAAAGAGGCCGTCTCTCCCGGTTGTGGTCGAGATTTTCTCTCCTTCGAGGGCGATGGAAGCCATGGCGATGGGCGATTTATCGGGGCCTTGGACCACGCCTGAGAGGTTTTCGCACGCCACGTGCTCGGCGCCGAATCCCCAGCATGCTGCTATGACCAATGAGAGGTGAAGGATGAATTTTTGTTGGCGTGACACGGTCCAAATCCCTCCGCCGGCATGACCCGGATCAGGTTCTTGCTCGAAAAACCGAGATGTCGGTTCCTCGGGCCAAGGGTGTGATCTCAGCCCCCGCTTGATAGAGGGGGCACCCCCTTGGATATCGCTGGTGCCTCGGCACCTTCGACCCCGCCAGTATCGGCAACCAGCGGGCATTCGTCAACTGTGGCGTCTTTCGACATGGGATTGTCGCCCTTCTTCATGGACTCCGGGTTGAGGAGAGTCGATAATTGAGGGGTGGCAGGAGCGAATTGATGGAGGTTTCTGTGAGTAGACTGACGTGGCAGATTCTCCTGATCGGAATGATCCTCATCCCTGTGGCGGTGGCGTCAGGAGAGGAAAATGACCCATCGAAAGTGAAGGAATCCCCTCGGCGTTTGGTTCCTACAGACCTGGTCTACCTTGGAGCCTTTGCTGCACCCGAGAGCGTCACGCCGCCGGATTTCAACGAGTGGGCCTACGGGGGGCATGCGCTGGCCTTTAATCCCACTGGTGATTCTGGCGGACCTTCGGACGGATTTCCGGGGTCGCTCTTCATCGCTGGCAATGCCCAACTGGACACCATCGGTGAAATTGCCATTCCGGCGCCTCTGGTGACCGATGATTTCAGCCAGTTAATCCGTGCCGAGATTCTTCAACCGGTCTCGGATCTGACCGGTGGACTTCTGGCGACAACCTGTGCGGCCTGTTCGACCTGCGACTGTGCCAATTGGGATATGGGAGGACTCCAGTATCTGGAGGAAGTCGATCGCCTGGCATGGACGATCTTCGATTGGTACAACGTCGGTGCCGAGGACCTCGTGTCACTGGGATGGACGACGCTGGACTTCGGTTCCCCAAGTGGCGTCTGGCACATCGGCTCACGTCCCAACGAGCTCGATGATCCCTTCCATAACGCCAAAACCGCCGATTATCTCTTGGCAGCTCCGCCGGCCATTGCAGCCGATAATTTGGGAGGCCGCCGGCTCCTGTCGGGATACCACCGGGAAAGCGGCGCCCTGGGTGGATCCCAGGGGCCGACGCTCTTTGCCATGGCGCCGTGGAATGAAGGCAATCCTCCGGCGGCGGGGGCTGATATCGATGCTCTTCCACTGTTCTACTATCGGTGGTTCATCGAATGCACCGAAAACCAGTTTGATCAATGCGATTTTGACGGATATCGGGTCGATGACCAATGGGGCGGGGGGGTCTGGGTCGATACAACAGAAGCCGGAGCAATTCTGATCTTCGGTCTGAAGGGACTTGGGGACAACTGCTACGGAGACCCCGGTGTGGAGTGCCCGTCGCCGGCCTGCGAACCCAATCGAGGCTACCACTCGGACCCGTATGAGCCCCAGGTACTTTTTTACGACCCAGCGCAGGTGCTCGAGATTGTCCAGGGTGGTCGTGACCCGTGGGACATCCAGCCCTACGAGATCTTCAGGCCGACGGATGAGGTCTTTGACCCGGACTGCGGCGTTTTGAGCGCAGTTGCTTTTGATCGAGAGCACAGCCTGATCTACGTTGCAGAGCAGGCGGCCGGTGAATGGGGCGATACCGCGATCCATGTGTGGAAGGTGCGGACAGTCCTTTTCGCTGACGGGTTCGAGTCGGGCGGCACCGATCAATGGTCAAGTGCCGTGCCCGGAGCGAGAGATTCCCCTGAACCGCGCCGGGTTTTTCGCCCCTGATGTGTTGTCCTACGAAAGAGGAGAGAAAGCTTTACCGTCCCGGCGAAAAGACCAGGGCGCCGAGAGTTCGGACGAGGACCAAGAGGTAGAGCATCGGTCCGTGCTGGCGCAGGGAATAGAGGTCGAATTCCAGCTTGATCCGATGGTCATCGACATCCGCACAATAGGGGTGGTTGACCTGTGCCCAGCCGGTCAGGCCGGGCCGGACAGAAAATCGGTAACCGAAGAATGGAATGGCGCCTTCCAGTTTCTCGGTGACTTCGGGACGTTCCGGACGAGGCCCAACGAGACTCATGTCGCCCCTGATGACATTGATCAGCTGGGGAAGTTCGTCGATTCTCCAGCGACGCAGGAACCCGGCCAAGGGCAGAAGTCTTCCGTCCCCGGGTTCGGCGAACTCAGGGCCGTTCTCCTCGGCGGCGATCTTCATCGTCCGGAGTTTGAAGAGAACGAACGGTGTTCGAAATCTGCCGAGGCGCGCCTGACGAAACACGATGGGGCGTCCTCCGGTCATCAGTACGATCATTCCCGCCGCCAGAATGATCGGAAGGGTGAGGATCAGGAGAACGGAGGCGAGTACGACATCCATCATTCGTTGGAATTGATGGAAGGGTGAGGTCGCCAGGCTCGAGAAATCACCGGTCGCGATAAACCACCTGGAATCGACCTGGAGGACGGGAATTCGCCCGGTCAACTGCGAATAGGCGCCGGCGGCGTCGATGACCGGTGTGCCCCGGAAGTTGAGGGCTGTCACTCGGTCTGTCGTATCGGACTGGGAAAGTGTCGCGACAATCAGAAGATCGGCGTCCGACAGGGACGCCTGAACGCAGTCTGGGTCCTCCTCGAGAACCTGGGCTGAGATGTGGCTGGAGATCCGGAACGGGGCCCAGGGGCGGGTGGCCAGTTCGTCCAGAAGGGAGGTCACGATTGGTCCATCGCCGACCAGAACGGCCTTGCGCTCAGGTGGATGTTTTCCCCAGGACAACCACGCCAGACGGCCCAGAACCTGGAGGAGAAAGGCAACGACCAAGGTCAGGAACAGAAGTCCACGGCCGAATCGCCACGCCGGAACGAGGTAAACGCCCAAGGTCAGGGCGGAGGGGAAGGCCACCCCAAGGGCCAGCATTCGCACCAGGAGCTCATCCCGGCCTCTCCAAATCTGCGGGCGATAGAGATCAAATGTCGTAGCAATCGTCCACTGCGCCCCAATGGCGTAGGCGATGAATCCGGGATGGGCTGCCAGTACCGCCAACTCCTGGTCCAGAAACTGGGGAAGGAAACGAATCCACGCCGCGATGACGCCTCCGCCGAGGATCGAAACGGCGTCCAAGAGGGCGAGAACCCATACCGGCAACCAACGATTTGCCTGAAAAGGTGACATCGCAGCCTATCTTACACCTGAGATCGGATTTCTGGCCGAATTTGAGCTTGTCACTTTCTTTCACAAGCTCTATACTGTCGGGGTGGACTGGAAAAGTGAATACCATCGCAGGTTGAGCCGGGGAATCGCGGCCGGCCATATGAAGATATTTTGATTATTGGAAGATTGTTCAAATGAGGCACGGGACGGAAAATTCAACGCTATTCCGAGTTTCCGGCGCCTGAATTGGCTGAAACGAAGGGAGCCAACATGTCAAGTCTGAGGGAAACACTGCGAAAGAAAATTGAGGAGCATCGGCCGCGGACTACGCGTCTGGTCAAGGAATTTGGCGACGTCAAGGTCGGCGAAGTGACGATCGCTCAGGCGATCGGTGGCGCCAGAGGTGTTCGCTGCCTAGTGACCGACGTCTCCTACCTTGATCCTTACGAGGGGATCCGTTTTCGTGGGAAAACCATTCCGGAGACATTCGAGGCGTTGCCGAAGGTTCCCGGGAGTGATTACCCGTGGGTAGAGGCATTCTTCTACTTCTTGATGACTGGTGAAGTTCCGACCGTCGAAGAGACAATGGAAGTTGTCGAGGAGTTCCAGCAGAAGCGTGCCCTTCCCCAATACGTGATCGACGTTTTGCGGGCCATGCCCCGTGACAGCCATCCGATGGCGATGTTCTCGGCAGCCATTACCTCGATGCAGCGTGAGTCGATCTTCGTCAAGCGCTACAACGAAGGCATGTCCAAGATGGTGTACTGGGAGCCGATGCTTGAGGATGTGATGAATCTGATGGCCAAGTTGCCGACGATTGCCGCATACATCTATCGGATGAAGTACAAGGCTGACGTCCATATTCCCGAAGACCCCACCCTGGATCTGGGTGGCAACTTTGCTCACATGATGGGTTTCCCGAAACCCTACGACGATGTTGCGAGGATGTACTTCATCCTGCACTCGGACCACGAGTCGGGCAATGTTTCGGCCCACACGACCCATCTGGTGGCTTCGGCGCTCTCCGATGCGTACTACGCACTGTCTGCGGGCATCAACGGTCTGGCCGGTCCGCTTCATGGTCTGGCAAACCAGGAGGTCTTGAGCTGGACGATGAAGTTCATGGACAAGCTGGGCGGC
>CAYSHZ010000161.1:0-8392 GCA_964430905.1 uncultured Thermoanaerobaculia bacterium | reverse complement strand
CCCTGAGCATTTTGGCGGTCTACTTTCCGGTCGCGTGATTCGCGGAACGGGGGAGGGCGTCGACGGGGCGACGGTTCGGCTTCTGAGGCGTCGCAATCCTTCCCTGCCGGGCGTCGATTCCGGGATCATCGTCGCTGCGACGACAGTGACCTCCGCCGACGGGAGGTTCTTCTTCGAGTTTGTCGAGGATCCCCATCCTGATCCGGAGTTGATGCGCGGGTTCACGATCCGCGCGACCATTCCGGCGGGCGCCGATCCGGAACTCGACCCCGAGGAAACGACCGAGATCTCGTCCTCCATTCTCAAATTGAACCGGTTGGCCGAGGTCAATATCGCCCTTCTCGGCAGGGGAACCGTTCGGGGGCGCCTGGTCGAGGCATCTTCCGGAGTGCCCGTAGAAGACGGCGTCGTCGTCGCCGTCAGTACATTGTTCAACGTCGTGAAGTCGGTCGAGGTAGGGTCCGACGGCGCCTTCACTGCTGCTGGGCTTCCCGTCGGTCCGATCACGCTGACCGGGAGAAGCCCGGACGGCCGAGTCATGTATCAAACGATCAACTTGGCGCAACCGGGAGACGTCGTCGACGTTGTGCTCGAGCTTCCGGAGGCCCCGCCGGCCCAGGGCTTTGGGTCTCTTGCGGTCATCGTATCGTTTCAGGGATCGGGTGAACCGGCCCCCAATGTCGTTCCTCTCTCGGGGGCGGAGGTCAGACTGTATGTTGGGAATGGCCTCTTTTCGGAACATTCGACGAATTCCCAGGGCGTCGTGTTCTTCGACAGGGTTCCGGCCGGGAGAGTGACCGTTCAGGCCGCACGCTGGGATCTCAGCCGTTCGGCCGCCCAGGCCACCGTCGAGGTTGCGGCGGATTCTACGACCGAGGCGTTGTTGACCCTGAGGGAAAGCGGCGTCAAGACCGTCAGGGGAACGGTGTCGTTTCTCAATCCCTTGAACGACACACTTGAGCCGGTCGTTGACGCTCCGGTGTACATCAGTGGGCCGGGCGTTTATTCCTATACCGATGAATCTGGGAGCTATGTACTTGAAGGCGTTCCGGTTCAGGGGGTTGGGCAAGGGGACTACGCCGTCGAAGCGATTGATCAGGCCAGACATCTCCACGGCGCGGTTGTGATAGGACAATTGACCGACGGTCCCCCCGACGAGATCGTCGCGCCCGAGATCGTGCTCCGGGAAATGCGAGGTGGCATCCGGGGAGTCGTTCTGGATCCTTTGGGTCGGCCGGCGGCCGGAGTCTCGGTGTTTTTTTCCAATGCGGGCGTTCCCCTGGTCTCCGAGCGGGTGACCGCCGCCGACGGCAGTTTCTCGATTGATGGGATTCCGGTTGGAGAGTGGGATGTTACGGCCCATGTAGGCTCGGGGCTTGATCCTCCGAGGATCGGCTGGTTGGGGAGCAATAAAACTGCGGTTCTTTTCGGCGGGCATCAGCCTTTCGTGACCGTTCGGCTCGGTGGCGCCGGTACCCTCCGTATTCATACGGCGACCGCTGCCGCCGGTATCCAGTCCCTGGTCTACTACAAACCCTTCCGGTTCCTGGATAACTCGTACTCCCTGGGGATGAGCGGCGTATTCGTCGAGAGTCAAACGGATCCGAACGGAAACCTGGAGTTGGTGATTCCAGTTGGCCCGTATCAGGTATCGGTCTTCAATCCGTTTCACGGGATTCGGAATTTTTCCGGGAATCTGGAGTGGAACGGTCAGGTTCAGGAGATCGATATTGTTTTCGAGAATTCCTCGACGGTCGGCGGTCGAGTGGTCGACGTTGACGGAATGACGCCGGTCGCCGGCGCCCGGGTCACACTGGGAAGCGAGTATCTGGCGCCGCAGGCGCAGACCACCGATGCTCTGGGGCGGTTCCGGTTCGAGATGGTTCCGGCCGGCGGGGTCCAGGTCACAGCCGCCGCGACGGTGGGCTCGGTCGAACGGGTCGGGATTGTCGGCGGAAGTGTCGGCGCCGGCGGGCAGGAACTCCAGCTGGAAGTGAAGTTGAAGGCTCAGGGGGCAGTGAGGGGTCGCATCGTTGAGCGGATCAACGGAGTTCTCTCTCCTGTTCCCAATGGTCGTTTCTACGTCTCCGAGCAGACCTTCCCCAACCGGCGGGTCCCGAAGGAGCAGGGTTGGCTGGTCGCCGATTCCGAGGGCCGGTTCGAGGTTTCCGGGCTGGTCGCCGGGGGGATTTCGGTGGTGGGGAAGGATCCCATCGACGGGCGAAGTGGTTCGACGTCCGGGAGTATTTCCGTCGATTGGCAGGTCGTCGATCTGCCCGACATCGTTCTTTCCGAGGATTTCGGGTCGGTCGAAGTGCTTGTCCGTGACCCAGAGAACGGCGTGGCTCTGCCGGATTGTACGATCAAACTGACGGGCGCCGGCGTACCCTCCACCGGTGTCGCCTCGGTCAGTGGACCTGACGGCAAGGCGGTCTTCGAGGCCCTGCCATTGGGCGGTTACGGCCTCTATGCTTTTCATGCGCCGACGGGACGAAGCGGCCGTGGGAGCGTAATTCTGTCCCAGCCGGGTGAACGACGGGAGACCGTCGTCCTGGTTGACCAGCGAGGCGAGATCTCGGGGACGCTGTTTGACGATCCTTTGATGACCACGCCGATCGGCGCCGGTATCGTCGATCTCCGTGGCTCAACCGCCGGCGGGGCCTTTTCTGCCGTCGATTCGACGGGGACGGCTGCGGGTGATTTGGGGAGATTCCTGTTCGACGGGATGCCCGAGGGATCCTACAGTCTTCGCGGTGGACTGCCGACGACCAATCGAGTCGCTGCGGCGACCGTCGAACTCTCCTCGACCTCAATGTTGGCCGATATTGATCTCGTGATGGAGCCTGCCGGCGACGTTTTTGTTCGGGTGTTCGAGAGTCTCCGGTCCGGTTTGGGCGAGGTTGATCCCTCAGGGGGTCGTTTCTCGTTGGAACTGACTCAGGGAAGAGATACCAGCGGGCGGGCTGCGTACCACTTTGTGCTTCAGACCCCTGAACAGGGTTTTCCCGACCATCTGTTCCGTTTCCCCGACGTCCTCGTTTCTCGTGGCGCCCAGTTGAGCGTCAGCGAGTATGGTGGTGAGCTGCGAACGGCGGCGATCGGGTTTGATGACCTTCAGAGTGTTGGTCCTGCCGGGGGAACCGGTACGGCGGGCGATCCCTATCGAATTGTCCTGGGGCCCAAGGGCGTTTTGAGCATTTTGGTGACCGACTCCGACGACCACGTTGTCGAGGGCGCTGCGGTGGACGTTCATGTGATTCCTGGAGGCCAACACTATTCCCGTGCGACCGATGCAGAGGGACGGGTCGTTCTTGCGGCGGTTCCGGCCGGGACCTTCCACGTCTCGGTCCATACTGCGGCCGGTGGGTTGGGGGCGTCGACTTCAGGCCAATTGACCTACGACGACGATGTCGTCGAAGTCTCGCTCAGCCTTGCGCCGGTCGTCGAGGCGGAGGGGAGAGTCTTGCTTCCCTTGCCGGATGACGTTCCCTCTGATGATCCGGCGCTCTGGATCCCGGCGGCCGATATCATCGTTTCCCTGACCGATTCCGCCGGTAGAACACACTTCTTCTCGACCGACGACGAGGGTCGCTACGCGTTCAGGACCCTGGTCGAAGGGTCGTTCTCGCTTGGCGCCCAGTCGTCCAATGGGGATGCGATCGCTTCTCTGTCGGGTGTACTCTCGGGTCCGGACGGTCATGTCAATCTGTTGCCCGATGTATTCCTGGATGCGTCTCCTCCAAGGATCGTTTCCATCGCCCCGCCATCCGGAATGGAGAACGTTTCTCTTCGTGCCGTCGTTGAGATTATGTTCACCGAACCGTTGCATTCGTCCATCCTCGTCTCCGATGGGTCCGTCAGCTCTGGGTTCTTCAGTATCACCGGGCCGTCCTCGACTCCCTCGGGCAGTTGGACGTGGGTCCAGGACGCATCAGGTCGCCCGGTCGTTCGTTTCGTTCCGTCCGATCCGTATGACAGTTTCTCTTTGTACTCCATCAGGATCCAGGGTGGCCCCGGCGGCATCCGGGACAGGGTCGGTCGAACGCTGCCGCAGGCGATGGTCGGAAGCAGTTTCAGAACCTCCGACGTCGAGGGTCCGGTCGTCATCGCCACATCTCCCGATTTGACGCCTCCTCCGCGGCCGGTCATTCCTGACGCGGCGATCCGAATCGACTTCAACGAGGCAGTCGCGCCGGTTGGGGAACTGGGCGACAGCGGCGCCCTTTTCTGGGGTCGGAACGAGGCCGGGTCCGGTCTGGTCTGGGAACCCCTTCCCGTGCTGAATTATCTCAGTCGAAGCGATTATTCCCTCGGAGTTCTTCCCCAGGTCGAGGGTTTGAATCTTGTCGATGACTCGCTCTTGAGGAAACTGGTCGTTTCGGATCTTGAGGATGGCCTTGGGAATCAGATCTTGGTCACCGAGTTCCTCTTCCGAATCAGGGACGCCAATTCACCGACAATCGACTCCATGCCCATGCCGTCCGGTGCGCCGTCCGGCCAACTTTTTGCGGGCGTCGAATATGTGCTCGAACCCCAGGTCTCCGGCATTGAGCACTTCAGCGTCGATCCCGATTTGCCGAGGGGTGACCTTGACCGGGTCGAGTTCTTCTTTGAAGACCCGGACCAAAATCCCAACGCCGTTCCGTTCGCGGCCGTCTCGGCGCCACCGTGGGCCTACCGATTCGTGCCTGCCTATTCCGGGAACGGGAGCGATCCGGTCCCGATGGCCGTCTGGGCCAGGGCCATCGACAGTTCCGAGAACCGGAGCAACGTCGTCGATGTGCAGATGGAGATTATGCCTAACCAGCCACCGGCGTTGGGTGCAGTGACCGTGACGGCGACCGCGCCCGTTCCGGGAGTCTTCTACGTCGGTTCAAACGTGGAGGTCGTGGTCCAAGACATTTCCGATCCCGACGATGTGATGTTGACCCTCGGGGTTGAGATCTGGAAACAGGGGACGTCCGCGCCGTTGATCGGGGCGCCGGTGAGAACCCTCAATCGACCTGATCCCGGAGGGTGGGCCGTCTTGGGGCCGCAGACGGTCTCGTTGACTCTTCCGACGAGTCTGGCCGAGGGAGAGACACTGTTTGCTCGCGCAGTCCTTCGGGAAGCCGGTGGTGGATTCGTCGAGTCCGTCAGTTCGGACTTTGTCATCGCAGACGACGATGTCGCTCCCTCGATCGATCGATTGACGGTTCGAGAGGCGACCTCGGGCGAGGCTCGTTCTCTGTTCCACATTGGTGACGCCTTCTTCGTCGAAACCTCAGTTTCCGATGGTGAGACCCAGATCACGGTTCCGGCCGGAGAGTTCGATCGGACCGATATCTTCGGAGAGCCCATCGTACTGACTGAAGTTCCAGGAACGGCCGGGCTTTTCCGGTCGCAGCTCTTCACCGTTCCTGCAGGAGTCTTTGATGCTGAGACCGCCGTCGCGGTGACCGTCGAAGTGTCCGACATCGGTGGAAATCAGAACTCAAGAACCCTGACCTTCGAGGTTGCCCCGGTCGTCGATCCCTTCGCGCCGACCGCGAGTTGGTTGACTCCTTGGGAGGGTGGCGCCTGGCCGGCCGGTTACACTTCCGTCGTTGCCCCGAATGAAGGCGTGGCCTTGCTCCTTCGGGTTCAAGTGGCCGACACCAACGACGACAACGGCCAAACCGTTCCCGGAACCATCGCATTGGTGGAATTCCGTGGGCCGGAATTGGCCGGTGACGGAAGCATCCAACCGGCGTCTCAAGCCGTTGCGGGAGTGCCCGTTTCGGGTACCGCCGGACCGGGGACTGGGGAGTACCAGGCGCGTTGGATCATTCCCAACGGAATTCCTGCCGGAACCCAACTGCCTTTCGAGGTCAGAGTCGTTGACACCGGCGCTTCAGAGGTTCGGACCTCCGTTCGCCTGATCGCGAAAACTCCAAGGAAAGTCTTCGAAGCGGTTGATACCAGCGTTGCCCCCGACGATGCGATGATCGCTGCGGAAGGTGATCCCGACGGACCGGTTTTCCTCCTTGGTGGCGCCGTCCTGGGTGTGTATCCGCCGAGTGAGGGTGGTCTCCGTTCGTTCGACTCCCTCTATCTTTACGCCGGCGCCGGCTCGGAAAACCAGGCACAGCCCAGCATCGTCGTCGCGCCGGAAGTAACCTCCTACCAGTCTTCAGTCGGTTACTACCCCTTGCGGTTTGGGATCGTGTCGGAACTCGGAATCGGCGTCACCTGCCGGCTGAACGTGTCCGGTAGGGGTTTCCTCGGAGGGAACGAGGATAACGATGCTAGGGCGCCCGAGGGTGTGAGTTCCTCCGAGCCATGGGCAGGTGGTTCTCATGGCGGTCGTGGCGCATTTGGCACCTCGGGATCGTGGTCTCTCGGATCGCTGAGCTTTTCGGGTGACATCATCGGTGGCACGCGCCTCGCCGATCTTCCTGGCGGCGGCGGTGGCGCCCGCGGCAATGCCGCCGGTGGAAACGGCGGTGGGGTACTGGAAATCGATGCGGCGCAGGCGGTCGTCCATCTCGCCGGTGATCTTCTTGCCGACGGTTCCGGCGCTCAGTGTGGCGGTGGCGCCGGTGGGAGTGTCCGGCTCGTGGCTCGTCGTCTTGAGGGTCGGGGCGTGGTCAGGGCACAAGGTGCGGCCGGTGGCCCCTCGTGCGGGGGCGGTTCCGGAGGACGTATCGTCGTTTTGGCGACGGAGATTGCGGACGAAACCGATCCGTCAACCCGCTTTTCGGTTTCCGGTGGAACAACGAACGGCTTCGCCGACGGTGGCGCCGGTACCCTCTTCATTGAGGACCTGCCGCCGGATGGGTCCTTGGCGACCGCAGTCGGGCGTCTGACGATCTCCACTCCTACAGGTTCGGAAGGCGTCATGGGAACGTCCTTGCCGTCGATCGGAAATGGCGAAGTCCTTGACGTGGACGTCGAGGCCGGGACCGTGCTCCTTTCGGGTGCAGGCGCTCGTGGCGATGTCACGGGCCAAGAACTGCGGATCGTTCTCGAAGGCGTCGCGGCGCCGACGGAGCTGGCGATTCTTGGCATGCAGATGACCGGAGGCGGGTTGCTGCTTTCCGTCGAAGCCGAGGTCGGGGCGCTGGAAGCCGTTCGTTCGCATCTGGATTCCGGCGAGAGCCTTGTGGCGACGGGTCTCACTCGATTTGAGTCCGTCGGGGTTGGTCCTGCCGGCGCTTTGGCGCTCGATTGCTCGTTGGCCGTCGGTCCGGCGGGTTCGGTTGCACTTATCGATGACCGTTCCGCCGTTGAGATCACCGGCGCCGGGCGCCTGCGTCTCGTGACCGAAGATCCCTCAATCAACTTGGTCGGAACGCCTGCGCCCGGAACCGAGATCCTTCAGGGCTCCTCGGTCGAGATTCACTGGGAAGTCGCCGATCGACTCGGCGTCGTGGGAATCGAAGAGAGCTGGCCGATCGCCACCTGGTCCGAGACACGGCGGCCAGGCAATTCGCCGAACGTCGTCGTCGATCCGGACCCGAGAACCGTGATCGTGCCATGGTCCGCGCCCGCCGGTGAGACGTCTTTTGAGTTGCGGATGCTCGGCGCCGCCGGTGAGATCTCCGAAACTCAGAGTTCGTGGATCGTTCTGCCCAATGAGAATCCGACCGCGACCTTGTCCCTGGGCGCCGGCGTTCCGGCCTCTATTCCTGCGGGGCAGTCGGCGACCCTTGTCGTCGAGGCGACCGATCGTGAAGGACTGGAAACCATCGCCCTGAGTGCGTCCGGTCCGGTCTCGCCGACCTCTCAGAGCGCCGCAGTTTCGGGGACCTCGGTGGTGCAAACCTTCGGGTTAACCGTCGCTCCCGACGCGGACGCAACGCCCATCGTCGTCCAGGCCGTCGTCACCGACCGGTTCGGAGCGAGCGTCACAACCTCGACGGTCGAGATTACCCCTATTCCCGATACGATCGCGCCGGAGATTTCCGTCGCTTTGAGTCCGGAGGTCGCGGGTGACGTCTACACCTCGGGCGATCAGTTTTCCTATGTTGTTTCGGCCACCGACGCAGTCGGGGTTACTCGGCTGACAGTTCTCTTCGACGGTGAAACAGTGGAAAGCGGTGGCCAAACAATTTCCGCGACATGGACGGCGCCTTCGGTCACAGAGGCGACCGAATTCATTCTGTCCGCCCAGGCCGAGGATCCGGCTGGTAACGTCGGCACTCTGACGCGGACCATCACCGTCGAACCGCTGCAAAGCCCGGATGCCCCGGTTGTCACCATCCTCTGCCCGACCGACGCTGACCCAATCGTACCGGGTGGCGTCGTCCGGATCGCCTTTGAGATCGTCGATGACGACAACATTGAGAACTATCGGCTCGAGGTCGATGGCGTGCTCGAAGGCGATATCGTTCCGGTCAACGCCACAAGCCTGACCGGCAGCGTCCTGTGG
>CAYSHZ010000160.1:0-8403 GCA_964430905.1 uncultured Thermoanaerobaculia bacterium | reverse complement strand
TGACCGGGGCCGCGTCGGTTGGCCGGGACCGAAACGGTCGACGGACGCCGACGCCGACGCGGTCGCTGTCGCCGATACGGATTCGGACGCCGTCCCGGACGCTGACGCTGTCGCCGTCGCCGCCGCGGTCCACGGGCCCTGTCCACCGCCCCTGTCGCTGAATCTCTCCCCTCTCCCTTCCCCCAAAAATGCTATCCTCCCACCCCATGGCTCAACGTTCCTTCCGCATAGTGTTTTCTTTGGCCCTGACCGTCGTGCTGCTGGCGGTATTCTTCTGGAACGTCGATTTCCGGGAAGTCGGGCGTGCGTTGGCTCAGGCCCGGTCTGCCCTGCTGGTTTCAGCCGTCCTGGCTGCACTCTTCTCCTATTGGCTTCGAGTCATTCGTTGGCAGTTGATCCTCAGGCCCGTCGGTCGAACACGTCACTCAAGTGCGCTGCTGGCAACGGTGGTCGGCTATGCCGGCATCACCTTCCTGCCGGCCCGGCTGGGTGATCTCGTTCGGCCCGTCCTGCTGTCAAAACGAGACTCGATTCCGACCTCGGCAACCCTGGCGTCGATCCTGACGGAACGCATCATCGACTTGTGGACAATCGTACTGCTGTTTTTCGTCTTCCTGGTCGCCCCGCCGGAAATGCCCCACCTCAATGCGGAGGGCGCCGGCCATCTCAATCTCCTGAGACTGTCGGGGTGGATCGTCGGCGCGGGGCTGGTCGTCGGAACCGGTATCTTGTTCGGACTCTTCCGTTACCAGGAACGGTTCATTACGCTGATCACGGCTCCGATTGGACGATTCAGGCCCACCTGGAAGGATCCGCTGGTTGCATTCCTCAATCACTTCCTGGACGGCCTCCGCATCCTGCAGCGCCCAAAGGACTTGGCAATCGTCATGGCAACATCGTTCTTTCTCTGGGGGGTCATCGTCGTGCAGCTGATCCTGACGTTGCAGGCGTTCAACCTTGAATTGCCCATCCGATCTGCCTTCCTCCTGATCATGATGACGGTCATCGGCCTGTTGGTTCCCACCCCCGGAGGCGCCGGAGGTTTCCACGCAATGGTCCAGATTGGGCTGACAACTTTTTTCGGCGTTGACCACAATCTTGCAACCGGGATCGCGATCGCCTATCACGCAGTGTGCTTCTATCCGATTGCCCTGATCGGACTGATCTGTATTCCTGTGTTTGGACTGTCGTTGTCGACCAAGCAACTGGCGGAGCCCTCATCGTGAAGTGCCCATTCTGCGGTGACCACGAGAATCGGGTCCTGGATTCCCGAGACGTGCGAGACGGAGAGGAAATCCGCCGGCGGCGGGAATGTGCCGGGTGCAGTCGCCGGTTCACGACCTACGAGCGAGTCGACGAGGTTCCGGTGACAACGGTCAAGAGGGACGGCCGCCGGGAGAACTTCGACCGCGAGAAGCTCCTCAATGGTCTCCTCCGAGCCTGTGAGAAACGACCCGTCGCCAGGGCCGATCTGGTCGGGGTCGTCAACAAGGTCGAAAATGCCATCTCGGCCCGCGAAGTCCGGGAAATGTCGTCCGAGGAGATCGGCAATATGGTTATTTCGGAACTCAGAAACCTGGATCAGGTGGCCTACGTTCGCTTCGCAAGCGTCTACAGGCGCTTCGAGGATGTCAGTCAGTTCATGGATGAACTCCGCCACCTTCTCAGGCGACCCGAGGACGAAAACGATGATGATTGACGCCTCGGGCCCTCTCGATCTCGATACCAGCACCGAGTCCATCCCGATTCCGGAAATCCTTCCGGTCATTCCGATGCGGGATCTCGTGCTCTTCCCCTACACGATCGTCCCCCTGTCCGTCGGACGGGAGGCTTCGCTCAACGCCGTCAACAGCGCTCATACAGGCGACGGTCTGCTCCTGCTTCTGACCCAAAAGGACGGTTCGCTGGAGAACCCTGGACCGGACGACCTCTACGATGTTGGATGCGTCGGTCAGGTGATGCGGATGGTCAAGCTTCCCGACGGAAACCTCAATGCCCTTGTTCAGGGTCTGGGAAGGGTCAAGGTCGATTATTTCTCTCGTTCCGAACCGTTCCTCGAGGCCCGGGTATCACCCCTGTCCGAGCCTGACCTCGATCCCCTGTCACCTCGACTGGAGGCCACGGTCCGATCGATCAGGGAAGGCATTGAAAAGGTCGCAGCCCTGGGCCGTCAGGTCTCACCTGAAGTCCTGTTGATCGCTGCCGGCCTGGAGGATCCACTCCGTCTTGCAGATCTGATCTCGGCCAACCTCGGTCTCAGAACTGACGACGCACAGGCGGTCCTTGAGGCGGTCGATGGCCGGCAACGCCTGGAGTTGATCCACCGGCTGATCGAAAAAGAAACCGCACTGCTGGAGATGCAGCACGAGATCAGTTCCCAGGTTCGGGGGGAACTGGACCGCAACCAGCGGGAGTTCTTCCTTCGACAACAGCTGAGGACGATCCAAAAGGAACTGGGGGAGATCGACGATCTCGAACAGGAGATTGAGGATCTGCGAAAGAAGGCGGACGAGGCGAAGATCCCGGAAACCCCCCGCAAGGAAATCGACAAGCAGCTCCGGCGCCTCAGTGGCATGCACCCCGACAGTGCCGAGAGTTCGGTCGTCAGAACCTGGCTGGACTGGATTGTCGGTCTGCCTTGGTCCAAATTGACCACCGACGATTTGGACCTGGACAAGGCACGATCCATCCTGGACCAGGACCACTTCGGCCTTGAGAAGGTCAAGGAGCGAATCATCGAGATCCTCGCGGTTCGTCGACTCAAGCCGGACGGACGCAGCCCCATTCTCTGTTTCGTTGGACCTCCCGGCGTCGGCAAGACCTCCCTGGGACGTTCCATCGCCGAGGCCCTTGGAAGGAAATTCGTTCGCCACTCTCTGGGAGGCGTACGGGACGAAGCCGAAATCCGCGGTCACCGGCGGACCTATGTCGGCGCCATGCCGGGGCGTATCGTCCAGGGCATTTCCCAGGCCCAGACGGCCAACCCGGTCTTCATGCTCGACGAGGTCGACAAGCTGGGCTCCGATGTCCGGGGCGATCCGTCGTCGGCTCTCCTGGAAGTTCTGGATCCTGAACAGAACCACGCGTTCAGGGACCACTACCTGGGCGTCGACATCGACCTCTCCAAGGTCCTCTTCATCGCGACGGCCAACGTCACCGACACCATTCAGCCGGCCTTCCTGGACCGCATGGAAGTCATCAGGCTCTCCGGCTACACCGAAGAAGAGAAACTGGTCATTGCCAAGAGGCACCTCGTGCCTCGAAGCGTAGAGGACAATGGGCTGGAGAGTGCCCAGGCCTCGTTCACGGCAGCATCCCTCAAGCTCCTGATCGCGGGCTACACGCGAGAGGCCGGACTGAGAAACCTCCAGCAGAAAATCAGCGGCGTCTGTCGCAAACTGGCGGTCGACGTCGCACAGGGGAGAACCCAGGCGCGGACCATCACACCGGCGCTGGTCGAGCGACTCCTCGGTCCGAGGCCCTTCTCTTCGGAGGAACACCTGGCCGAGGCCGGCGTCGGCGTTGCCACGGGGCTGGCCTACACCAGTGTCGGCGGGGACGTGCTGCTGATCGAGGCTCTGGCCCTCCCGGGGAAGGGCAACCTCAAACTGACCGGGTCGCTGGGCGATGTGATGAAGGAATCGGCCTCGGCCGCCCTCTCGCGGGCTCGGGCCCACGCTGATGACCTGGGCATCGCGGCCGAATGGTTCGACACGCACGATATCCACGTCCACGTTCCCGAGGGCGCCGTTCCCAAGGATGGACCGTCGGCCGGCGTCACCATGCTGACTGCGATTCTCTCCGTCGCCACCAACAGACCCATCCGACACGATCTGGCCATGACCGGCGAAATCACGCTTCGCGGCGAGGTGCTGGCGGTCGGCGGTATCAAGGCGAAGGTTCTGGCCGCCCTCAGGGCCGGCATCACCGAGATCCTGCTGCCGCGCAGAAATGAGAGAGACCTGGCGGACCTGCCCGCCTCGGCCCGCAAGAAGGCGACATTCATATTCGCCGACACCGCCGAGGACGTACTCAAGGCAGCCTTGGTTGAAGACTAAGCCGCCACTCCGTTTTTCTTTGTAAGGGAGGGGTTTATCCCCTCCTTTTTTCGACTGCTCGAGCACATCGAGCTGCGGAAGAAATTCTGATAAGCGCCGGAAGCGGCTTTGAAGACCTCGTCACACCGACCCTGCTTGCCGGGCGGACTTAAAGTAGTCGATCGTCGTACGCAGACCCTGCTCCAACAGAACCGTAGGCTCCCAGCCCAGAATCGCACGAGCCTTGGTGATGTCCGGTTGGCGGACCTTGGGGTCATCCTCGGGGAGTTCGGTGAAGACAATCTCAGAGCTGGAGCCGGTCAAACGCACGATCTCCTGGGCAAACTGCAAGACCGTCATCTCTGCCGGGTTTCCAATATTCATCGGTTCAACGTAATCCGAGAGGAGCAAACGGTATATGCCCTCGACCAGATCGTCGACGTAGCAAAACGACCGGGTCTGGGAACCGTCACCAAAGCAGGTCAGGGGCTGTCCTTCGAGCGCCTGGTTGATGAAGGTCGGGACAACCCGGCCGTCACCGGCCCGCATCCTCGAACCGTAGGTATTGAAGATGCGGACGATCCGGGTATCAACACCGTGATGACGGTGATAGGCCATCGTGATCGCCTCGGCAAAACGCTTGGCTTCGTCGTAGACCCCACGCGGACCGACAGGATTGACGTTGCCCCAATAGCTCTCCGGCTGAGGATGCACCAGGGGGTCTCCGTAGGTCTCGGAGGTCGAGGCCATCAGGATTCTCGCTCCCTTGGCCTTGGCGAGACCCAGCGCCTTGTGGGTTCCCAGGGACCCAACCTTGAGTGTCTGGATCGGCAGCTTGAGATAGTCGATCGGCGAGGCCGGTGATGCGAAGTGCAGGATATAGTCCAGCCGTCCAGGTACGTCGATGTAGTTGGTCACGTCATACTTGACGAAGACGAAACCCTCTCGCCCGAACAGGTGTTCTACATTGGCAACGGCCCCCGTAATCAGATTGTCCATGCAGACAACATCAAGGCCCTCGTCGAGAAGCCGCTCACAGAGATGAGATCCCAAGAATCCCGCTCCACCAGTCACCAACGCCCTTTTTGTTTCGCTCATCGCTCCTCCAGCAACAGACCCTAGCACGGCCGTGAAATTAAATCCGCCCAGCCCCTGAGACGGGCCACATGACTCGCCCGATCAGCCGGAGAAACCACTCCCGGAACGAAGATCTTCCGGATTGCCGTAGACGAGAGGGGGTTGATTCGGAACACCGTCGGTCACCGAGAAGGCACTCTGAACCTTCGAGACGATGAAGGACTCATCGACAGGGCGCTCGCCCAGGAAGATTCGAGCCAGTTCCTGTCCAAACTCGATCGGATCTCCCAGTCGAACCAGAACCTCGATGCCTCCCGCATCATCGATCTCTTCATCGAGACGCCGTCGACCCGCACCGACATCAACGGCGGCACGCCCGAGGTCTTCCCCATCCACCGCCGTCAAAAAACCGTCGTTCTGCGCTTGGACGCTGAGGATCTGTCGAGGCCGGGCCAGGAGGGCCGGATCGGGATCGCCTCCATGGGCCACTACAAACGCGTCCCAGGCCGCTCGCGCAGACCCATCTCCAAGGGACCTCTCCAGGGCAGCCCTGGCCTCGTCCCTGGGGCGTCCACGCAGAACCAACGCTTCCTCGGCAAGGCGGAGTGTCACGTCTCGCAGGGGCGCCGCCCCCCGGCCCTCAAGGATTTCGATCGCCTGCAGAACCTCACAGGCAGTCCCCAGCATCGGCCCCAGGGGTTGGTCCATTTCGGTGATCAGGGCTTCACAGGCCACCCCGGCATCCCTGGCAACCGACCGGAGGGCTTCGGCAAGCTCCAGGGCATCGGGCAACGTCTTCCTGAAGGCGCCCGAACCGCATTTGACGTCAAGAATCAAGGTCCCGGCACCCAGGGCCAGCTTCTTGGACATGATCGACCCGACAATCAGGGGGAGGGACGGCACCGTTGCGGTGATATCCCTCAGTGCGTACAGCGTTCGGTCCGCCGGGGCAATCTCCTCGGTCTGGGCAACCACGGCAGCGCCGCATCGCTCCAACAACACCAGCATCCCGGCACGATCCCAGTCCACCCTGAAGCCGGGAATGGCCTCCAGCTTGTCCAGGGTCCCCTGGGAATGTCCGAGGCCGCGTCCTGCCATCATGGCGACCGGTGCTCCGACGGCCGCCATCAGCGGAGCAAAGATCAGGCTGACCGTATCGCCGATGCCGCCGGTCGAATGCTTGTCCACAGCCTCGGGAACGGCGTCGGCCAGAGACCAGACCTCACCTGAGTGGAGCATCTCCTGGGTCAACCAACCGGTTTCCTCGACACTCATGCCTCGAATGCAGATTGCCATCAAGAGAGCCGAGAGTTGTTCGGGAGGCAGGCCCCCATCACCGGCACCCCGCACGAATACGGCAATCTCCTCACGGGTCAATGAGTCCCCGTCACGCTTTTTTGCGATGATCTCCGGGAACGTCATGGGCCGATCACCAAATACCGGCAGAAACTCCTGAGAGGTGTCCGCCGTGACCTCACAAGATCAACCCAGTTCGCCCAACCTCTGTCTGGCCTGGGACACGTAGGGAGATTCGGGAAACTCATCCACCAGTTTCTGGAAGTACTCCCGAGCCTGATCCGGCTTCTGTTCGGCGACGAAGACCTCACCGAGTTCGAAAAGGGCGACGTCACGCGGCAACTGGGTATTCCGGCCCACGACCATTTTCTCCAGCTCCGCCGCAACCTCAGCGCCCTGACCGGAAGCGGAACGAAGCTTGACAAGATCAAGTGCCGCCAACCGTCCAATGGCATCGTCCTTGTGCCGGTTGACCAGCTGAACCAGGGTAGCTCTGGCGGTATCGCTTTCGCCGCGCCCCAACTGGATTCGAGCCTCAAACAACCTGGCAACATCGGCCTGGGTCGTTCGGCCGTATTCAGAGATGATCTCAGCAAAGCCCGCTTCGGCCTCGGACACATCTCCGGAAGCACCGGGCGCCATGGCTTCCTGGTAACTCTTGATGACCTCGTTCAAACGGGCGGACGCCTCGTCAGCTCGAGAGTCGGACCACTGCCCGACCATCCACCAGATGAACACGATGACCAGAACGGCCACCAGAGCAGCCAATGCAGGCTTCCAGTAGTCGCCAAATTGGCGGATCAGCCGATCCATTGTCGAGACGAACTCGTCTTCTTTCAGTTGCTTACGGGTGATACGACGACCCATTCACTCCTCCTTGAATATGGCTGGACCTCGCAAAAGGGCGAATACCCAACCAACCCCACAGGGGTGAGTACTCTAGGACCCACAGGCCCCGGTGTCAATGCAGCACCGAGGAACCGGTAACCCAATACCGGTCGCTCAGCTCGTCAGCCGCCACCTAAGTTCACTCCGGGGGCGCCTGCAAACCTGCCAGTGCAGTCAATTCCGGCAGGGCCCGATAGGCGGTTGCGTCAAGTCCCAGCGGCACCATCGTGACCCAACCCCGGTGGAGTTCGGTCGTGTCGCTCCCGACATCAGTCCCCATCGCCGGGACCCAGCGGCTCTTGAGATACCGCACACCCTCTTCATTGCGTTTGAGTTCATAGGCCGCAACCTGGGGTCTTTCAAGACCCTGTCGACAGACGCGATAACCCGTAATCGAGGCCGGATCCCGTGGGATATTGACGTTGAGGTAGACACCCTTCGGCAGGGCCTGCATCCTGATGCTGTCGACAACGGGCTTGGCCCAGCGGGCCGCATCTTTGAAATCCGGTTGCGGATCGGCCCAGTTGAGCTGTAACGAAAAGGCCACCGCAGTCGAACCGGCCAGAACCGCTTCGCGCGCCGCACCGACGGTGCCCGAATACCAGGCAATCCTTCCGACGTTTTCTCCCTTGTTGATGCCGGAGACCACAAGATCCGGAGGATCATCGGCCAGAAGGAAGGCCAGTGCAACACGAGTTGTCGTCGCCGGGGTTGCATCAACCGACCATGCCGGAGCACCACCGACAGGTGGATGCGGTCGAAGGGCAACCTCATTGTGGATGGTCAACGCCGAACCCTTGCCACTCTGATGCTCGGTCGGCGCCACAACCGTCACTCGATAGGCCGGATCCTGGTGAAGTACCGCCGCAAGAGCTTCGAGACCCGGAGCACCCACTCCGTCATCGTTGACCAGGAGAACATGGAAGGGTGCCGCCTCTCCGGCCCAGGTCATCGACGTTGCCAGAACCAGCACCACTACCAAAATCATCATTCGTCGCATCATTACGCCTCCGATCGGCCCGGAAGTCTATCGCAGCTCCCTCGATGTGGACAACGCCGTGGCCCGAGTGGATGCACTGACGGGAGCTCTCGATTCGACGTTCGG
>CAYSHZ010000159.1:0-8485 GCA_964430905.1 uncultured Thermoanaerobaculia bacterium | reverse complement strand
TAATGGTCGGGACGCAGAGATTTGAACTCTGGACCCCCTGAACCCCATTCAGGTGCGCTACCAGGCTGCGCTACGTCCCGACCCTACTTGATTTTGAGTTCTGCAACCACCTCTGCGAGTTCCTTGCGAACGTCACGCAAGGTGGCGAGGAAAGGTTGTACGTTTTCCACTGGTGGTTTGTCAACCTTTTGTTTCGGTGAACTTCCCTTCACACCATCCGGCGACGGACTCCTTTGCGTCTTTGAACGGTGTTTTTGCTTCGAATCCTGATCTCCAGCCTTCGACCCAACAACCGGTTTGGCCACCGGATCACTGTTATCGAGGCGCTTCCTGGCACCGGCAATGGTCAGACCCTCGTCGAACAAGAGACGCTTGATCTCGAGGATCAACTCGACCTGATTTCTCTGAAAAGTACGTTGGCCGGTCCCCGTCTTGCCTGCCTTCAACTGCGAGAATTCCTGTCCCCAGAAACGCAGCATATAAGGCTGCACATTGGCCAGTTTACAGACCTCGTTGATTTTGAAGGACTCCTGCCCCTCAGGCAGGATCATGTGTTCCGTCATTCTCGTCCTCCGTGACGGGCAACAGCGTCAGCCTCAACTGAAGCGTGACCCTCCGGTTTCCAACCCATGTCCCAGGTACCGGGACTTCGATGTCCAGCGCCCTCACCTGCCCCGACTCAACAATGGCGCCCGTCCCGGTCAGCTTGAGAGCCAGGCTGTTGTCCCCGGCAGTCACCTGTACAGGGGGATCATCCTGCTCATCCATGACGACCACCGCATCAGGGGGATGTTGTTCAACAGCCGGGTGTTCCCACTCCTCTTCCTGGAACGGATCTCCATCATCAAGGATCACAGGTGTCTGCGAAACACCTCGAGACCCTGCGTCCTCATGCGGTCCATCGAGATCGGTGTAAAGCGTCTCGGCCACCGGTTCCTCGAAGAGCCCTGCCTCAGAACCACCTCCCGCAACATCAAGATTCTGATTCAAAGCCGGATCAGAGAACACATCTTCGCCCGGCTGAACAGGGGAATCAGCCTCTTCGGCATCGGGCTCCACCGATGACTCGTGGATCTCGGCATCCCCATCTGGAATCAATGCTGCCGAATCCTCCGGAGGAAAACTTTCAGTTCTTGGAGGACCGAGGATGGAGGCCACGAGATCGTTGACCCCCTCAGCCCTCTCAGCGATCTCGGAAACCGCCGCCGGTACTTCGTACCCTTGATCGGTATTGCTTTCGCCGATGACATCATCCACATCTTCGTCAGGAGCGGAGACCTTCTCTTCCTGATCGATGCGATCGTCATCCGGAACTACGTCAACAAGCTCGTCTACATCAGCTGTATCGTACTGGGCGACGCTGCCATCTCCACTCGTGTCCTCTACCGGCATCCCAGGCCCCTGAGGTAACAGATCAGCAGGGGCGGGGCTGTCAGCATCCGGTGGTGCCTCCCCTGAGGGTGGAATCAACATTCCAGTCTGTGTGTCGATCTCCTCGAATGAAACCGGCTCAAGGTTCGCGACCACCTCGGCCTGATCGCCGGTCGGAGGTGCAACCTCTTCGGCAACATCGTCGAACAACGATTCTACGCCGGTACTTTCGGATGACTGGGGCTCCGCAATGTTGTCACCCCCATCGGTCCCACTGTCGGCCTCTTCGGAAACCTGAGAGACATCGAGTGACACGGGCTCGGGTTCCTTCTCGATGTCGAATGGCGCCGCGGAGGAGGGCGTCTGAGGTTCAGGAATACGTGGCGCCTCGGGGGAACCCAGGGGGCGAATACCTGACACCGGTGGAGAACCACCGGGACCGGGAATCGGTAATGGGCCGGTCGCGACGGCCGGTTTCAGTCGGGAGGGCTGAGCGCCCAACCCTCGAGCTTCATACCGATCCTTGAGACTTCTCATCACCAGGCGGACGATGCCCTCGAGCGATTCCTGGATTCCAATACCCTCGACCGCCACCGCCTCAAAAAACGGAGCGTCATGCTGATTGAGAGCAGCGTCCATCTCTTCAACGGCCATCAGATCCCCAAGGTCCCTCTTGTTGAACTGAAGGACGTGTGGAAATTCGGCGAGGTTAAACCCCTGAAGCCTCAGATTCTCCTCGAGGTTCCTGAGACTGTCGGTGTTGGAACTCTGCATCGCTCTTTGAGAGTCGGCAACAAAGACAACCCCGTCTGCACCTCGCAACACCAGCTGCCGCGTGGAGTTGTAGTGAACCTGACCGGGCACCGTATAGAGCTGAAGCGTAACGTCCATACCACGGATGGAACCGATATCCAGAGGCAGAAGATCAAAGAAGATCGTCCGATCACCTTCGGTGGCCAGAGAGACCATCTTCCCCTTCTCTCCACCCTGGAAGTTATCGTGTATCCACTGGAGGTTGGTCGTCTTTCCACACAGACCTGGCCCGTAGTAAACGATCTTTGCGTTCAGCTTTCTGAGTGCGTAATTGAAAAAAACCATAGTTTGCCCTCAGTTTTTCCGTCCCTTGATCATAACCCGGATAGGAACTCCGGCCAAGCCAAGACTCTCTCTAAGAATATTTTCAAGATATCGAAGGTAGGAAAAGTGCGGTTTCCCAGGCAGATTAGTAAAAAGAACGAAGGAAGGAGGAGCACTATGCACCTGGGTCGCGTAGTAGAACTTGGGTTCCTTTCGACCCTGAACTGATGGCGGACGCTGCTCCCAGGCAGTCCTCAGCAAACGGTTCAAGTCCGGGGTCGAGAGCCTCTGCCCACGGGCGGTATGAAGGGCAGCCATGACGGGAAAGAGCTTGTGAACGCCCTTCCCGGTCAGAGCCGAGAGAAAAACCATCGGGGCATGCCGCATGAATTTCATCGAGCGGGCAACCTGATCCTCCAACCGGGCTCGCGCAACCTCCCGATTCTCGATCAGATCCCACTTGTTGACGATGATGACGATGGCCTTCCCTGCCTCCCACGCATATCCTGCGACGTGGACATCCTGATTTGTGATGCCTTCGGTAGCATCGATGACCAGGAGGCACACGTGAGCCTGCTCCAGATGTTTCCGGGCCATGACCACCGACAAGACTTCGGGGCCCTTGTCGGTCTTGCCTTTCCGCCTGATCCCGGCAGTATCGACCAAACGGAAAAAGACATCCTCCTTTTCGAGGAGGGCGTCCACGGCGTCCCGTGTGGTGCCGGCCACTTCGCTGACAAGGACTCGCTCATCCCCAACGAGCTGGTTGAGCAGGGAGGACTTCCCGACGTTCGGTCTCCCAATGATGGCGACACGGGCCTCTCGGGGATCCTCGTCAGGATCTTCTCCATCGTCGTCAGTGGAACTGGCGAGATGAGGCTCCAAAGCATCCCAAAGTTCCGCTAGGCCCAAACCATGTTCGGCAGAGATGACGGCCGAGTCACCGAAACCCAGCGAAAAGAATTCGTAGGCCTGCTCCTCGACGTCGGATCGATCACTCTTGTTGACCGCCATGACGACCGGCACGTTCACTGTCCGAAGCCACCTGGAAATCTCCTGGTCCTCCGGCATCAGGCCACTCTCACCGTCGACCAAAAAAATGATGGCGTCCGCTTCCCGGGCTGCAACGTCCGCCTGGGTCCGGATCAACGGCACGAAGGTATCCGTATCCTCGAAGATCAGTCCTCCAGTGTCGATGATCGTTGCCGTTCCGCCTCGCCACGGTGCCTCCCCGGCAATTCGATCCCGGGTCACCCCGGGAAGATCATGAACCAGAGCACGCCTGCTTCGGGTCAATCGATTAAAAAGGGTCGATTTGCCGACGTTGGGTCGCCCAACGATGACAATGACCGGCTGATGCTTCATTGAGCCTCCCGGGGCTTGGTGTTCGAGCCCTTGACCTTCCAGCGAGGTCCGGCCTCCTGGCCGATGACCCTCCGTGCGGTAACCATCCATCGTCCCTCCATCAACCGGAGCTGAATGATTGAATCCTGGATCGATGTTGGGTTGCGTCCCTTCTCGCGTCCGTTAAACGCATCAAACCGAGTAACGTCCCAGACCTCTGTTGTCGCAACGGTTGCGTTAATCTCCCTGAAAATCTCAATACGGTTGAATTCCACGGAGAGCAGACGGGCCTCCACCCTGTCTCCCGTGCCGGCCATGCCTCTGAGCAATTTCCGCACATCTTCAACCTCGGCGCCGGTTGCCAGATCGTCGATCGGCTCGACGCTGAGACTGGAGTATGCATCCGTCAGGGCATGAAGATAGGTGGTCACAACCTCTTGGATAACACGACGGTCCTCTGGATCGGGAGTGGTGTTCTCGCAACCTGCACCGGCCAGCACACCCAACCCCAGCCCAAGAACCAACAGAATTCGAGACACAACCATCACTCGCCTCCCACTGAAGGATAACAGCCAAAGTTGAAGTATACGGGTTAAAATCAGATTCGACCTTGAGGAGGGCCCATGAGTTGTCCGAGAATCATTGTCATTGGTGGGGTTGCAGCCGGAATGAGTGCGGCATCGCAGGCCAAACGAAGGCGGCCCGATGCCGACGTTATCGTTTTTGAACGCGGCGACCGCATCTCCTATGGGGCCTGCGGTATGCCATACAACATTGGAGACCGGTCACGCGATATCGAGGACCTGGTCGTTCTGACACCGGAGAAAGCCCTCAAACGGGGCATTGACCTCCGGCTCCATCACGAGGTCCTGGCGTTGGACACCAGTCAATCTGTTATCACGGTCCGAGATTCGGTTGATATGACCGAACGGGAAGAGCCCTTCGACCACCTGGTGATCGCAACCGGGGCCCAGGCTCAGCAGCTTCCCCTGCCCGGCTTCGACCTGCCCGGGGTCTTTCACCTGAGAAACCTGAATGACGGTCGATCGATCAAGAAATACGTCGCCGACCACTCCCCTTCCAAAGCCATCGTCCTCGGCGCCGGCTACGTCGGCATGGAGATGTGCCACGTACTGACTGAACTGGGACTCAAGGTCCAGATTCTCAAAAAACGTCCTCGAATCCTCCGGGGATGGACCGAGGCAACGGTATCCCTCGTCGTCGCAGAGCTCGAGCGACACGGTGTTGAGATTCACACGGGAATGGAGATCACCGCCGCCGAAGCCGGACCCGACGGCGCCGTTGCCGGCCTCTCCACCGACCAGGGTTCCTATCCCGCTGACCTTGTCCTCCAGGCCATCGGCATCCGACCCAATACCGGACTGGCCGAAAAGGCCGGATTGGACATTGGAGATACCGGGGCCATTTGGGTCAATCGCTATCAGCAAACCTCCGTCGAGGGAATTTGGGCGGCAGGAGACTGTGCCGAGGCCTACCACCGAATTTTGCGCAGAAACGGGTGGAGCCCCCTGGGAACCACCGCCAACAAACAGGGCCGTATTGCCGGAGCCAATACAACCGGGGCTGGGCAACAATTCGCCGGCGTGGTCGGAACCACCGGGTTCAAAGTCTTCGACCTCGAGGTAGCCCGCTCGGGCCTGGGTCCCGACCAGGCACGTACCGAAGCTTTCGACCCGATTGAAGTGACCATCAAACAGGGATCGAGAGCCCACGGCTACCCCGGTGCATCACCCATCCAGGTCACGCTGATCGCGGACGGCCCCACCGGCGTCCTCCTGGGTGGCGAGATTGTCGGTCGAGAGGGAGCCGCACTTCGTGCCAATATTCTGGCAACTGCCCTGGCATCCCATATGACTGTCGCCGACGTACAGGGTCTGGATCTGCTCTATTCGCCGCCCTTCGCTCCCGTCTGGGACCCGGTCCTGATCGCGGCCAACCAATTGATCAAAAAGGTCGGGAGGTAACATGAGCAACACCCTGCGTCTGGTCTGTCCGCATTGCGGGTCAAATCTCACCGTCGATATCGAAGCCGGCGTTATCGCCCATCACGAAGCCCCTCCTGAGACCAAGGAAACGATTGACTTTGACCAGAGAATGGATCAGATCAAGGTTGCCAAGCAGCGTGCTGCGGACAAGATGGACGAGGCCCTGAGGAAAGAGAAGAATCGCAGCCGTCTGATGGAGGACCGTTTTGCGGAACTGATGAAGGGCGCCGCCGAGAAGGACGACGGAACCCGGCCTCTGAGGGATATTGATCTGGACTGATTTTCCCGAGGAGAACAAACAGAGACTCTCACGACGAATCTGGGAACCTCGCCGTTTTTTCTGCGTTTCATACACCGGGGCTACCAATTCTCTGGTAGAGTCTCGTCCTCGAAAAAAGGAGCTTGTCATCATGACCACGAAAAACTTCACCATCACTCTTATTGCCTCAGCATTGGCCATCGTCACCGCATGCGGAGGCCAGACGGTTGCGACTGCCGACCAGATTCCTTCGAGTCCCGACGGAACCGTCCGTTTCGTCACCGAGCAGATCGCAGACGGCCATCCCGAAGTCATTTGGGAGGCACTCCCCGAGACCTACCGAAAAGACATGAATGATTTGACACACCTGTTCGCCACCAAGGTCGATCAGGAGGTGTGGGACAAGGGTTTCGGCGTTCTGCGCAAGGCCGCCGTCGTTCTCCAGGACAAGAAGGACCTCTTTCTCGGTTCAAAAATGTTTGCCATGGCCGAGGACAACCAGGACGAAATCATGGCCAACTGGGATACCGGAACGTTGGTGTTGAGTACGCTGGTCAACAGTGACATCGGCAATCTCGAATCACTGCAAACCATCGACTGGGGTCATTTCATGGCAACGACCGGTGCCGAGATGCTGAACCTTGCCAAGGAAGCTTCGGCAGCCACCGAGGACAATGCATTCGAGAATGATTTTCTGGCCAAAGTCAGAGGCATGAATATCGAAGTCCTGGAAAACGAAGGCGACACGGCCAAGCTCAAGATTTCGGCTCCGGATGAAGAGCCTGAAGAGATTCAACTGACCAAGGTTGAGGGACGATGGGTTCCGTCTGACATGGCTGACGACTGGGACAAGAACGTCGCCGAGGCTCGGACCAAGCTGGAAGAGATCACTCCGGAAACGATTGCCCAACAGAAAATGCAGATCATGATGATGGTCGGCATGGCCGAAGCCTTCGTGGATCAGGTCTCCCAGGCCACCACCTCCGAAGAACTCGATCAGATGCTCCAAGGCCTGTTCGGCGGCATGATGGGCGGTGGCGGCGCCCCGGCACAGATGGACAGCCACGAGGAATAACGACCTCAACATCCAATCCGAATTGACCTGGCCGTGGTATTTGAGAACTGCTCTGCCGAGCGTCAGCTCCTACGTTGATTCATCTCACGGCCCGGTTGATTCGGATTCAGGTCTCCAGATAGCCAATCAAGTCCTGGGTCAGGTGTGAACGCCTCAAACGGGCCAGGGCACGACTTTCAATCTGCCGAACCCGTTCTCGCGAGAGTCCCATCGAAGCCCCTATTTCTCGAAGGGTCCTCGGCTGATCGTCATCCAAACCGAAGCGTTGAGCCAGAACTTCCCTCTCGCGCTCCGGAAGCCCGTCGAGGGCATCTCCAAGGGCCTGGGCAAAGGATTGCCGCAAGACCTTCTCGTCGGAATCCGGGAAAACGGTCTGTTCGAGAAAATCCCCAAGTTCTGCGTCCCCTCCTGCATCAACCGGAGAATTGAGGGATAACGATACTCGGGAAGCACGCACCAGAACCTGGACGTCCTCGATCGAAATATCCAGTTCCTTGGCCAATTCCCACTCGTCGGGAGGACGGCCGAACCGCTCAGTCAGGAGATTCCTGACTCGCTCCAACCGGTAGAGGGTGTTGGCCTGCTTCTGGGGAAGGCGGAAGGGCATACCATTCTCGGCCAGAAAGTGGAGGATCGCCTGCCGTATCCACCACACGGCATAGGTAATGAACTTGACGTCCTGTCCATCCTTGAAGGGATCGTACTTCTTCGCCGCTTGGATCAGGCCGAGGTTCCCTTCATGGACGATGTCCAGAAAAGGAATGGTTGATCCCCGGTAGCGTTTTGCATATGCCACGACAAATCGAAGATTGGCCACGACAAGTTCTCTCAGGGCATCTTCGTCACCGGCCTGGATTCGGCGCGCCAAATCCTTCTCCTGTTCGTGACTCAAATTGGGATATTTTGAGATCTCGTTCAGGTAGTGCTGCATCGTTGCAACTTCAGAACAATACGAACGAGAACCACCTCTCTCACTCACCGAACAACCCACGCCCTCCTGTGACCGTGCGATCACCCGGGAACGGGCCGATGCCATCGCCTCCCCTGAACGGGCACGAACTATTGTTGATCATCTTCAACAGCCTGAATCGTTCCGCTCTCAACCCTGACCAGAGCGTGATACCTCGGTACCTCACATTCGGAACTGACGTGACGCCTGACCAGATCGGCCAACATCTCATTGTCTTTTTGCAATTTCTGGATCTGCTCTCTCAGGTTGAGGATAATTTCGACACCCGCCAGGTTGACCCCCAAGTCCCGGGTCAAGGCAATGATCGTTTCGAGACGCTCACAGGCAACATCATCGTACAACCGGGTGTTGCACCGAGAACGGTCAGGACTCAGCAACCCCTC
>CAYSHZ010000158.1:0-8569 GCA_964430905.1 uncultured Thermoanaerobaculia bacterium | reverse complement strand
GGCCGTGATGAAGATCAGTCTGGGGTGATCGACCGTGAATCGGGCGGCCTTGGCCCGTTCTCCGGGGTCGAGCAGGGCCAGATCCGATGCCGTTTCTCCGGGAGGGGGAACGATCAGCAGAGTAACGGTCTTCACGGCATGACCAGGGGAATCAGTGTCCGACGAACGGTTTCGGGAACCCTGACGGGTCGGCCGGTCTCGTGGCGAACGCAGACCTGGAGGGTTCGGGCAATGACAGCCGTGCAGTCTTCGACCTCGATCAGGTACTCGAAGGCGAAGGAGGACCGGCCGACGTCTGCAGCCCTGAGGCCGATGAGAACCTGATCGTACAGCTTGATTGGTCTCTTATAGTCAACCTCGAGCTTGGCGATGACGAAGGGGATGTCCATCGCATCGGTTCCGGTGAACAGATCGTGCCACATTTCGGTGCGGGCAATTTCCAAATAGGAGACGATCGCGGCATTGTTGACGTGGCGAAAAGCGTCGATATCTCGCCATCTGACAGAGATGGTTGTCGTGTAGGGGTAGTCGATCATTTCAGTCGGTCACAGATTCAGCCAACGGAACCAGATCGGGTGGTTCTTCTTGTACCAGTGGAGGACTTCCTGAATCAGAGCCTTCTTGTCCGCCGGCATGACGGCGTCACCGATGGAGTCGAAATTGACCCTCAGGCGGTCGTCCTCAAGGTATTCGATCGCTTCGGAGCACAGGGTTTGGAGTTCGTTGCGGATGCGGCCGGAATCTGAGACCTTGACGGCCCTCGTGCGGTAGTCCTGACCCGCATAGAAACGATCGAGGAGGGGCGAGAAGACCATCCGCATCTCGTCGGTCGGGTCTGCCAGGCGGAGTGTCAGTCGGACATCCAGCTGTCCCAGGCGGGTGGCGGCCCGGGTTGTGACCCGGTAAACGCCGTCGCCTATTGGCTCGACACCGTCAATGCCGGTGTAGGGATCCTGGAGCATGCCCGAGGACAGGCTGAGGATTCGCCACTCCTTGGCCGGGAAGAAATCGTCGGCCGTTGTGACTCTCCGCCCGATTGGCATGCAGGCGGCGGAAGCGTCCCTGATATTGGTACGGTAGAGTTCGATCGTTTCGGTGTCGAGGTCGTCCTCGAAGAGGGCGCCGAGTCGTGACTCGAAATCCTCCGCCTCGGGGTCGAGACGCATCAGGAACTGTTCTTTTTCGTAGGGGATCTTGAAGTGCGAAGAGAACAGGCACATCGAGGTCCGGGTATCGACGATCTGGTCCAGGCTGGCCGCCTGCATCGCCTCGGCCGAGGCTGCATAGCCGTCACAGATCATGACCTGGGGCCGGCCGTCGGAATCCTCGAAGGGACCGACCTTGTAGACCGGTGCATAGGTGCCACTCTCGGTGAAGGCGCCGATGCCGGTTCCCGGCACGGGCCATCCGTCCTCGATCAGGTGGGCGCCGAGTTCCTGCCACTGGCGCCACAGTGAACCGATGCGTTTTTCCCGTGACGGTCCGCCGAGGGTCCAGACGTGGACGTGTGAAGGTTCGAGACCGGGATAGGCATCCAGCAGGGCTTCCATCACCAGACGCCGAGGCGTCAGGAAGTCGATCAGGACCGAGCGGTCCGCGGCAGCATCGACGACCTCTGCGGGCAGGATCAGATTGCCCATGTAACCCTCGAAGGGGCGGGCAACCTTGAGTGGCTGGTTGAACAGGTGGAAGACCGCCAGCGGTCCGTTGGGCGAGCCCTTGGCGAAGCGGGAGGTATTCTCCAGCGTATCGACCGCGGCGCCCCAGACGGTGATTCCGGCTCGGTTGATCTCGGCCCAGAATTCCGGCCATTCGTAACTGGGATCGTTGAGCAGGCGGTGGACGGCATGGTCGAGGAAACGGGCAACTTCCGGCCGAGCGTAGACCCGGCCGAAACCCAACTGGGGGTTGGAGCCCATCTCCGGGGTCTCGCCCGCCTTGGGCATCAGGCCCTCACCCAGGGAGATCATCACCGCGTGGTTCTCCGGCAGTGATCGGGTCAAATACCACAGGGCTTCCGACAGGGCGTAGGCCGAAACCGCATCGGCATCCTTTTTGACCCTATTGACTGTTGCCTTGTCCTGGCCCGCTCCTTCCCCATAACGACCGAAGAGCCGGGTGCCCAGGGCGGTGACAGCATTGGCGACGATGAAGCCATGTTCCAGGGAATCGCCGGTAAACGCGTGATCCCGCTCTGGTTCTCCGTCGAGCCAGTGCTCCTCGACGTCCTCGAGCCAAAGATGAAAACGACCCAGAATGGAACGGGTATCAAAGGCCCACTGGGCGATCAGATTCCGGCGCTGTTGGTCCATGGTTGATCCTCCACGGTTACCATGCCACGACGGGGCCGTGATCTCAAGAGATGGAGGATTTTTTATCGGCGCCGGTTCTTTCTCGCCACCAGTCCAGCAGGTCTCCGAGGGTCTTTTCGAGAGGATAGTCGGGGCGCCAACCGGTGACCTCGGTGAATCGACTCCGATCACCGAAGAGGATTTCAATTTCTCCAGTTCTGAGGAGGGATGTGTCTCTCGTGATCTCGATGTCGACATCAGCCATCGCAAGGAGCGTGTTGAGAATGCTCCTGATCTGCGTTGGGCGCCCGGAACAGACGTTGTAGGCCTCGCCCGGGCGACCATGAAGGGCTGCCAGGCGCCATGCCCGTACCACATCCCGGACGTCGGTAAAGTCCCGGGCCACGTCGAGGTTACCGACCTGGATCACCGGGTCTCGGAGGCCCGCCTCGATCTCCGCCAGTTGCCGGGCGAAGCTTGAGGCCACAAAGTGCGGGGGGCGTCCCGGTCCCGTATGGTTGAAAAGCCGAAGGCGGACAGTCTCCAAACCGTGGGAAGCCCAGTACTGGAAAGCCTGAAGGTCCTGGGTGGCCTTGGTGACGGCATAAGGTGAGAGGGGACGAAGCGGTGCGTCTTCGGTAATTGCCTGGCCGTTGTGCCCGTCGCGGCCATAGACCTCGGCTGACGAGGCGATAATGACCCGAGGTGGGGAGGCAAGTGTCCGTGCGGCCTCCAACAGGTGGAGTTGGCCCAGAACATTCGCCCGATATGCAGGTTCGGGATTTTGCCACGATTGGGCAACCGAGGAGGCGGCCGCCAGGTGGAGGATAACCTCGGGTTGTGATTGTTCGATGGCGTCCCTGATGCTTTGGGCATCGACCAGTTCTCCGGTGAGGACCTCAAGTCGTGGATGGGGTTCCGGCCACGATGCACTGGGCGCGTCGCGCCATACCATGCCGAAGATCCTGGTGTCTTCCTGATGCTTTAAGAGAAAAGGCACGAGGTGCCCGGCAACGAAACCGTCGGCGCCGGTGATCAGCCAGCTTTTCATGACTGGAGATACCTGGTCAGGGCGTCCTGCCAGGTTGGCATCGGACGTCCCAGGAGGGTGTGGACCTTCGTTGTGTCCAGGACCGAGTAGGCGGGGCGGGGCGCCGGGCGGGGGAATGCCTGGGTTGTGACGGGTTCGATAGGGATGTTTGAACCCAGGAGTCGGGCCACTTCAGAGGCAAACCCATGCCAGGTCGTTTCACCCGAGTTGACCACATGGAAGATTCCCTGGGCGTCAACCTCAGCCAAATCGAGCATTGCCGATGCCAGATCGTCACAGAAGGTCGGGCATCCGTGCTGATCTGCAACGACCTTCAGTTCTTCGGCGCCGCCGTCAATCTGGCGACGGATGGCTTCGACGAAGTTGTTTCCGCCCAGGCCGTAGAGCCACGCGGTTCGCACGATGACGTGGTCAGGGACCGATGCGGCCAACCGTTCACCGGCCAGTTTCGTCCTGCCATATGCGGACGTCGGCCCGGTCGGGTCGGACTCGACATAGGGTGTCGCCTTGGTCCCGTCAAAGACGTAGTCGGTCGAAACGTGGATCAGCCTGGTGCCGCTCTTGCGGCAAGCTTCGGCCAGGAAACCCACGGCTGTACCGTTGATCGCTTCGGCCTCTTTTTCATTGGTCTCGCAGTCGTCGACGGCGGTGAAGGCGGCGCAGTTGATCAGCGTCCGGGCGTTGCTGTCGCCAACCCATTCTTCGATCTGGGAGGCGTTTGTGATGTCCAGGCTGTCGAGATCCGACCCGGAAACACCGAGTCCTCGGTTATTCGCCAGTCGTTCGATGGCCTTCCCAAGTTGGCCCTGGTTGCCTGTGATCAGGATCTCGGTCATGTCCACTTCCTCGGCGTTGGATGGTAACAGATGACTGTGCTGGAGTCGGGGGTTGTGCGTGAAGGGTTGCCATTTGGCGGGTTGGGGAATAGGCTCCACGTGGAAGTCATTACCAAGTACAGGAATGGAGGTGCGCCATGCACAACCACAACGGAGACAGGATTTTCGATCCCCAGCACGAGGACAGCATTCCTCGCGAGCGCGAAGGAGAGATCATCAAGCGTGTCGCCCGTCATATGGCCGGAGTGATGCAGGAACTCCACATGGATCTGGATGATCCCAATTTCAAGGGTACCCCCGAGCGTGTGGCAAAGATGTACCTGGAGATGTTTCACGGTCTCTTCGAGGGTGCCGAACCCACGATCACGACCTTTCCCAACGAAGAGGGCTACGGCCACATGGTCATCGAGAGAGAAATCCCTTTTTATTCGATGTGTGCCCACCATTTCGTTCCGTTCTACGGGCACGCCCACATCGCCTATATTCCCAAGGAGACGATCGTCGGGCTGTCGAAACTGCCGCGGATTCTGGAATTCTATGCCAAGCGACCCCAGCTTCAGGAGCGGCTGACTGAGCAGATCGCGGGATACCTGTGGTCTCAGCTGAAACCCCTTGGGGTGATGGTTGTGATCGAGGCCCGTCATCTCTGTGTCGAGATGAGGGGTGTCAAGAAGCCGGGCGCCCTGACGACGACATCAGCGTTGAGAGGGTGTTTTGCGGACCGAGAAGTCAGAGAGGAATTCCTGGCCTTGATCCGTCGCCAAGTCAATTGGTAGGGAAGGCGGACCGGTTTACTGCACCTCAGCGAAGATGTAGACCTTGGAGATGTCGCTCAGAAGAGCGCCGTCGATCTTGATCTTCTGGACATCCTTGACGAACTTGCCGGGTTTGGCCTTGATGCCCTTGAGTTCGACCCTGTCCAATTGCCGACCCCGTTCGTCTTCGAGGAGGACGATGATCGAAAAGATCCGGGGAGTATCGGTCAGGTTCTCCAGCTCAGTCGTGAATGTCGTCTTCGTGTCCCGCCCGTCTTCCCAGTCGGCCCGGTTGCCGGCACTGGTCTTGATGAGGGTCCACTTGATGCCATCGACGCGCAGATCAAGGTTGAGGGTCTGACCAATCTTGTGGTCAAATTCTTCCGTAAATGGGCTTGTGACTTTGCGAAGATCACCATCCTGGGCAGATGCGATCCCGGCGACTACCAACGCTGCTCCCAAGAAAACTGATTTTACTGAATGAATTCTCATCGCTCGACTCCACCGTAGCCTTCACCTAGAAGTATACACAGAGCGGTTATTCAGCAAATCGGCGCCCCGGAGGGCGCCGTTCGAGAAATCTCAAGAGAAACCAAGAGTCCTCTAGGGGATATGAATAGTCATGCCCTTTTCGACCGCTCCGGCATTTCCCGAGATGACGTTGCAGTACGAGAGTTTCTCCTTGACCTTGGTGACTTCAAGGGTTGCAATCGTCGTCATGTCCTCGTCCAGGACCTCACCGGTATCGGGGTCGCGAATGACCTCGACGTCGCCGACGATGAAATGCTGTCCCACGCCGATACCCTCGCGAGTGCCCCTGTTGACGTAGATCGTGCCGTTCTTGTTCATGACGACCGAACCGGTCCATTGGATATTGGGCAGCTGCGCAATCAGGAACTGGACTGCCTCGTCGCATGCCGCCTGGATGGCGAGGCCGACATTATCATTGCTCTCCCCACCGAACGCGGCGCCCCACGAACCGGTGTTGTAACCAATGTTCATGCCCTTTTTCTTGCTTTCACCAACGACGCTCTTGGAGGCAACCACCTGTCCGGTTGAGGCATCGACGATATAGATCGTCGCGTTGATCTCGCCCTTGCCGCCCTTGCCGCCAAGTCTCAGGCCCTTGAAGCGGATGCCACCGCCGCCCTTCTTGGTGCCGTCCTGAACGTGAGTGATGGCGCCCTTGACCAGGAGCTGGGCCGGGGTCATCTGTCCGGTCACCGCGGTCTTCTTGCCGCCGGCGGTCCTGCCCGAGGCCGAGAGATCCTGTTCATCCATCGCCGCATTGCGCATGTCACCTTCGCCGAGAACGATGAAGCGGCCCGACTGGTTGAGCATGTCGGTCAGAACCGTACCCCACGCGTTGCCGATGTCGAAGTGTCCGTACCAGCCGGCCTTGTTCTCGAATTCCGTCACTGTGATCGAAAAACGGAGACCGCCGGTCGCGTCCTCGGCCGATACCATTCCACATGCAAGGATCAATAAGGCTGCCAAGACAAACGCTTTTCTCATAGTGTCCTCCTCGTACTTTCGAGCCATGATAGCCCGGACCGGGGCCGACATCAACAGCAGGAAGAGACTCGGCGCATCGGCTTTGAAAATCTTTCGAGGCCTCAGGCCGATTGTGTTCTCTGGGCCTTGCAGACGCAGAGGGCCGTCATGTTGACGATCTCGTTGACCTCCATGCCTCGTTGGAGAATATGAACTGGTGCGCCGATACCGGTCAGGATCGGGCCGATCGCCTCGACCTTGCCCAGGCGCCACAGGAGCTTGTAGGCAATATTGGCCGAAGCCAGCGTGGGGCAAATCAGCACGTTGGCGTCGCCCTGGATGGCCGACCACGGGAAAATCTCTTCGGCGATCGATGGCTCGACTGCGGTGTCGGCGTGCATCTCACCCTCGATGACGAGGTCGGGCCACCGCTCCTTGGCGATTGAAACCGCTTCGCGAACCCTGTGGCATGCGGCATCTTCGTTCGAGCCGAAGTTCGAGTAGGACAGCATGGCGACTCGGGGGTCAATGCCGAAGTAGGTCTTGGCGACCCTGGAAGTCAGCCATGCGATCTCCGCGAGGTCCTCAGCGCTGGGATCGGGATTGACCGTCGTATCTGCGATGAACAACATGTGATCTTCGAACAGAAGGAGGAAGATGCCGGCGACCTTGCTGACGTGGGGCATGGTCTTGTGGATCCGGAGCGCGGGCCGAATGGTATCGGGATAAGAGTGGGCCACGCCGGCGATCAGGCCGTCCGCATCCCCCTGGTGGACCATCATGTTGCCAAAGTAGACGGGGTCGAGCAGTCGTTTTTCGGAGTTGACCGCCGTCGCCCCGCGCCGCCATCGCATTGAGTGGTAGGTCTGGGCGTATGTGTGGCGCCTGTCGTCCCTGGAAGGATCAACAACGGTGATGTCGGCAGCGTTGATCTCATGCTCGGCAAGCAGGCCGGCGATGACTTCGGCGTTGCCCAGGAGGATCGGCCTGCAGATCTTTTCGTCGACCAGCATTTTTGCGGCTCGAACGATCGCCGTTTGTTCGCCCTCGGGGAAGACGATACGTTTTGGACTCAGTCGGGCCTGATCGAAGACGCCGTGCATCACCTGGCGTGTTCTGGACAGACGGTTTTCCAGCTCCCTGATGTAGTCTTCCTTCGAGGAATAGGGCTTTCTGGCCACACCGGTTCGGATCGCCGCCTCGGCAACTGCGGGTGCCTCCCAGAGCAGGACGCGGTAATCGAAGGGTTTCGGAATCAGGTACTCCGGTCCGAACTTGAAGGGTTTCCCGCCGTAGGCCCGGAGGACGCTGTCGGGAATGTCTTCTTTGGCGAGGTTGGCCAGGGCGTGGGCGGCGGCCAGCTTCATCTCCTCGTTGATGCCGGTTGCGGCGACGTCGAGAGCGCCGCGGAAGATGAAGGGGAAGCCCAGAACATTGTTGACCTGGTTGGGGTAGTCCGATCGACCGGTGGCCATGATGACGTCGGGGCGCGCCGCCAGGGCGTCCTCGGGCGTGATTTCCGGGTCGGGGTTGGCCATGGCGAAGATGATCGGGTTGTCTGCCATCGTCTTGACCATCTCCTGGGTCAGGAGACCGGCCACCGATACGCCGGCGAAGACGTCGGCGCCCTTCATCGCGTCCGCAAGTGTACGGGCCTCGGTCTCGATAGCAAAACGTTCCTTGTAGGGATTCATGCCTTCGGTGCGTCCCTTGAAGATGACACCCTTGGAATCCACAAGAAGGAGGTTTTCCGGCTTGACACCCAATGAGAGGTAGAAGGTGGCACAGGCGATACCCGCCGCGCCGGCGCCGGAGAAGACCACCTTGATTTCGTCCAGCTTTTTGCCGAGGACTTCGACCGCATTGATCAGGGCCGCTCCCGAGATAATGGCCGTGCCGTGCTGGTCATCGTGGAAGACCGGGATGCCGCAGGTCTTCTTGAGCTCCTCTTCAATCTCGAAACACTCTGGTGCCTTGATGTCCTCGAGATTGATGCCACCTAGAGTCGGTTCGAGCAGCTGGCAGAAACGGATGATCTCCTTTGGATCTGCTGTATCCAGTTCGATGTCGAAGACGTCGATATCGGCGAACTGCTTGAACAGAACACCTTTTCCCTCCATGACGGGCTTGCCCGCGAGCGGC
>CAYSHZ010000157.1:0-8579 GCA_964430905.1 uncultured Thermoanaerobaculia bacterium | reverse complement strand
TGCGGATCTCAGCCGATTGCTGGCCAGGGTCCATGTTCCTGCACGCGAGTTCCGGAGTATTCAGACCGATCAGCCGGTTGATCTGGTGGTGGACTCGACGGGTGACCATCTGGTCGGTCGAATTCTGCTGGTCAGTCCCGTTGTCGATCCCAAGGCGGGAACGATCAAGGTCACAATTGAGATCAGGGACTTCCCGGCAAGCACCCGGCCGGGCGATTTTGCCGAGGTTTCGATCGTTACTGATCGTCACGAGGACGTGGTGATCGTTCCCCGCATCGCCGTCCTGACGGAGAAGCTGGAGCGCGTCGCCTACGTGGCCGACGGGGACAAGGCCCGGAGGCGGGTGGTTGAGATCGGTTTTGAGGACGATTCCAGTGTCGAGATCCTGTCGGGACTCGAACCCGGTGAGAGGGTCGTCATTCAGGGTCAGCGTTCCCTCAGTGACGGACAGAAGATCTCCATCCTCGAGAAACTCGAACTCGGCGATGCGGCCGAGACTCCGGGGACTTGATGCGATCCTTCGTAGCTCTGGCGGTGCGTCGCCGGGTTGCCGTCTTGATGACGGCGGTCGCGCTGGGCGCATTCGGGGTCGTCGGCTACCAGCGGCTGTCGCTGGACTTGCTTCCGGACATCAGCTATCCGTCCTTGACCGTCCAGACGGAATTTCCCGACACGGCGCCGGCCGAGGTCGAGAATCTGGTCACCAGACCGGTCGAGGAGGTCGTTGGTGTCCTCAGGGGTCTTCGGTCGATCCACTCGGTATCCAGACCAGGTGTTTCCGAGGTCACGCTGGAGTTTGCGTGGGGCGCAGACATGGATCTGCTCCTGTTGGACGTCCGAGAAAAGCTGGATCGCTTGATCCTTCCGGAAGACGCGGACAATCCAGTCGTACTCCGCTTTGATCCTTCCCTCGATCCAATCCTCAGGATTGCCCTTGGCGGTACGGGGGATTTGATGGAGGGGAGGCGCCTCGCCGACCTCAAGCTCAAGCCGGCCTTCGAGACCATCCTCGGCGTCGCCTCGGCCAGGATCAAGGGCGGACTGGAAGAGGAGATCCAGATCGACGTCGACCAGGAACGGTTGGCTGCTCTGGGGATTCCCCTGGCCCGTATTGCCGAGGTCGTCGGTATCTCCAATATCAATCTTCCTGGAGGGTCCCTCAAGGGGGTTGATACCCAATACCTGGTGAGAACCGTCAACGAATTTCGTGATCTCGAGGAGATCGGCAACCTGGTCGTTTCATGGAATCAGGGTTCGACCGTTCGGTTGAGAGATGTGGCCCGGGTGTCGTGGGGCGCACGGGAACGGGAGGAGATCACCAGGGTCAACGGTGCGGAGAGCATCGAAATTGCGGTCTACAAGGAGGGCGACGCCAACATCGTTGCCACGGCGCGATCGGTTCGCGAGAATCTGAAGGACTTTGAAGAGCTCCTTCCGGATGGCTACAGCCTGACGGTGTTGTTTGACCAGTCGCGATTTATCGAGCAGGCCGTTCGGGAGGTTCGGTCGGCAGCAATCATTGGCGGGATTCTGGCCGTGCTGGTGCTGCTGGTTTTCCTGCGGAGTGCCCGGGCGACGATCATCATCGCAACCTCGATCCCGTTGTCGGTGCTCTTTACCTTCATTGCGATGTATCGGATGGACATCTCACTGAACATCATGAGTCTCGGTGGCCTGACTCTGGGTGTCGGGATGCTGGTGGATAACGCCATTGTCGTGTTGGAGGCGATTCATCGCAAGAGGGACGAAGGCGTCGGCATCGTTCGAGCCGCAGTCGATGGTGCTTCCGAGGTCGCAGGAGCGGTGACGGCTTCGACCCTGACGACCGTGGCGGTCTTCCTGCCGATCGTCTTCGTCGAGGGCATCGCCGGACAGCTCTTCGGCGACATGGCCTTGACCGTCAGCCTCAGCCTGGCGGCATCGCTGATGGTTGCCATGAGCCTGATCCCCATGCTCAGTGCCATCGGTGGCGGGCGTGATGACGGCGATGGACCAACTCGACCTCAGCGGGACCGTGGCGCAGGCCTCGGCGTGCTGGGTTCGTTCTACGAGCGTTTGCTGCGAGTGGCCTTGCACAACCGTAGACTGACTCTGATCGTCGCCGCCCTGGCTCTTGGATTGGCCCTTTTCGGGATGAGGTTTCTGGAGACCGAGTTGATACCGGAGATCTCCGAGGGCGAGTTTTTCTTTGAGGCGACCCTGCCCGAAGGGACGACGGTTGCGGCGACAGACAGGGTGGTCCAGGAGATGGGCGAGAGCCTGGTGGGTGACAATCGCGTCACAGTGTTCTACTCGACGGCGGGGAGCCGACTGGTTTCGGGAGGCCTGTCCCTGAGCACCAAGGCTGAACATTACGGACAGCTCAACGTCGTGCTCTCTGATCGCAGCGACGAGCATTCCGAAGAGGTCGTTGCCTCGATGCTCAGGAGGCATTTTGGCGAGATCCCCGATCTGACGGCCAAATTCGGCAAGCCAACATACTTCAGCCTCAAGACGCCGATCGAGATCGTGCTCTATGGAGACGATCTCGAGGTATTGGCCCACTACAGCGGAAGGCTGGAGGAGGCCCTGGGACAGGTTGACGGTTTGGTTGATCTGCGATCCTCCCTGGAGGAGGGCAATCCCGAACTCCAGATCGTTTTTGACAGGACTCGATTGGCGGTGTTGGGCCTGGACATGCGCAGTGTCGCCGAAACCCTGCGGGATCGGGTTCTGGGCGTCGTACCGACTCGATTCAGGGAAGAGGATCGACAAATCGATATCCGGATCAGGAATGACGAACCGCTGAGGAGAACGATGGAGAACGTCCGGAATCTCGTCATTGACGGACCCGACGGACGACCGATCCGGCTTCTAACCGTGGCCGATGTCATCGAGGCACGCGGTCCCGCCGAGATTCACCGGATAGGGCAGCAGAGGGCTGCGGTGATTACGGCCAATCTCGAGGGGCGCAGCCTCGGCGCCGTCGTTGCCGATATTCGACAGGTCCTGTCGGAGGAGGTTCCCCCTTCTGGCGTCAGTCCGGAACTTGGCGGCCAGATCGAGGAGATGCAGGTCTCCTTTGACGGCCTGCGTTTTGCCCTGATCCTGGCGGTCTTCCTGGTCTACCTGGTGATGGCGGCGACGTTCGAGAGTTTCGTCCATCCCCTGATCGTGCTCTTCAGTGTGCCTCTGGCCCTGGTGGGCGTCGTTCTGGGTCTGCTGCTGACCTCCACCCCGGTCAGTGTCATCGTGTTCATCGGAGTTGTCATGCTGGTCGGCATCGTCGTCAACAACGCCATCGTTCTGATCGATACCGTCAACCAACTGCGACGTTCGGGAATGGAGAAGGTCGAGGCGGTCATTCGGGGCGGCAGCCTTCGCCTGCGGCCGATCTTAATGACCACCTTGACGACGGTCCTCGGCCTGCTTCCTATGGCCCTGTCCCTGGGTGAGGGCGCCGAGCTCCGGGCGCCGCTGGCCATCACAGTGTCCTTTGGTCTGGCCCTCAGTACCCTTCTGACCCTTGTGGTCATCCCGGTGATCTACATGGTGGTTCCTTCTCGGGTTATAGCGGTCTCGGAGGACGAGACCCCCAGAGAGGGCGAGGCGCCGTGACGCTGCCCGAACTGGCGATCCGCAGGCCCGTCACAACCTTGACGGTGATCATCAGTCTGGTCGTTCTGGGGCTGGTTGCGCTGGTTCGTTTGCCCCTGGGTTTTATGCCCGAGGTCAACCGGCCGGTGCTGTTCGTCCAGGTTCCCTTCCCCAACTCGACGCCTGAACAGACCGAGCGTTTGATCATTCGGCCGATCGAGGAGGTTCTGGGTTCGGTCAAGGGTGTGACGTCGATGAATTCGATGTGCGATACCGACAGGGGTCGGGTCAATCTTGAATTCTCCTGGGGCCATGAGATGAGCCTGGCACGAGCGGAGATCCTGGAACGGATTGACCGGATTCGGGGAGAGCTTCCGGACACAATCGGCGACATCACGATCAGCGGGAGCTGGGATGCACGCGAAGAAGAACAGCCGGTCCTGGAGGGGCGATTGTCGTCCAATCGTGACCTGTCGGAAAGCTATGACCTGCTGGAGCGCAAGATTATCCGGCCGCTGGAACGTATCAACGGTGTCGCGACCGTGCGCATGGATGGCGTCAACCCCAAGGAAGTTCGCATCAATCTGCGCCTGGCGGATCTGGAGTCTCACGGCATTGACGTTCGGTCGGTTGTGCGAATACTCAGGTCCAGTAATTTCGACCTGAGTGTCGGTGTTATTCGATCGGCCGAAAGGCGATTTTCCGTACGTACGGTCGGGGCATTCCGGACGATCGATGAAATTGCGGCCCTGCCTCTTCGTGGTGATGGACTGCGTCTGGGCGATGTTGCGGAGATCCGGTACGAGGAACCGCCCCTGGAGTACGGCCGCCATCTTGACGGGAACTTTGCGGTCGGCGTCACGGTGGCCGCCGAGGCCGATGCCAATGCCGTTGAGATCTGTGATGAGGTCCAGCGCCGTGTAGCCGCGATGGAGGTTGATCCGGAATTGGAGGGCGTCGAGTTCCTGATCTGGTTCAACCAGGGCGAAGAGATCAGGAAGACGCTGAGAAGTCTGCTCTTTACTGGGATCTTTGGGGCCCTTCTGGCCAGCGTTGTGCTCTATGCCTTTCTCAGGCGCTTCAGCATGACCCTGGTCGTCGTGGCCTGCATCCCCTTCTCCCTGATCGTCGCCTGCGGCGCCATTTGGGCCATGGGCAAGACGATGAACACCCTGACCCTGCTGGGCCTGATCGTCGGGATCGGGATGCTGGTCGACAACGCCGTCGTCGTCATCGAGAATATCTATCGGCACCAGCAGTTGGGAGTGGGGCGGACAGAGGCGGCCCGGTTGGGCGCCCGTGAGGTTTCGACTGCGGTTATCGCCGCCACGATCACCTCGGTCATTGTCTTTTTGCCGATGATCTTCAACAAGCCCAATCAGATGAACATTTACCTTCGGGAGTTGGCCATCACCGTGTGCCTGACCCTGGTGGCCTCCCTCTTTATCTCTCAGACGCTGATCCCGCTGGTGACCTCACGGGTCATCCGTCTTCGGCCTCCGCGCCGGGCGCCCCTGATGCTGGCGATGGAACGGCGCTACGAGACGATCCTGGCCTTCAACCTCCGCCACCGTTGGGTGTCTGTCGTCGTCGGCCTGGGTGTTGTCGCCTCAACGATCTTTCCGTTCAATCGAATAGACAAGAACTTCGACGCCAACCGCTCCGAGGTCTTCGTACAGGCGCGGTACGAGTTTTCCGAAGCCTTGAGCCTCGACCGCAAGGAGAAGGTGATCAATCTGGTGGAGGCGGTCCTGCTGCCCCGGATGGACAAACTCAATGCGGAGCACATCTACTCTTTCTGGTCGGATAGATTCAGCCTGACCAGAATCTACATGAAGGAGGGCTTCGCCAACGACGAGGCGATGGCCGAGACCCGGAAAGGGCTCAGGGAGCTGTTGCCGGAGATTCCTGGCGTCAAGTTGCAGGTGCAGGACCAGTCGATGATGGGGTGGCGACGCGGAGGGGGCAAGCGCATTGCCTTCCAGATCGTTGGTGACGACACGGGAGTGCTTCAGGAGCTGGGCGAGGAAGCCAAGCTCAGACTCGAAGGGGTCCCCGGACTGGTCGATCCCTGGAGTTCGGCCGAGGCCGGAAGGGTGGAACTTTCGGTCGATCTCGACCGGGAAGCCGCGGCGAGGTTCGGTGTCCCCTTCAACCAACCGGCCGACATCGTCAGCCTGACCTTCAGGGGGCGGCGCCTGCAGCGTTTCAGGACGCCGGACGGCGAGAAGGAGATGCGCCTGACTCTGGACGAGCAGGACGAGGAAACGATGACCCAGTTGCGGAATCTCCCGATCTGGGGCGCAGGTGGGGAGAAGATCCCGCTGGCAGCCATGGCGGACTTCAGCTTTGCCCCCGGGCCGGAGCGCATTCGCCGCAACAACCGCCGGACCTCAATCTGGGTCGGGGCTCGCTATGACGGGGGAACGATGGCCGACTACATGCCCCTCGTCAAGAGCACCATGGATTCGATGGACTTCCCCTTTGGTTACAGTTGGACGATGTCCGAGTGGGTTGAAAGGCAGCAGGACCAGTCCAGGGACTTCCTGGTCGATCTAGGTCTGGCCCTGTTGCTGGTCTTCGCGGTCATGGCCGGGCTCTTCGAGAGCGTTCGCCAGGCCGTCGGTCTGATGGTGTCCCTGCCTTTTGCCATCGCAGGCGCATTCTGGGCCCTGTGGCTGACCGGAACGGATTTCGATCAGCCGGCGGCGATCGGCCTGCTCCTGTTGATCGGTGTCGTCGTCAACAACGGCATCGTCATGCTCGAGCACATCAACTCGTATCGGCGTCTGGGGATGGAAAGGACCGAGGCCATGCTGCGTGGCGGCCGGGAGCGTTTGCGACCCATCCTGATGACGGCAATCACGACCCTGGTTGGTCTGGTTCCCATTGTCGTCCAGAAACCCGCCCTGGCAGGGATCTACTACTACTCGATGGCCCTGGTCATTATGGGTGGGCTGGCGGTCTCAACCGTCTTGACGGCGATCCTCCTCCCGACCACCGCAGCGATGTCCGAAGATTTCTTCGGCGGGGTGGGGCGTGTGATCCGTTCTGTCTTCCGGAAGTTGAGGCCGATGACACGGGTGGAGGCCGATTCGGTCTGATCGTCGATCTCGGGCCCGGATCACCGAGGTGGAGGCAGGAAACCGACCGGGCTATTGCGCCGGGAAATCAGCCAAGAGGCGGGCGACGATTTTCGCGACGTCGGCCTCCGAGGGATTGGGCTTGGTGAAGGCGCCTTCGGCTATGCCGCGCCAAACCAGGCCGCGCCGGCTTCCGTCCAGGACATCGATGATCAGCGTACCCCGGGTCACCATTCTCGCGGAAGAGTAGCCGCCACCACCCCAGCCCCAGCATCCCCGGTAGGGATATCCCCAGCCGCTGGAGTAGATCTGCATGTTGCGCTGCAGGGTGATGTGGTAGGTCACCAAGAGGTCCGCGGTGCCGGGTTCGACGGGTTGGAGTCCCTTGAGACCGAGTTCCCCCTCAACCGCCTTTCGGATTCGTGCGGCCACAAACGCGTTTGGAGCGGGCGAAGGCCTGTCGTGATTGGGTCTTTCGGGCAGCTCGTACCACGCGAAGGTCTGGTCTGAGGAGAAATTGTGGTGGGTATCCCAGTCGGTGATGTAGCCGACTGACGAACAGCTCCCCAGCAGGATCACGAATATTCCAACGATCAGACTCAGGATCAGGTTTTTCATGATGATCTCCCTTGCATGGACCCTTTGGTCGTAGCCTCCGGCGCCGACATCATTTCTTACCGCAATAACGATGCCAGCTTGAAGAGGTCCAGGGAAGGGGCTCAGGGTCACCCTCTGTTCGTTCGAGAGGACTCATTGTCCCGTTTCGGTGACAGAAGTCCGGTTGCTGCTCTGACGGATCTTGAGCGGGGAATGGTGGAGATGGGCCAGACTCTGTTGCCGGTCGAATGCGGTGTCGTTCAAACCCGGGTCGGGACTACCGTCCCAGGGCTTCCCAGAGATCTGCTGCGTCATCGAGGTGTTCGACGGCTTGCTTGAACTGCTCGTCCGCTTCGAGCCCATGGCGGTATCCGGCCTCAAGACCCATGGTGGCGTTGAGGATCTCGATCGTCAACGCTCTGGAGATGTCTTCCAGATCCTGGGGGTCTTCGTGCAGGGCATCAAGGTTTTCGTCATCCAGGATCTCTTCGTCCTTGACCCAGATGAGGAAACCATCCAGTGCGCCCTGTGCGGGATCAAATGCCTCTCCGAAGGTCTTCTGCTCTTCTTCCGGAATGTCTTTGAGCAGCTCGACGCCGAAACGGAAGAATGCCGACGTTCCGTAGAGTCGGACGATGGACTCCGAGAGTTCCCTGTTGGTGACCGTGACGTCGGGGGTGACGCCACCACTGCCCAGAACTGTTCGGCCGGCGTCGGTCTCGTAGACCTCGCGGCCCTCGGTGCCGTTGCCGTTGCGGTGGGTGATGTAGTCGATGAAACTCTCGTAGTCACGCTGGATGCATCGTCCCGATGGCGTGTAGTACCTTGCGGTCGTCAATGCCAGTCCTCCGTCCCTGACGCCGAATACCGTCTGGACAAGGCCTTTGCCCCACGTGACTTCCCCCAGAACGATGCCGCGGTCGTGATCCTGGACTGCGCCCGCGACGATTTCCGAGGCCGAGGCCGATCCCTGGTTGACCAGGATGACCACGGGACCTTCGAAGCGGGGACCATACCCGGGCGCCTCGATCCTCGAGACGCTGTCCGACGTTCGGCCCTTGGTCGATACGATCAGTTCTCCTTTTGCCAGAAAGACATCGGAGACTCCGATGGCCGCGTCGAGGGCGCCGCCGGGATTGTTCCGGAGGTCAAAGATTAAACGCTTCATGCCTTGTTCTTCGAGTTGATTCAGGGCGGTCCGAACCTCGCGGGTGGAGGTATTGGAAAACTCGCTCAGCCGGATATAGCCGATGTCAGGTTGGATCAGGAATGAAAACCGGACCGAGTTGGTCGGGATGCGCGCCCTGATGATCTCGACATCGA
>CAYSHZ010000156.1:0-8605 GCA_964430905.1 uncultured Thermoanaerobaculia bacterium | reverse complement strand
TCCAGATCGGGAATGCCTCCAGCCGACTCGGCCGGGAAGGGAATGAACCCGGGTCCATAGTTGCCCTCACCGAGGAAGGCTGCGCCATAACCGCCGTCGATATCGCCCCGGCTGTACATATCCAGGGTCTCGAAGCCGGTGACCGAGGTCAGGGTCGCTCCTCCAAAGTTCCAATTCATGTTCAATACACCACCAAATGCGCTGATGTCCTGCTCATTCAAGCCGTCCAGATAGACCTGATCCTGCTCGAAATCGGAGGCCAAATCGTTGGTGCCCGGATTGATGATGTTGGCCCGGAAAATACGAGCCGTCCCGTCGACATCCCACCCGTGAACATTGAGCAAGGCATCGAAATTCTCACTTGGTTCCCACAGCAACTGGGCACGATACGCGGTGGTTTCATAACCGCCGAGCTCGTCCTTCTTGCCGGTGTAACCGTTATCGACCCAATCGTCGCGACTCTGATACAGCCCGGAAACCCTGTAGGAAACCGTATCGCTCAGGGGGCCGCCCACCCCACCGTTGATATCGACTGTGCCAAAGGTCCCATAGGACGCCCGGAAATCCGCATTGAACTCCTGGGTCGGCTTCTTCGTCTCGAATTTGACGATACCTGCAGGCGTGTTGCGGCCGAACAGCGTTCCCTGGGGACCCCGCAGAACCTCGACCCTGTCCATGTCCCAGATCGGCATGCCCTTGACCACGGGGTTCTCCATCACGACACCGTCAACCACCATCGACACCGGCTGGGAGGCATTGAGATCGAAATCGGTATTACCCAGACCTCGAATGTAGAACCGTGGGAAGGCTCGTCCAAAGGAACTCTCAAGGATCAGGCTGGGAACCCGTGCCGAAAGGGCCCGAACGTCCGGTGCACCGGAGGTAATTGCCTGAAGATCCTCTCCACTCAAGGTCGAGATCGCAACCGGAACCTCTTGAACATTCTGTTCCCTCTTCTGCGCAGTGACGACGATCTCACCGACTGCAACCTCTCGGCCTGCCTCTTCCGCAGCCTCGAGCTGAGCAGCAACTGCCTCTTCCGCCGTCTCGTCCTGAGCCATACCAACGGTCGGCAATCCAAGAATCACCACACAACCAATCACCGATACCACGTACCGCTTCCAATCCATCACAATCCCTCCTCAGAAAATTATGAAAATCACCTCTTCACCCTAGCATTCCCATCCGAAAACTCGTAATGGAGTTTCCAGCCGGACCCGGTCCCTGTATTTTCTTATCCAGCTCCCCTTCGACTGAATCGGTGGCGATGTTCCGCGACACAGGCGTAGATCATTGATCCCACTCGTCGAGCGGGGCGCCGGCTCGCCAAGCGTGCGACAACTCTCCACCGGGGCAGGTTTTCGAAGATTGCAATCCAGCCGTCAAACCCGAGGGCAGGATGTGTTCCGCCCCTCACCTCCAAGACTCGATCCTCTGGCCTTACCGAGGATTCAGCCGCCTCAAATGCGATTCGGCTCTCGTGGTCCCTGCGTTCGACCCATGACCGAGCGCCCCGGCACACGGCACAACTCTCGTCATAAACAACCCGGAGTTGGATTCCATCACTCATACAGTGGGTAACAACCCCACACAAGCGGTTCTTCCGACTCTATTTGAGTGAAATTCCGAAGTGGGAGAAGATCAGGGCACACGACGAACAACCTCTCGCATGCCGCTTCCACCGTCTCACGTATCTGGAACGGGGAGATTCCATCGCGAGCAAGGTCGGCGATACGTGGCCGGGCCGTTCCGTCATCGGGGGTATCCGCCGGTGACACATGACAAAGCAGGGCTTCACCATCAGCTGGACCAACTGGTCCATACCAACCCGCCCTCCGTCAAAGATCGTCGTGGTGGACACCATACCCTCGGAACCAGTGTACCCCATACCGAAGCCTCCAGGATATTGATTCACTCCATCCCGAGAATCCGAAACGGACCGCCGGCCCCGCCATGGTAGGGTCAGATTGGAGGTTGCATGGGACATTTGGGACATCTCAAGGCGGAATACCGGGACCTGGCCAATCGGCTCAACGCGGGCAGCGTCGGCTTCCCGGAACCCCAGGAAGAAACCTCGAGACGCGGATGGCAGGAGATCCTGGAAATCCTCTATACGCCCGAGGAGGCAGCACTGGCCGCCCAACTCCCCGTTCTCCCCTCAGGCCTTGGGGCGATCGCAGCCCGCGTTGGCATTTCCCAGGAAGAACTCAAACCTCGCCTTGACCGCATGGCGGACAAGGGCATCGTCATGGACCTCGTCAATCCGAAGACGGGGAAGACCAGATATCTGCTGTCGCCGCCGGTCGTCGGCTTCTTCGAATTCTCCCTGATGCGGGCCCAGGACACCATCCCCAAGAAGAGGATGGCCGAGGCCCTGGATGCCTATACTCACGGCGACCCGGCATTTGCCCAGGAGGTCTTCGGCGGCGAGACGGTCATCGGAAAGACAATGGTCCATGAGAGTGCCCTGTCGGACGAGGAACTTCCCGATGTCCTCGACTGGGAACGCTCGACTTCGGTGATCGAGGAGGCAAAAAAATATGCGGTCTCCTGGTGCTACTGCCGCCACAAGGCCGAACATCTGGGAACCCGCTGCGATGCTCCGATGGATGTCTGCCTCTCGGTCAACGCCGGCGCGGCCTTCGTTATCCACCGAGAGTTTGGACGGGAGATTGATCGTTCGGAGGCGATGGATATTCTGGTCCAATCCCGGGAAAGCGGCCTGGTCCAGATCGCCGACAACGTCCAGAACAAACCGACCTACATCTGCAACTGCTGCGGTTGCTGCTGCGGCCAACTCCAGGCCATCAACGAATACGATCTGCCGGGCGTCAACCCCAGCGGTTTTGTCGCCACCTGCGACCTTGAGGACTGCACGGGATGCTCACGCTGCGCCCGGGCCTGCCCCGTCGGCGCCATCGAAATGAGGCCGTCCCAGATTACCGGACGCCGGAAGAACGACCTCAAGGCCAGGATCGACCCCGACCGATGTATCGGTTGCGGGGTCTGCGTCGGCGCCTGTGGCTCTCACAAGGCGATGTCGATGACCCGCCGCAAGGTCCAGCCAAACGTCCCCCGGACAGGCATGGAGAAGATCCTGAGGATGGCCATCGAGCGAGGCAAACTGGCCGATCTCCTCTTCGACCAGGGCGCCGGCCGCGGCAGCCGTTTCCTCAATCGCGTGGTCCACGGTTTGACCGCCCTGGGACCGATTGAACGAGTCGTCGCCTCGGAGCAGGTCAAGTCCCGCTTCGTTCAATTCGCCCTGAGAAACGTCTCCGACCCCACAGGCTGACCCTGCTGCCCATGATGAACGACACGACCCCAAACCCTCCCACCAACCGCTGGTTGATCCTGACCTCGGCGGTCGTCAGCTTCTTTGCAGTGGCAACGACCTTCTTTGCCGTGCCGCCGCTGATTCCGCAGCTGACCAAACACTTCGGCCTGAGCAATCTCCAGATCGGTCTTCTGGTCGGGGCAATCGCCGTCCCCGCAATCTTCCTCTCGATTCCGCTGGGCGCAGCGATCGACCGGTGGCCCGCCCGGGCAACCGGCAATGGAGGTCTGATCATCATGTTGGTCGGAGCTTCCCTGTTTGCGGCGGCGCCGAACTACGCCTTCCTGGTGGTAGGGCGCTTCCTCTTCGGTATCGGCGGCCTGATCATCAATCTGCTCCTGGCTCGATTACTGACCGAGGCATTCTCCGGACGGCAACTGGCCCTGGCGATGGGCATTTTCATGGCAGTCTATCCGGCAGGGATGATTTCGATCTTCTCCTCCCATTCCACTCTCCTCGCCTTTTTGGGATGGCGGGGCGAGCTTACGGTCCTGGCGGGGCTGACCCTCGTGGCCATTCCCCTCCACAATCTCGCAGTCCCGCGGCGAGCCGACGGTGGATCGACGCTCTTGGCAGGCCCAACGACGGAGACCGGACGGACCATCGTCCGACCGTTGATCATGCTGTCCATCGCATGGATGCTCTTCTTCGCCGCCTTTGCCTCGGTGCCGACCTTCGCGCCCCAGTGGATCGGCGGCGGCCAGGCGGCCCTGACGACGGTCACCCTGATCATGTGGATGGCACTGATCTTGAGTCCCATCTTTGGCACGATCATCGACCGGGTCGGTCGCCCCGTGGCCTGGGTCTTCTTCGGTCTGGTTCTCCTGGCCCTGACCCTGGGGATGATGGCCACCGGCGCCATCGGGGCTCGCACAGCCATGATTCTGGTGGGTCTCTGCGCCGCTGCCGTTCCGACGGCAACCTATGCCTTGCCGGCCCGGATCGTACCGGCTGCCCGGGTCGGCTTTGCCTTCGGCGTCATCACGGCTTTTTCGAATCTGGGGACCGTCGTCGGCCCTCCGGTCGCAGGCGCCATTCTTGACGCTTCGGGTGACTGGTTCCTGGTGTGGATCGTACTGGCCGCCATCGCTGGTCTTGGGGCAACTGCAGCAGCCCTCATCAGGGTGAAATCTGTATGAAAATAAAGGAGTTCTGGGGTAGGATTGTTCACCATCCCTCGAGTTGGGTATCGTCAACCTATTTTGGACAGGGCTATCCCTATGCGGTGGTCCACCAGTTGGCCGAGGCCATCTTCAAGGAAATGGGCGCCAGCCTTCAGATGATCGGTCTGACCTCACTGTTCCACCTGCCGTGGAATCTCAAATTCCTGTGGGGCCCCTTTCTCGACCGCTATGCGACCAAACGCTCCTGGCTGGTACGGATCGAGATCGTCATCACCGCTCTCCTGGTCTTGCTGGCCCTCTCCACGACCATGAGCCACGTGCTGATCACATCCTCAATAGTGTTCATCATCCTGGCCTTCTTTGCGGCAACCCACGACATCGCGATCGACGGCTATTATCTTGAGGCCCTGGACACCGACGGCCAGTCAAAATACGTAGGTTTCAGGGCGATGGCCTTCCGGTGGGCGATCTTTCTGATTGGCGGTCCGGCATTTATTCTCATTGGTCGCTGGGGGTGGTTCCCGACCCTTCTGGTAGTCGCTCTGGTGATGCTGCTATTGACGCTCTATCACCTGATCTTTCTCCCCAGAATCGAGACCGAAGAACGGTCTTTCCGAGATCTCTCCTCGAGGCTCCTGACCTTCAAGACCCTGTTGATCGGTATCGCCGTCGCCATCACCGTGGCCGCCATCAAGCTGATCATTGGCGCCAACGCAGTCCAGAACGCGATCGCCTCCTCCTCCGTCCTGAAGACCATCTCCCCCAGCGGATGGATCGGGCTGGCCCTTCTCCTTGCTCTTCTCATCCTGCTGGCCTTCATCCCCGTACTCAAGAGCCATCTCTCGACCAGTCAGTCCTACTATGCAGACGCCTTCGTCGATTTCCTCGACCAGCCCCGCATCGGCATCATCCTGGCATTCGTCGTCTTTTTGAGAACCGGCGAGAGCTTCCTGCTCAAGATGCGTTACGCCTTCCTGAGAGAGATCGGCATGACAAAAGAACAATTTGGGTGGGCCAACAGCCTAGCCATATGGGCCCTGATCGGCGCCACGATGATCGGCGGCTACTTGATCTCGAAGCATGGACTCAAACGGTGGATCTGGCCCTTCATCCTCGCCCAGAACACCCTCAACCTGCTTTACATGGGCCTTGCGGGACGCTACGAACACCTGATCGGCCACCCCGAGTTGGGCCTCCCCAACATGGGCCTCTTGACCGGCATCATCACCCTGGAGAATATTGGCTCAGGCTTTGGCACCGCTGTCTTCATGGTCTACCTGATGCGCTGCTGCAAGCCGAGCCACAAGGCGGCACACTACGCCATCCTCTCGGCCCTGATGAGCGTCAGCTTTACCCTGTCCGGCGTCCTCAGCGGTTTCATCGCCGACGCCTGGGGTTTCAGAAACTACTTCGCCTTCACCTTTGCCGCCACCATTCCCGGAATGGCCCTGATCTTCTTCCTGCCATATTTGGACGGGCGGAGCGCCGGAGACGCAGTGTGATGAGCTGAACACCTGAGCCTCCGGCCATGAGGTTCTTGCACTCTTGAACTTTCCCACTCTTGAACTCTTGGCACCCTACTCCCACGCCGAGGTGTCACCGGTCTCGAAACCGTCCGCAAACATCGGCGGATCGACGGCGGGAACGTGCATGACTATGCAGTGGACGGCACCGTAATTGCCGATGATGCCGGAACAATCGACCGGTACGATCTGGCGACCGGGAAAAGCCGCCGTGAATGTCGCCACCGCAGCGGCATCCTCATCGGCATAGGAGGAACTGGCGTTCTGGAACTGGCAGGTCAGGACGACCTCGTTGAGCACGACCGAGTTGGTGTAGGTGTAATGGGTCCCACCGGAGGACCAGCCCGGCGTCCGATGAACGGTGTAACCCCGGCCCTCGAGCAGGGTCACGGCATCTTCGGTGATCGTACGAACCTCGGTATCACTTGCAGGATACTCGCCGATGATGACCTCATGGTCTGCCGTCGGCAGCATCCACATATCGATGTGCTGGGTCCAGTCGTACCAGGTCGGGAAACCGGGCATGATCGTCAGGTCGACGCCCTCGTAGTCCATGTAGAGATCTTCGACATCTTGCTCACTGAGCCCGGGGTTCTCGTCGAGGATCAGATCCGTCATGAAGGCCTCGCCGTTCGAGAAGAGGTGGAAATTGCCTCCGCCGTGGACCAGCGGAATGTCGTACTGAGGCTCGGACCACAGGCTCGAGACATGATCGGGAAACAGATTGTCGTTGGGCCGACTCCGATTGTAGGTATGATCGACGATCGCCCGCTCGCCATCCTCAGAAATGAATCGTGGACCATAGTCTCGCATCCAGGGGCTGTCGGTCGAGTAGGTAATGAACTCCACCTGGTCCATATCTGCGCCCGCTCCGGTCAGCGTGGATGTTGCGGACGATTGTTGGGAGGGACCGGATACGACGATCCACACGGTGGCGTCGGTCCCCGTGGTAACTGCAACCGTCATTTCTGTCATCAGGGCGGGGTACGAACCCCAACTGATCAGCATCCCATCATTGACCTCATACTCGGCCGGCGTTCTGACCACACCGGTCGGCGGTGTCCGTCCCTGGCGATCGGCCCATTCGAGAACCGGAACCGTCTCTCCCGGCGCCAGGCCATGGGGCAATGGGTTGGGATTGTCATCGACGATCGAATCCAGATATTCCTGCGGAACCCTCTTTGCCTCACCCGCCCCGACCAACCCCGGAACGAGAACTCCGATGACCAACACCATCAACCAACGATGCATTCCAGCCTCCAATCGGGCACATCTCACCAGGATTCGGCGCCACGGTCAACACCCGCTCTCCCCTGCCGGGAATCCAAACGAGGCACAACCCACATTTCTCCCGGCTTTTCCCAGTGCTACAATTCGCAGATGGAGCGTCCACCCCGACAGGACCCGCCCGAACCCAGCCCTGAGAACCGAATGGTTCACCTGGGGTGACCTTACCGACGTGTTCCTGTTGCTCGCCTGTCGCCTGTTCCGTGGATGGTTCGGATCAACAGAGCGAACACGCCCTTCGTGCCCACCGCTATTTCTCCAGAACACTTTCCACCTGCCCTGTATGCCACCGGGTACTGCGAGCAAAACTGGTCGAGAAGGGCGGCAAAGCCTATCTGGACAAGGAATGTCCTGAGCACGGCGCCTTTTTCAATCTCGTCAGCTCGTCGTTCCAATACTATGTCAATCCCGGAGCCCCCCTGGTCCAAGGCCGTATTCCTGGTCATTTTTCGACAACTGTCAATGACGGGTGCCCCCAAGACTGCGGATACTGTCCCCAACACGAACAGCACGCCTGCGTCGCCCTGATTGAGATCACCGGTCACTGCAACATGAGCTGCCCCATCTGCTACGCGGATCCAACCGCCGGTGAAGATATCACCCTTGGGGACTTCTCAAGCCGTCTGGATACGGTGGAAAAGGTCGAGGGACGAATTGACGTGCTGCAGCTCTCCGGCGGAGAGCCAACCCTCCACCCGCAGCTGATCGAGTTCCTCAGGGAAACCGCCCGAAGGCGTCCGAACCGCATTCTCCTCAACACCAACGGCCGCCGAATGGCCACGGACGACGCCTTCCTCGCGCGGCTGGCCGAATTCCGCGACGTGCTGGACATTTATCTTCAATACGACGGGCCGTCGCCGGCTGCGGCGCAGAGACTTCGAGCCTGCGATCTCCGGGCGGAGAAGGATGTCGTCATCGAGAAACTGGCCGCCGTCGGGCTCAACACGATTCTGGTCGTCACGTTGTGCTCCGAGAATCTGCCCGATGTCCCCGAGATTGTCCGCCTTGCGGCCCGAACGCCCGGCATCACGGGCCTGACCTTCCAGACCATGACCTACTGCGGCAGGAACGAAGGTGCGGAGACCGTCGATCGGATCACGACTCCCGATGTCATCCGGGAAATGACCCGCCTCGATTGGCTGGAACCGAGAGACATCTTTCCGCTCCCCTGCTCTCACCCCTATTGCACACAGCTGACCTTTCTTCACTGCCGCCCGGGCAGGAACCCCTTCCCCTTGATTCGCCTCTCCGAGGTCGGCTCCATTCTTGATGTCATCAAGAATCGACTCTCCTTCGGCCGTGACACTATTTCGGCCCTCGATTCCCACCTGCGA
>CAYSHZ010000155.1:3107-8618 GCA_964430905.1 uncultured Thermoanaerobaculia bacterium | reverse complement strand
TGCCAACGCCTCGACTCCATCGGTTGAGACAAACACCAGATGGTCGGCCGACAACGCCCCCCATCGCGCGGCAAGCCGAGCCCCTCCCTGGCCCGAAAGCTGTTCCGAATGGAGTTTCACAGGCAAATTGTGTGCGGCTGCAGCTCTGAAGACCCGTTCCGTCTGATCTGGAGTGAACCCGATGTTCTCACAAAAAACATCGACAGCATCCGCAAGACCGGCCCCGGCTACCGCCGGAATCATCTCCCGGCATACAAGATCGATGTAGTCGTCCGGACGGCCGGAAAACTCGGGAGGCAAGGCGTGGGCACCGAGCAGCGTGGTCCTGACCTCGACAGGGCGTTCTTCTCCCAATTGTCGGGCAACCGACAGCATCTTGATCTCCGTCTCGAGATCCAACCCGTAGCCGGACTTGATCTCGACGGTCGTCACCCCTTCGGCCAAGATGCGATCCAGCCGCGGCATGGCCTGGGACAACAACTCCGCTTCGGCGGCCTTTCTGGTCGCAGCAACGGTCGAGAGAATCCCGCCTCCTGCCCTGGAAATCGCCTCGTACGAGACACCGGCCAGGCGCTCTTCAAACTCCCGGGCTCGGTTTCCGCCGAAGACCAGATGGGTGTGGCAATCAATCAGACCCGGAGTCATCCACCGTCCCTCACCCTCAAAAACGGACCGCGCCAGTCTCTCCGGCTGACCGGGAAGTGTTTTTCGAGATCCGACAAATGCCAGGCGTCCCTCGGAGAAGGCAACGGCGCCGTCCCGAATGGCGCCATAGGGGACCTGTCCCTCGACCATCGTCGCCAAATTCACGTCAAGCCACAATGAATCCCAGATTTCGTTCATCATCATCTCTCCCCTACCCAGCCATCAGTCATCGCAACCCCAAGGTATTCCAAGCCTCCGTTGTACCGTACTCTTTCCGTGTTCCCACCGTTTGGATCGTTCGTTCCAATCCGGCGCCATCGACCAAGAATGTGACCACGGACACATTACAGCAGCCCTCCCTGTGTCAGGCTCGGTTCATGGCTGGAACGGGCGTGAGATCGCGGCGACAGAAGATGATCGAGGGCATGGAACGATCGTTGAGTGACCTTCTCCACGAACGCATGGCCCAGTCCTTCAGGGAAGACCACGGCAACCGGCGTCCTCCCGAGAATACATCGGCCCTCTATATCTGGGCCAAGGACCAAGCGCCGGCCATGCTGGACCAGCTGTACCGGGTTCATCTCGAAGCCCTCCAGGAACGCGGAGAAATTCCGCGCATGGATCACCGACTTCCCTGTTCGGAATCCGAACGTAAACGCATGCTGTCGGCAGTCAGGGCCAGTGTCTCCCGGACACAGAACCGATTCCGGCGCTAGGTGTAGTACTCCAAATACCACTCAACAAACCGTTTGACACCATCCTCAATCGAGGTTGATGGTTCGAATCCGACAGCATCCGACAGGGCCTGAACATCTGCAGCCGTCGCCGGAACATCTCCCGGTTGCATCGGCATCATATTCTTGAGCGCCTTTGTCCCCAACGCCTCTTCAATCACTGCGATGAAATGCATCAACTCCACTGGATCGTGGTTCCCGATGTTAAAGACCCGCCAGGGTGCAGCACTGGAGGAAGGATCCGGTGCGTCACCGGTCCAGTTGGGATCGGACTGTGGAACCGAAGTCATGACCCGAGTGACACCCTCGACGATGTCGTCGATATAGGTGAAATCTCTCCTCATGTCACCCTGACCGTAGACGTCGATCGCCTCCCCGGCCCTGATGGCCCGTGTGAACTTGAAGAGGGCCATATCCGGCCTTCCCCAGGGGCCGTACACCGTGAAAAAACGGAGCCCCGTCGTTGGAAGACCATAAAGATGGGAATAGGTGTGGGCCATCAATTCATTGCTCTTCTTGGTGGCGGCGTAGAGCGAAACGGGATGATCAACATTGTCGCGAACACTGAATGGATAGGATGTATTGGCGCCGTAGACCGAACTGGACGAGGCATAAACCAGATGCTGCACACTGTCACTGTGCCGACAGCCCTCGAGAACGTTGAGAAAACCAACGATATTGGAGTCAATATAGGCACGGGGATTCTCGATCGAGTAGCGCACGCCGGCCTGGGCGGCAAGGTTGACCACAACCGAGAAAGCGTTGGAGCCAAACAGGCTTTCCATTCCTTCCCTGTCCTCAAGATCCAGGCGGACAAATGAAAACCGCTCGGACTCGGCCAGAATCTCAAGCCTGGCCCGTTTGAGTGAAGGATCGTAGTAGTCGTTGAGATTATCGATGCCGACAACGTCCCACCCCATTTCCAACAAACGACGCGAGAGGTGAAAACCAATGAAACCGGCGGCCCCAGTTACGAGGGCCGACCTGGGGGCAGAATCTGGAAGGCTCATGAACGCTCCTTTCATCGACACACCTTAACCCAACCCGAGATCATAATCCGCCGATAACGGCCGGTGGCTCAGATTCCGGAATGGGATATCATCCTCCGAAGAGGGGGTTCTTATGCACTGGACCTATAGCTGCCCGAGATGTCGCGGGATACTCAATCCGGACGAGACGGTCATCCTGGTGGCCGAGAATGCGGGAACGAAAGTACTGATGGGCCTTCATCCTGAACCCGGAGTCTATACAATTCATACACCGGCCAATGTAGATGTCAAACCAGGATCTCGATGGCTGTTGAAATGCCCGCTCTGCAAAGCAGACCTCAGGAGCGACCTGTCGGAAGACCTGGCCCACCTGGATATGAATTGCGGGGGCGATTCCCACAGGGTCTTCTTCTCCCGTGTGGCAGGAGAACATGCCACGTTCGTCGTTTCGGCCGAAGGCCTGCTGCACGACCACGGGATCCACACGGACCAGTATGTTGAGGATCTCCTGCACCAGAGTTTCAAATAACCCCGACTTCGGGGGCAGGCACTCCCGTTATTTCTCTGTAAATCCGTTCACAGCGGCCATTTTCCGGGCAACGCGCAAGGCCATTTCCAGGCTCTGTTCGTAGTTCAGCCGAGGATCGACCAGGCTCCGGTATGACCGGCGGAGATCCTCTTCCGAAAGCCCCCTGGCGCCCCCGATGCACTCCGTGACGTTCTCGCCCGAAAGCTCAAAATGGACTCCTCCAAGGTAGGACCCACAATCCCGGTGGATATCAAAGCTCTGCTCCAACTCCGACAGGATGTTGTCGAAATGCCGGGTCTTGATGCCCTCGCCCGTAGTCTCGGTATTCCCGTGCATGGGATCACAACACCAAACAACCGGATGATCGAGTGAACGAACGCATTCCACCAGACCGGGCAATATCTTCGCAACTCGTCGATGACCGAGACGGTGAATCAGGGTCACCCGTCCAGGCTCCTTCTCTGGATCAAGGATGCGCAGGAGATCCCCCAACCATTGGGAGGTCATCTCCGGACCGATCTTGATGCCGATGGGATTGACGATGCCTCTGAAATACTCCACATGGGCGCCGCCTGGATCAGAGGTTCGTACCCCCAACCACGGAAAATGGGTCGACAGGTTGAACCAGCCGGCCTTGTGGGGAACCTTGCGGGTCTGGGCCTGTTCATAGCCCAGGTGCAGCCCCTCGTGCGAGGTAAAGAAATCCACCCTTGAGATCTGCCCCGCCTGGATCCCCGCAAGAGTCTCCATGAAACGAAGGGAATCGGAAATCGTCTCGACCATGCTCTGGTATTCCCGTGCCCTTGAAGAATGCACAACAAAATCCAGATCCCAGTACTCGGGATGGTGAAGGTCGGCAAATCCGCCGTCAACCAGCGCCCTGATGAAATTGAGCGTCAAGGCCGAGTGATGGTAGCCGGAGATCAATCGCTCCGGATCCGGCCTCCGTGCCTCAGGCGAGAACTCCGGCGCATTGACCAGATCCCCCCTATAGGTCGGCAGAGTGACGTCCCCACGACATTCCGAATCGGATGACCTGGGCTTGGCATACTGGCCGGCAAAGCGCCCGACCCGGATGATCTGTCGTTTGATGCCGAAGGTAAGAACCAGGGACATCTGGAGCAGAATCTTGAGCTTGTTGGTGATGACCTCGGACCGACACTGCCGGAAACTCTCCGCGCAGGCCCCGCCCTGCAGCAAGAACCGTTGACCGGCCGCCGCCTCGCCCAATTGTTTCTTGAGCCGTTCGACCTCCCACGATGTCACCAGAGGGGGAAAGGCCGCAAGACGTTCCAATGCCACATTGAGAGCACCCGGATCTTCGTAGTGGGGCTGCTGCGCCGCCGACATCCGCTGCCATGAAACGGGGGTCCAGTCCTTCATAGGCCAAGGAGTCTAGCCGAAATGAAGAGTCCTGGACACAGAAAATTGGACTGAGGTTGTTCATCCCCGGCCTTCGGGAGTGTCGACCCATTCCCTCTCGGTCTTCGCCCGAATGGTTGTGCGCAAAGGTTGAAGCGGGCAATGCCTTAAGAAAACCCGGGCGGGGATAAACCCCGCCCCTACGAACACAACGCCGTTGGGTCCTTCAGGGCCTGCATCGCCAACCGTCGGCAGGTCCTCGAACGGCGGAGTTGCGTGCCCTGAAGGACACGCCTACACCGGGTCTTCTTGCGGTGAAATAATCTGTTGGTCGGCGTCATGGGAAAACCACATCTTGCCTTGACGGCGTCCCTCGACCCGGGCAGGCTTGATCGATGTTGATCAAGATCTGTGGACTCTGCTCACGCCTCGACGCAGAAGCGGCCATTGAGGCCGGCGCCGACTTTCTGGGATTCATCTTTGTAGAGGGTACTCCCAGGGCGCTGGACCCCTCGAACGTCGGATGGATTCGAAGACTGACCGGAGCGAAAACCGTCGGTGTATTCATCGATAGTTCTCCAGATCAAATCCTCAAGGTCCGGTCCACTTTGGACCTGGACTGGGTCCAACTGCACGGATCGGAACCGGACGACCAACTGGATATCCTTGGCCCGCGAGTGATTCGACGGGTCCCGGTCCCGCCTGAAGGCGTCAACCGATCTCGTGTGGAGGCCCTCCAACAGCGAGGTGTTCTGCCCCTGATCGATCCCGGGGCGGGGGGCGGTACCGCATGCGATTGGGAAGACCTGCAGCGCCGACTCGACGGTCTGAGGTTCGGCCTCGCCGGTGGTCTGACTCCTGAGACCGTCGGCCATGCGGTCGCCATCGTAAAACCGACACTGGTCGATGTCTCCTCAGGCGTCGAAATACAACCGAGAATCAAGGACCCTGCGAAGATTCGGGCCTTCGTACGACAAGCCAAAGGCTGAAACGCGCTTCCCGGTTCCCCTCTCCCCTGTATCCTCTCTCCATGAGAGTTGGTCTGGTCACGTCCTCGAACAAGTTCACCGGTGCAGCGGCAGTCGCGGAGCACTGGTGCCGGGCCCTCCACACCGCCGGTCACGAAGCCCAACTACTGTTTGTCGGCGGCGCCAATCTCGAGCGCAGGCTCTCGGGCTCGAATTGGGCCCTTCCGAATCTGGTCAAGGAACGTCGGCCCTCCGACATACGGTCCAACTTCCACGCCCTCCTC
>CAYSHZ010000155.1:0-3097 GCA_964430905.1 uncultured Thermoanaerobaculia bacterium | reverse complement strand
TTAACCTTGGCGTCCGTTCCGACGTCGTTGTGACAACCCTGCCCCACGACCATTTGGAAGCCGTTCTCGCAGGGGTTGCCAGGCAGGCACGCCTCGTTCGAGCCTTCCGAAACCCCAGGCACCTCCGACGCGACCCTCTCCACCGCTGGGCGGGCCGAAAGTGTACGGCGGCTTTGGCGCCACTTCACAGCCTGGAGACTCAAACCAGAAGGCTGATCGGAGGCCGTCCGACAACCTCAATCCCAGTTCCGGTCGAGGAGCGCTTCCGACCCGGACCGGCCCCTCCGGAAGCCAGACGTCGACTGGGGATTGATCCAACGAAACCCCTGCTGGGCATGGTGGGGAAGATGGCCAAGGGCCGCGGGTTCGAAACGCTCCTGGATGCCGCTGCCAAGGCCCGACGATCCTGTAGCATTCTGGCCGTGGGTCATGGAGAACTCCAACCGGCCCTCGAACGACGGGCCAGAAACCTAGAGATCCTCGATCACGTCACCTGGGCCGGCAAGCAAGAAGAGGACCTCCCCCTGCTCTTTGCCGCCATGGATGCAGTTGTGTTCGCGGCCCCGGGGTCAGACTGGGGTCACCGGGCAATCTCCGAGGCCCAGGCCTGCGGCCGGCCCGTGATTACCTTGAGCTTACCTGGAGTTGAAGACCTGGTTGATCACGAACACAATGGGTTGATCGTTGAGGATGTGTCGGCGATCACGGCGGCTTTCGACCGCCTGATTGAAGACCCCAACCTCGGGCAACGGTTGAGCCGCGGCGCCATCCGGTCCAGCGTCGACCGCCGCTTTGAAGTCATTGGGCGCCGGCTTGGAATCTTCCTGGAAGCTTTGGATCAACATCCGGGTTTCCCAGATGGAGGCACGAGGTGATGCGACCTTGGTTTTCTTTAGCTGTTCTTCCGGGCATATTCGTGATGCTCTGTGCCGTGGCATGGGCACAGCCGCCACAGATCGAGCTTCGGATTATCATCAAAGACCGGACCACGCTCGAACAGCTCTCTTCCGAGTTCTCGGTTACGGATTATTCGGATGGCACCGCGACAGTCATCTGCTCGCCGGCCCAGGAACAGCAACTCCGGGAGCAGGGTTATGAAGTCTCGATCATTGAGAAACCCAAGTCCACCAGCGTTACGATGTGCACCTCCGGCTGGGAGAATTCCAGCCCTCCGTCATGGAACTGCTACCCGACCTACGAACAGTACGAGGCAATGATGCACCGGCTCGCCGAGACCCACCCCACCCTGTGCCGGATTCACGACCTCGGCCCGACCTCCAACCAGACCCGGAACCACCATCTCTGGGCACTGGAGATCACCGACAACCCTGAAGTCGATGAGGCGGAGCCGGAGGTCTTACTGACTTCGTCGATGCACGGTGACGAGACCGCCGGGTTCATCCTGACCTTGAGGTTGGCCTTCGAACTGCTTGAGAACTATGGCCTCGACCCCTCGATCACAACCCTGGTCGACGAAACCGAGATCTGGATCAATCCCCTGGCCAACCCGGACGGCACCTATTACGGAGGCGACGAAAGCGTCCGATCGGCAATTCGGTTCTTGACGACCCCATCAGGTGCAGCTGCCTGGATCGACCCCAACCGGAACTTCCCCGACCCGCGAGTCGGCCCCCACCCTGACGGGAACTCCTGGTGGACCGAGACCGTCGCGATGATGGCCTTCGCTGAAGAACGTCATTTTGCACTCTCCGTCAACTTTCACGGCGGGGCCGAGCTTGTCAATTATCCATGGGATACCTGGTGCGACCGACACCCTGACAACGACTGGTTCTTCAACCTCTCTCTGGCCTGGGCGACTGCGGCCCAGGAGGACGGCCCTCCCGGCTATCTCGACGATTGCCGCCAACCGAACTGCTTTGGAGGGACTTGCACACCTGGAGTCACTGACGGCGCCGACTGGTATATGGTTGCCGGTGGACGACAGGACTACATGACCTTCTTTCTCAGAGGTCGAGAAGTGACGATCGAACTGTCATCCACCAAGCTGCTCCCGTCCGAAGACCTTGAGACGATCTGGACGGCGAACCGGAGGGCGGTAATGGCCTTCATCGACACAGCTCACAACGGCATCCACGGCACCGTCGTCGATGCCGCCACCGGCCGTCCATTGGCCGCCACGATCGAGATCATCGGAGTTGATACGGCCGAAGCCCGGTCCGCCATCGTCACGGACCCAGCCGCGGGAGACTTTCACCGACTCCTCCTGCCCGGGCGCTACGACCTTCGCGTTTCCTCCCTGGGGCAGAAAACCCTCAGGATCCCCAACATTGAGGTTCCCGAACTCGGCTCCTCTCCAACCCTGGATATCAGGCTCGAAAGGGTCGAGCCCGTCGAAATCCCCTACCTGACCGAAAGCGAATGATGAATACATATCACCCTGACAGTACTGGTAATTTACGACCCGCAACCCGCGACCGCGCAGCAATCCCCAAGCGCTACCTATGGGACCTGTCCCACCTCTATCCTGACTGGGGCTCATGGGAAGACGACCTCGAGCGTGCCGAAGAATTGATGGAACGGTACCGAGCCTTCCAGGGAACCCTGGCCGACGGGCCTGAGCGAATCCTCGAGGCATGTCGACTCTCCGACGATCTGGGCCAGCTGGCCTACAGGGTCTACCGATATCCCGGTCTGATGCAGAACCAGGACACCCGGAATAACGAAATCCAGGCCCGACTGGGCAACGTACAGATCCTCTTCGCAAAATTCCAACAGGCCACCGCCTGGTATGCCCCGGAACTCCTGAGGATTCCGGAAACGACCATGAAATCATGGCTCGATGCAACCCCGGACCTCAAGCCCTACCGTTTTGGGATCCTCGAGACCTACCGCCAACAAGCCCACGTCCTGGACGAGAACGGCGAACGAATCCTGGCCCTGGCCGGCCCCTTCAACCAGACACCGGCCGAGGCCTACTCGATGTTGGCAGATGCCGACGTCGACTACCCAGAAGTTCAGCTCTCGGACGGACAATCAGTCGTCGCCAGCCATGCCGCCTATCAGCACGGCCTTCACTCTCTCCGGGACCCGTCAGATCGGGAGGCGCTGTTTAAGGCTCACTTCTCCGTCTACGACA
>CAYSHZ010000154.1:0-8690 GCA_964430905.1 uncultured Thermoanaerobaculia bacterium | reverse complement strand
CGGCTACTCGAACGCCGAGGCGAGGTCGTCGAGGACCTTCTGCTCGGCGTCCGAAATCTTGGAGCCGAATCCCAGGAATCCCCCTGCGGCCTCGGCGACACCCTTGGCCTGGGCCATCACGCCGTCACGGAAAACGGCTCGATGGCTGGCATCCATCTTGGAAGTGATCACTCCGACGTAGTGCTTCCAGGTCTCCAGCATCTCCGGCCCCGGCCTGCGTTTGAGCCAGTTCTCCAGGAGTTCGCAGGTCGTCGAACCCTTCTCGATGCCTCTGGCGAAGGCTGCATTCAACACCGCCTCGCGTTCCTTCTCCTGGATCTCCCAGTCGGCCCACGCAACTTCGATTAACGGAATCAGGCTGAATGCCACCGCCGTCTCGGGATAGAGATCCAAATCCACCAGGGCGTTCAGCACGTCTTCGTTATCGATTCTCAGGACCACCCTGAGGGAATCCCGCCTCTCCTTGAGCTTGGCCTCGCTCCGGAGCTTGTCCAACAACTTGGCATTCTCCTCAGCAAAGAAGCTTTCTTCCATTCGAAGGGCGTCGGGGTTGAGTGTCGTGTTCGGCATAGGAGCTCCCATCCTCGGTCCGTTGTCGGAAAGATTATGCCACAGGAAGAACTCTCGTTGACGCAGGCAAGAGTTCTTGGGTTAGAATACGCCGCAGCCTGCCTTCCGGCGGGTTTTATTGCGAGGCTTTCATGGAAGATTTCAACTACACCCCATCCGTCATCGAACCCAAATGGCAGAAGCGTTGGGCCGACGAACACGCCTTCAGGACCCCCAGTGATCCAGAAGAACTCAAGTCAAAACCCAAGTACTACGTCTTGGACATGTTCCCCTACCCCTCCGGAGCCGGACTGCACGTCGGCCACCCCGAGGGCTACACGGCGACCGATGTCATGGCCCGGCTGAAGAGAATGCAGGGTTTCAACGTCCTCCATCCGATGGGTTGGGACGCCTTCGGCCTGCCCGGGGAACGCGCCGCAGTCCGCGAGGGCAAACACCCATCCGAGATTACGACGAGAAATATCGACAACTTCCGGGGCCAGATCCAGCGCCTGGGCTTTTCCTACGACTGGGAGCGAGAGGTCGCGACCTCGCACGTCGACTACTACCGATGGACCCAGTGGATCTTCCTCAAGCTCTACGAGAAGGGCCTGGCCTACGAGGCCTCCGAACCGGTCAACTGGTGTCCGGCCCTGGGCACGGTACTGGCCAACGAGGAAGTCAAAGACGGAAAATACGTCGAAACCGGCGATGTTGTCGAACGCCGACTGATGCGTCAATGGATGCTGAAGATCACGGCCTATGCCCAGAGACTGCTGGATGATCTGGACGATCTGGACTGGCCGGAGTCGGTCAAGGAGATGCAGCGTAACTGGATCGGGCGCAGCCGAGGCGCCGACGTCACATTCGCCATCGACGGCCACGACCGCAATTTCACGGTCTTTACGACCAGGCCCGACACCCTCTTCGGCGCCACCTACTGCGTCCTGGCGCCCGAGCACCCGCTTGTGGCCGAAATTACCACCGAGGACCAGCGTGGGGACGTCGACCGCTACATCGCATCAAGCGCCCACAAAAGTGATCTGGACCGCACCGACTTGGCCAAGACCAAGACCGGAGTCTTCACCGGAGCTCACGCAATCAACCCCGTCAATGGCCGCAAGATCCCGATCTGGGTCGCGGACTATGTCCTGATGTCCTACGGCACCGGCGCGATCATGGCCGTCCCGGGCCACGACGAAAGGGATCACGAATTTGCCCGGACCTTCGATCTGCCGATCATCGAGGTGGTCTCCGGCGGCGCCAAGCCGATCGAGGAGGAGGCCTTCACCGACTGCAACGACGGCGTAATGGTCAATTCATCGGGCGACCAGGGACTGGACCTCAATGGACTCAAGGTCCCCGAAGCCATCAACACGACGATCGCATGGCTGGGAGAAAAGGGACTGGGCGCCGAGAAGATCCAATACCGACTGCGCGACTGGCTCTTCTCGCGCCAACGCTACTGGGGCGAGCCCTTCCCCATCGTCCACACCGACGACGGCGAGGTCGTTGCCCTGCCGGAGGAGGCTCTGCCGATCGAGCTGCCCCAGATCGACCAGTACCGTCCGACCGAGGACGGGCGGCCGCCCCTGGCTCGCGCCGACGAGGACTGGCTCAGGGTCCAGCTGCCGGACGGCCGCTGGGGCACCCGTGAGACCAACACCATGCCGCAGTGGGCCGGTTCCTGCTGGTACTACCTGCGCTACCTCGACCCGACCAACACCGTTGAGGCGTGGTCTCAGGAGGTCGAGAACTACTGGATGCCGGTCGATCTCTACGTCGGCGGAGTCGAGCATGCGGTCTTGCACCTGCTCTACGCCCGTTTCTGGCACAAGGTACTCTTCGACTGCGGCCTGGTCCACACCAGGGAACCGTTCCAGAAGCTCTTCAACCAGGGAATGATCCTGGCCTACTCCTACCGCGACCAGGCGGGCAAGTACTACCACCCCGACGAGGTCGAAGAGAAGGACGGCGAGTTCTTCGCCAAGACTACCGGCGTCCCCGTCGAGAGCCAGATCGAAAAGATGTCCAAATCCAAGCTCAACGTCGTCAATCCCGACGACGTCATCAACGCCTACGGCGCCGATGCCATGAGGCTTTACGAGCTGTTCATGGGGCCCCTGGAGGTCCAGAAACCCTGGCAGATGAAGGGCGTCGAGGGTGTCAACCGGTTTCTCCATCGCGTCTGGCGTTTGGTCGTCGATTCCAAGACGGGGGAACTCAACACCCGGATCACCGACGAGGCTGCAAACTCCAACGAAGAGCTGAACCGGGTCCTTCACAAGACGATCAAGAAGGTCACGTCTGACACCGAAAGTCTGCAGATGAACACCGCCATCGCCCAGATGATGATCTTCGTCAACGAGGCGACGACGTCCGAAACGCTGCCGCGGGAGATCCTGTCGGCATTTCTGAGGATCCTCGGCCCCTATGCGCCCCATCTCTCGGAGGAGCTATGGGCCCGTCTGGGCAACGAGGGTCTTCTGGCCCACGCTCCCTGGCCATCCCACGACGAGGAGCTGTGCCAGGACGATCTGATCTCCATCGTCGTCCAGGTCAACGGGAAAAAGCGCGAGGAGCTCCAGGTTCCCAAGGACACGCCGAAGGATGACCTCGAACGGCTGGCCCTGGCCTCGGACAAGGTCCGTAAATTCATGGAGGGCAAGGAGCCCAAGAGGGTCATTGTCGTCCCCGGCCGCCTGGTCAACGTGGTTGTGTAGCCGACATCTCCCAACCGATCCAACCATGGTTTTCGACGTTTTCCCGACTCTCTCGCTCAACGTACCACGGGTACGCCTTCACTCGCTCATCTTGCGAGAACGTCGAACCTCACGGTGCCTTGAACCTCTCGCAACGACCCGCAGCGAGGAGAGTGCGGGCATGGAACTTTCAGCTCAGGCGCTTGCGAGACTCAGGAATACCCGGGAGGGGATAAACCCCTCCCCTACGTTTTTCTTTGTAGGGGAGGGGTTTATCCCCTCCCAGCTTTCGACTGCTCGAGCTCATCGGCCCGTGGGACGTGTTTTATCCAAGAGTCTGTGGTTGGCAACTCTGCTGGTCACTGCCTGTCTCCTGCAGCCGGTCACCGGCGCCGCCTCCGACCTCGACTCCCTCCTGGCTCGGGAGGGCAAGACTCGACTCCTGCCGGGGAACCACGTGGAACTGCTCCTCGACGGACCTGAAAGCTTCGAACGTCGGCTGGACCTCGTCCGATCGGCCGAGCACCACCTTCTGATCTCCAGCTTCATATGGAGACGGGACGACTACGGCCTTCGAATGTTCGATGCCGTCGCCGAACGGATTCGGGCCGTGGCGTCAGGCGGAGGACACCTCGAGGTCCTGGTCATCCTGGATGACGGAACACCCCAGGCCTCCAACGACTTCTTCAGCTCAATGCAGAAGAGACTCCGGAAGGCCGGGGCACAGGTCCGGTATTTCAATCCGCCTCGATGGGGTCTGGTGCCGGTCTACGGCGCCCGGTTGCACGACAAGGTACTAATCGCCGACGGGAAGAGGGCCATCCTCGGAGGTCGGAACTACTCCGATCACTATTTCGTCGACACCGGCCATGCGGTGTGGTTCGACGCGGACATCCTGATCGAGGGCCCCACGGTCGAGGACCTCCAGATGCACTGGCTCAAGTCCTGGAGCGTCCTGGGTCGACTCCGCCGCCTGAACCGTTTCCTGGCGCCCCCCGAAAGAATCCTTCGCGGCATTCGGACCTTCTGGAGGACCGGCGCATTCCCCGATGGATCCTCGCCTCTGGAGGCCTTCGCGGATCGCAGCTGGTTCCCGCTCGCTCCCGCCAAAGGCGATGTCGATGCGGCAATCCTCTATGACAATCCCCTGGTCTGGGATGAGGCCCCCACGGCACGTGTTGTAGCGGCTCTCGTCGACACGGCCAGGCACGAGGTCGATTTCGTGACCCCCTTTCCAAACTTCCCGCCTCGTTTGATCGATGCACTGGCTTCGGCGGTTCAACGCGGCGTTCGGGTTCGCGTCCTGATCAACTCCGAAGGCCGGGCCGTCCGGGGCGGCATTCACTGGCGCGCCCTGCTTCCGGCAATCGTCGCCCTGGGCGAGGCCGGAGTTGAGGTCTGGGGCTGGACCGCCGGCACCGATGACCCTGCACTGGTCGAACGACTGGAACACTGTCACCCCTCGCCCCAGCCCTTCACCGGAATCCACGCCAAGCTTTTCCAGGTCGATGGCTCGATTGGAATCGTCACGGCATCCAACTTCAACATCCGATCCACCTGGTACAACACCGAGGCCGGGGTCCTGGTCGCCGACAGGAAGGCCGCCGAGGAAATCCGATCAACGATCGATCGTCTAACCGCCTCGACTCCCCTGGCTCCGGTCTGTCACGACGGCCAGACTCTCTTGCTCGGCACCCCGTCAATCCTCTTCGACGAAGGGCGTCGGGAGATCATCAAACAGGAACTCGGCACGGCCGGCAGCCGCCTGGAAAAATACGGAGCGGCCTTCTGATGGCCTCGTTCCGTTCGTGTCGGCTTCGGATTCGGTCAACCGTTCTCCTCCTGTGCCTGGGGTTCCTCGGAACCGTTGCCGGTGCCCAGGAACACCTGGACATCGCCCAGTGGCACAAAGACCACCCAGTCTCCCTCAAGGATGACCAGCCGGATCGACGACTCCGAATAGGCCTCTATCCTCGCATCGGCGCCATCGTCGGAATCCCCAACGGCATGGCCGGAACGGCCCAGGTCTCGCTATCATTTCGCCGTCCCGACTCCTTCAGTTTCTACCTCGGCGCAGGGTATGAATACGGACCTGCCGTCGAGGGCGGCAATCTCACCCTGGGATGGGGTGGTGTCCGAAAAGCGCCTGCGGCCGTTCGCCAACATGGCTTTTCCGGCGCCTTTGTGCGGTATCGCAACTGGCAGTCCGACGATCACGGCCGACACAACGGAGTGTCGGTTGGCGTCGAAAGCGGACTGGGCGCCTTCGGCCTGTCAATGGAAGCGGGTCTGACCCGTTCGGACCGCAACCACTGGATCCCCGTCGCCCGGCTGAGCATCAGTGTCGGCCACGCCTGGCTCTGGATCAAGAATCACTGATTTCGTTCTCCGAAACCAGCCAACCCACCGGCCGATCACCGGGCGCCACCAACGGCAGAATTTGCCACTTCCCATTCTTGATATCGGAACGAACGGCCTCTTTGATGGCCCCCTGATCGTCCTCCCCAAGGGTTGATGCAACCAGACGTCCATCCAGGCGTGTCACCGCAACAGGTTCCGGCCAGGCATCGATGAGGGCCAGCAGAAGTTGTTTCTGCAGGGCGCCCTCGCCCTTGGCCTCGCCCTGGACATCCTGCCAGGCATCCAATAAATTGTTGAGCTGCTCTGCGACAAGACCCAGTTCATCCCGTTGTTCGACGGAGGCGCGCCGATTCAAATCACCCAGATCGATCGCCAGGGCCAACCGACGCAACTCGTCGAGACGATCCAATACCGTCACTTGCAAGACCCGAGAGATCAAGGCCAACGACAGCAGGGCCACCACAACGATGACCGCGTGACCAATCGCCCGCCGACGCGCCTCGGCCCGCAGTCGAGATCCCGTCTGGGCCAGCCTCTCTTCAGACACATCAATCAGGGCGATGACATCCGATCGGAGGGTCTCATAGGCCGGAAAAACCGCCGATCTGTAGAGCCTGCCCCGATCGTCACTCTCAAAGAAGGCGCCGCAAACCGTCTCGAACGCCGCGCTGTCGCTCCTGATTTCCACTATCGCATCCCGTTCGGATGACCCACCGCCTCCCAATTCCCCAAGAAGCCGCATGAAGTCCTCATGAGCGGCCTCAAAGGCGTGTTCGGAATGCTGATCTCCAAGAACACCCTCAACGAGCAGATCGTGCTGCAGTTCCAGAGCTTCCAGAAGATCAATCTCGGGACCAACTCCGACCAACCCCGTCCCAATGGCGTCGGTCAGCTCGGCGCCCAGACGAAAAAAACCCACCGAGGCGCCAACCGCTGCCGCGAGCAGGAGCATGACCAGATAGCCGTAGCCAATCAGAATTCTGGTTCGAATTCGCATTACGCCAACGCACCGAGTCGTTCGACCGCCTTCTCACTTCCAACAACAACCATGACGTCGCCGCTCTTCAACTCAAGGTCCGGATCAACACCGGCCTCAACCCGACCTCCCCGGCGCAAGGCTACCACCGTGATCCCCTGCCGCCTTCTAAGATCGAGTTGCAACAAGGTCCGGCCGACAAAGGTTTCAGGTACCTCAACTTCGGCCAAGACGGTCTCGTCACCAAGGTCCAGTCTGTCCAGAACCGAAGGCGTGGCCAATTGGCGAGCCAGGCGCTTCCCCATCTCCTCTTCCGGACTGACGACCCGATGGGCCCCGACCGCCCTTAACACCCGGGCGTGAAGGGGTCCCAGGGAACGGGCCACGATCTGGGGAACGCCCAACTGGGACAGCAGGGCGGTCGCCAGGATCGATGATTCTTTGGAATCCACTCCCAGGGCAACCACCGCACAGCTGACTCGCTGCATCCCGAGTTCGCGCATCGCCGCCTCGTCTGTGGCGTCGACCGTAGCCGCCACGACGTCCAGCGCTTCCGCAACCTCCTCGACAGCCCTGGGATCACGATCCACTGCGAGAACGGCCACGCCGGCCTCATCGAGCCTCCGTACGACAGCCCGACCAAAGATGCCCAGGCCCACAACCAAGAATTCGTGTGCCATATTCACCCCACCATCAATCGAGTCTCAGGATACTCCACCCTGCCGGCCTTTCGGCGTGCCAGAACCATGGCCAGCGACAGAGGTCCGACCCTCCCCAGAAACATCATCGACACAACGATAAATCGTCCAAGAATATCCAACTCTGCCGTTGCACCCAGCGACAGACCCACGGTCCCAACGGCACTGGCCGCCTCGAACAGCAGCGCCACCGGCTCTCCCCCCTCGAAGAGCAGGAGGGCCAGGGTCCCGCCCATCAGTACCGCCAGGCCCAGACCGGCGATCGCTGCACAACGAAAAAAGGTCTGAGGCGAAATCGATCTGCGCCCCAACACCACACGCCGCCGTCCCGCGGCCGCCGCCGGGATCGAACCCAACAACACCGCCACCGTGGTGACTTTCAGCCCACCACCGGTCCCCCCCGGCGCCGCTCCGATGACCATCATCACAATCATCAACAGCACCGTCGCCGGGCCGAGGCCATCAAACGGGATGGAATTGAACCCTGCCGTTCGCAAGGTTACGCTCTGGAACAAGGCACTGACCAACCGATCGCCGGGCTCCAGATGCGCGAGAGCCCCGTTCCACTCCACAACCCCAAACCAGAGAAAACCCACCAGAACCAGCCCTGCGGACCACCACAGCACCAAGCGAACCTGAAGCCGAGAGACCCCAGACCGCCTTCCCCTCAGTCGTGCCCATCCCGCTCCCAAAACCGGAAAACCCAGACCTCCGAGAACAATCAGGGTCCCCAGAGTCAAGAGAACAACCGGTCCCTGGGCAAAGGAAACCATCGAATCCGAGTACAGGGCAAAGCCGGCGTTACAGAAGGCGGAAATCGAATGAAATACACCTTCCCAGACGGCCTGCCCAACCCCCAGACCGTGGTGCAAACCCGCCAGAGTGAGGACGCCTGCACCTACTCCTTCGATCAAGAGCGTCGCACCAACAACGAAGGTCACGAGCCGGCGAGCCGCCCCGGTCGAGTCCTGGTCCAGGACTTCTCTCAATGCGCTCTCACCCCTGAACCCCAAGGTGTCACCCACCGCTATCAACGCAAATCCCGACAGAACCATGATGCTCAGGCCACCAACCTGCATCAGACCCAGGACAATAGCCTGTCCAAAGAGCGAGAGGTCTTTGGCGGTATCCACCACCGTCAAACCGGTGACACAGACGGCCGATGTCGCTGTGAACAACGCCGCCGTCGGTGAGAGTGCATGGCGCATCGCTGAGGATGCCGGAAGACTGAGCAGGAAGGTCCCCGCCCCGATCACGACCAAGAAGCTGACCCATGTCAACACCGCGGGTCTGGCAAGGATGAACTCGACAATCTCCTCAGCCACCGTCAGACGAATGACCAGATCAACCAGTGCGAACACCAGGGCCGTCACCATCAACGCAAGGCTTGCGATCGGCGAACTG
>CAYSHZ010000153.1:3765-8700 GCA_964430905.1 uncultured Thermoanaerobaculia bacterium | reverse complement strand
GATGAAATCCAGGCGTGTTGGCGTTATTGACAAATGATTGATTGTGCAGGGGCTCGGTTCGTCGGGCAAGTCTGAATGCCCCTTCTGGACAACAACAAAAGTCGAGTTGTTTTTCACCATTGCATTCAGTGTTGCATCGCTCCAATCTTCCCATTTCTCAAACATTACAACCCGATCAACACATGAAACCGGGCTCGCCGGATTTGAAACGGGTGCCAAACCAACGGCGAGCATTGAAGGATCATCAGTTTTCCGGTTCAGGAGGTCTGCCATAAACCCCGTTCCATATCGAGCGAGTTGCCGACCTGCCAGTTGAGGAAAGGAGCCGATGAAATCAAGGTTCATTTCTCGAGCTCGATTGGACCATTGCAGTTGGCTGAAATCGAAGTCCTTGTCAAAGATCGTTCGGATACTCCAAATAGCCGTTGAGGGAGGTGGAGCCATCCAGGTAGGTGGAATGGCTTGGCTCCGAAGGTATGCAACATGGAATAAGCGGGCTGCGTGAGACTGTGCAATGATCGGGGCCAAGTATTTCGGATTTTCGAAATAATACTGAGTATCTCTGGTCGGGACAAGTTGAGCGTTGGTGATCGTAAATTCCGCCAAGGTCATCAGGAGGGCCACGAGAACCAGGATCCACCTGAGGCGATTCCGGCTCGATGCAATCAAGAGAAGCAGAAGGGAGAGGAATCCCAGGCAGAGAATGATAAGCGTCTCCGACACCGGAGCATTCAATGTGCGTAAGAGTCCTGTTGGATCCGTACTGATCCGAAGTAGAACAAGGAAGACTCCGACACTCAGGGCAGACCAAAGAGCTTTCCGCCGTGTAGTCCGGCTCTGTGTTTCTGAGATGTCATGAAAGGTCCTGCTGGCGCAAATAATCATCCCGAGGACCATCAGGATGGACCACTTTTCGGGGTATCGGCCAATTCTCATGAGGGGTAACGTCATGGCCGCGCTCCAGACAGGGGATGCCTTCCCTAAAGCCATTGCGGCTCCCAATACGATAAGAACGACCTCAAAAGTGTGTTTCCGGAAATACCCGAAAATGCCGACGATGGCGAATACCGCGACCGCCAGACCAGGGTAGATTGAGCCGATCAACGGTGCAGTTTGATCGGGGTAGAGGGGATGGGGAGGCACTTTGAGATTGCTGCCTTCGGGTGGCCATGGGTAAAGAGGAGGTGTGACGAGTTCCATAAGTCGAGGAAAGGGCAGGGACCAGACTCCATTGGGATGCGCGTCCACTTGGGTGCCGCGAGCAGTTTTCAGAGTGAGTCCCATCCCGGGAAGAAGAACACATGCGGCCAGACCAACCGCTAGGATTGCCGAGAGACCGAAGTGCGCCAGTCTCAGCCTCCACCTGGGCCACGAGAAGCGAAACACCGTGATTATGCCTACGGCCACGAAACAGGCCACAATGGTTTGTGGTTCGGCGCCGAGAAAAATCAGGGCCATGGAAAGAGAAAGGCCAAGCACTGAGCCAAGGCTGCGAATCGCCGAATCTCTCTGAAGGGGCCCTTCTGGAGAGCTCGGGATGGGATCTTCAGCGAGGTTCACTGCGAAGGCCAGGGCCCAAGGCAATGGTGCGGTTGTCCACAACATGGGGAGGAGATTTACGAGGGAAAGGCCATATCCGCCGAAAACCCAGGCAAGGGCACCGAGGGTTGCAGGAATATCGGAACAGTCGATTCGGCGGAGGAAAATATACATGCCCCAGAAACCAAGGACTAGAGGCAGGAGAATCTGGAGGGAAAAAGCTCCATGCCAGGGAAGTACGAAGAAGGGGAAACTTAAGGGATGAAAAGTAGCAAAATGTGGGTTGGCGGCCAGAGGTTGGCCTCCTGCCGAGAAAGGGTTCCACAAGGGTGGCCATCCTGATGTCCTCGTGCACTCCAGGAGAATGTGGCGCAATGGGAGATCCATTGCTGAAAGGTCACGGAAAAGAAGGTCCTGACCCCGAAAGAGAACCTTGGGAAACAGGATCAAGATGCCGAGTGTGGAGAAAAAAAGTGCGGAAACAGTGCCTCTTCTGGGATTGTTGCCGGCCTGCATTTTTCAGCAGATGTCTTGAGTTCGGAGAGTAGATCTCTTGAGAACCCCATGGGTCTTCAAATGGTCCTCCTGATTCAGAAAAAACGGGTCTTCCCATGCATTCAGGAGCACCGCAGGGAGGGTCATATGTGAAGCGCTGAAGAGCTGGAAACCATCCTTCATCATCATCAATATACATGTTTCTTGGACGCATCCATAGAGAACCCAATTGACCAGAGTCGGGGGTGACCGCTCGGGGACACACAGGTTAGAAGGTAATGCCTCAGAGGATGTCTCGAAAGGTTACCCAATCGGTCGATAGAGCGTATCCCTGAGGACCGGCTCTCGTCCGGCCTCCCGAATCAACTGTTCCAGACGCTCGCGGGCCATGCCCGTTCCCGCAGATCCACCGGCGGCCCGAGTGATCCGCTCATCAACGATGGTTCCGTCGAGGTCGTCGGCGCCGAAGGCCAGTGCAACCTGGGCGATCTTCTCGCCCAGCATGATCCAGTAGGCCTTGATGTGGGGGATGTTGTCCAGAATCAGGCGGGAGGCAGCGATGGTCTGGAGATCCAGACGACCTCCGGTCGGTGGCAAATGACTCAGGCGGGTATTCTCCGGGTGAAAGGCCAGTGGGATGAAGCACTGGAATCCGCCGGTCTCATCCTGGAGTTCTCTGAGGGCCAAGAGGTGATCAACCCGATGGTGGGCCTTCTCGACGTGACCGTAGAGCATGGTGCAGTTGGTCTTGATGCCACGATTGTGGACCTCGCGGGAAACATCGAGCCATCGTGTCCCGTCGGTCTTGTGATCGCAGATCTGGGCCCGGACCTCGGCGTCGAAAATCTCGGCGCCACCGCCAGGACAGGAATCCATTCCCGCCTCTGCCAGGCGGTCGATCACCTCGCCCAGTTCGATTCTCGAAACCGAGGCCAGAAAGTCCAGCTCCACCATTGTCAGGGCCTTGAGGTGAATCCAGGGAAACCGTCGTTTGAGAGACCGGAAGAGATCCTCGTAGTAAATGACATCGAGTTTGGGATGGAGGCCGCCGACGATGTGGAGTTCTGAAACCGTCTCGTTGATGTCGCGGGCTGCCGTTTCGACGGCCTCCTCGACACTCCAGGTCCATCCCTGGTCACGTTGTCCCCAGGGCACGTAGAAGGCACACAGGGCACAGGAAGCGGCGCAGACGTTAGTCGGATTGAGGTGCCGGTTGATGTTGAAGAAGGTCGTGTCCCCGTGAAGGCTTTCGCGACGAATATTGGCCAGGCGGCCGACCCCGAGCAGATCCTGCGTTGTCGCAACCACCAGGGCTTCTTCCCGGTCGAGACGAGCACCCTCCAGAACTTTCTCGGCAATCGGTGCCAGCCGAGGGTCAGTCAACCTCAGGTTCTCAAGTGTCACGGGCTATTTCAATTGCAGTGACTTGAGAAAGTCTGCGTTGCTCTTGAATTCTCCGACTTTTTGCAACAACAGCTCCATTGCCGGGGCCGGCGAGAGTGTCGAGAGGGCCCTGCGCATCAGGTACATCTTCTCAACCTGCTCTTTGGGATAGAGCTTCTCTTCCTTGCGGGTTCCCGACTGGGGGATATTGATGCAGGGGAAGATTCTCTTCTCGAAGAGTTTTCGGTCGAGGACCAGCTCCATGTTGCCGGTACCCTTGAACTCCTGGAAGATCACCTCATCCATGCGGGAGCCCGTATCGATCAGGCAGGTGGCAACCATCGTCAGGCTCCCCCCGTCCTCGACATTGCGGGCCGATCCGAAGTGGCGACGGGGGCGTTCCATCGTTCGGGAATCAATGCCGCCGGAAAGAATTCTTCCGGAACCCTTCTGGATATTGTTGTAGGCCCTGGACATTCGGGTCAGGGAGTCCATGAAGACAACGACGTCCTTGCGCATTTCGACCATGCGCCTGGCCCGTTCCATCACCATTTCCGATAGCCGGACATGGCTGTCCATCGACTGGTCGGAGGACGAGGCGAAGACCTCTCCGCGGACGACGCTCCGTCGCCATTCGGTCACCTCTTCCGGCCGTTCATCGACCAGCAGGACGAAAATCTCGGCGTCATCGTGATTGACGGCGATCGCATGTGCCATCTGCTGAAGAAGCGTAGTTTTTCCCGCTTTCGGGGGAGCGACGATCAGGCAGCGTTGTCCCTTGCCGAGTGGTGCGATCAGCTCCGAAACCCGCATTTCCAGGGCATCGGGTTCGGTTTCCAGGTGAAACCGTTCGAGGGGGTCGATCGAGATCAACTCTGAGAAAGGTACCGCCAATTCCCGGTACTCCTCCGGGGGCATACCCTCGATCGCCGTAATTTCGGAAAGCCTGGATCTGTCACCACCGCTTTTCGCTTGGCCTTCGATCCGAATGCCGCTCTCCAGGTGGAACTTCCCAATGACATCCTGAGGCGCCAAGGGTGCATTTCGTGATGCCGCAAAACTATTCTTAGCATCCAGAAGAAGGGGTTGCCCCTGGTCACGGATCCACAAATAGCCCTCGACCGGGACCAGGGGACCGCCGCCACCACCGCCGCCACCGGACCCCTTGCGTCGCCGCCTGGGCCGTCGTCGTCGCCGTTTCGGCCGCGAATTCTCGCCCTGCGGCTGGGCGCCCTGTTCGGAACTGGGGGGCGCCGGACTTTCTTCGGGTGCAGCCTTGACGTCGGGACTACTGGTGTTCTTGGTATTTTCGCTATCGCTCATTCCACATCCTCATCATTCGAGAGACGAGATCGGTCCAGTTCGGGCCGGAGCCGCCATGCAGGTGAGCGCCCGATGCGCATCCGGTCAATACTGCAGGGAGACTGCCGGTCGGGGTGCGCACGAACCGTCGCCGCGCTTCAAACCACCGACTCGACAAACCAAGCCTACGTTGTTTGACGTTTCGGCGCAAGTGGT
>CAYSHZ010000153.1:0-3665 GCA_964430905.1 uncultured Thermoanaerobaculia bacterium | reverse complement strand
AACCACCGACTCGACAAACCAAGCCTACGTTGTTTGACGTTTCGGCGCAAGTGGTTGGGGGGAAATTGCTGTCAGCCGTCAGCTATCAGCTGTCGGCGGGTGGGCAACGGGGATCCGCGCCGGGTTAGGATTGTCGTATGCGGGATGGGGCGTTTGATTCTGAGCCGGTTCTGGCGATTTGTGGATGGAGCGGTTCCGGCAAGACCACGATACTGGAACGGGCGATTCACCCTTTGGTCGAACGAGGATTGCGCGTAGCGGTGGTCAAACATGATGCGCACGGTATCGATATCGATCGTGAGGGTAAGGACTCCGCCAGGCTGTTTGCTGCGGGGGCCGACGTCCACCTCAGGGGGCCAGGCGAGACGTTCACCCGGTCCATCCGAAGAAGGGAAGACGGAATTGAACGCGCGGTGGCCGAAATGTTGGCCGACCACGACGTGGTTCTCGTCGAAGGGCACAAGAACACGCCCCTGCCCAAGGTATGGTGCCATCTCAAGGGAGAGAATGACGTTCCCGAAGAGGTTGCGGCTGTCATTGAGGCTCTGCCCTTCGGTGATAGGCAGCTTGATGTGTTGCTGCCGATCATTGACCATCGATTGACTGAGGCCCACAACAGGCGCTCACGTCTTGGGGGAGTGCTGATCGGTGGAAAGAGCCGTAGGATGGGGTCTCCCAAACACGGCCTCGTGATTTCGGGAGAGAGCCTATTGACACGAGTCGCCGGGGTACTCAAATCCCGTACCGAGGCGGTGATCATTCTGGGACCGGGGTTGATACCGGACGATGCCTCCAGCCTCGACAAGCTTGGCGACGCGCCGGGAACGGGCCAGGGTCCGCTGGCGGGAATCATGACGGCCCATCGATGGGCGCCACGGGCCTCTTGGGTCGTTGCCGCCTGCGATATGCCGGGCATTTCCGCCGAGGCCGTTGACTGGCTTGTCGAACAGCGGCGCCCGGGTCGGTGGGCCATCATTCCACGAGACGATGAGGGACGATTGCAGCCGACCCTTGCGCTTTACGAGCCACAGGCCGGTACTCTTTTCAGGGCACTGATCGGGGAAGGACACAGGGCGGTGCGGCACGTGGCCGATTGGCCCGAGGTCTATACTCCACAAATTCCCGGAAACCTCGGCCAGGCCTGGGTTAATGTCAACACTCCGGGAGATCTCGAGGCCTTTGTTCGGGCAAAGGACCGGTAGGTTCTGCGGACGATCAACGCCGTCCTACCCCACAGTCAACCAATCCTCGAACACTTCCGCCCTCTTGGTATTGAGAATTGCCGAGGGTGGCAGTTCGGCTCGAGCGGCTATTGCACAGGCGTAGGCGTCAAATTCCAAGTGTCGCGGGGCGTGGGCATCCGAAGCCAGAACAAAGATGCAACCGCAATCGACGGCCAGCCGAGCCAATTCCCAGTCAAGATCCTGACGCCGCGGGAAACCGTTGATTTCCAGGGCAACGCCATTCTCGGCGCAGGTGGTAAAAATAGTTTCCCATCGAGCGCGCAGGCCGGGCCGGTTATGGAAGTGGCGGGCCCGCGGGTGGGCCAGAACATGAACGTCGGGGGTCGAGACAGCTCGCAGTAGTCGTTCCGTCTGGTCCCTGGAGGGATCAAAGTGCCGGTGAACGGCCGCGACGATGCAGTCCAGATCCTGTCGTTCGGAATGTGGGATATCGATGGTGCCGTCTTCGAGAATTTCCACTTCGAGGCCCTGAAAGAGGTGGAGTTCGTCACCGTATTTCCCGTTCCAGCGATCGACCCGGCGTCGCTGGAGTTTCACGCCGTCGGGGTCGAGTCCGGAGGCCACCTCGAGACCTCGAGAATGGTCCGTCACCACCGCCCAGCTGGCATTTCGACGACGACACGCCCTGGCCATGGTCTCCAAACCGGCTTTTCCGTCGGAGTCCGTTGTGTGCCAGTGGACTGCGCCCCTCATGCGCTGGGGGTGGAGATCGGGATCCGAGGCCTTGAGGATGGTACTGACCTCGGTTTGGGCCAGGTAGTTTTCCCGCGTGTGGCGTCGGCGAGGTCGGCCTCCGTCCGAGAGACGTCCAACCGCCGCCTCGAGGGCGTCCGAACCGGAGCATTCCATCAACTGGACGAGGAGAGGCCGGAGCCAGGGGGGCGCTTGATCCAGGACCGGGGATGCGGCGGGGGCCTGGGCGTCAAATACCGCATATCCGGCCTTGAGGTAGGCAAGACGCCGGTCTCCCGGAGTCTCCATCTCGGCCAGGGAGAAAAGCGCCTCGGCCAGATCGCTGTTGGATGGACGGTCGCGGAGACGCACGGTACCTTATCAATCGTCCAGCGTGAACTCCCAACCGCAATACAACCCCTCGGGCGCTTCGGGTGGGCAGTACAGGCACTGGGTCTTGATCCGGGGATCGACTGCCTTGGCAAATGCGGTGAACTCATAGATGCCGACACTCTTGCATGGGAAATCCGCCATGCCTTTGCGCCGCCGAGTTTCCTGGACCCGGCAGATATCCATGACGAAGCGGAGCGTTTTTCGATCTTCGGACCACTCGAGATGCTGCTCGTTGATCACCGCGTACATCCGGAGACTCAAGGCCTTTGCCAGGGCTTCCAGACCGCCGTTTTCGGGGATTCCATAGCCCTTGACGATGCGCCTGGCCTCGGCCGTAGCAAATCGATCCCATGCCAGTTCGTCCAGGCGAATGGCTGTCTCCATCCCGTGTTCGGCTTCGGCTGCAAGAAACCAGCACCCGTCATGGGCCAGCCAGTTCTTGGCAAACATCTCCAGGGCCTTGAGCAGTTCGTCTCGGGACATATCCTTGTAAGGGTTCATGAATCCTCCGGGGCACCTGAGGGCCTTCAGACCCGGTGCGCCGAATACCCTACCACTGTTGCGAGGTTGGAGTGTTGCCGTTGAGTTTTGCAAGCAGCTCAGCTGAGAGCTGATAGCCGAAAGCTGATAGCTCCTCAGTATCTCTCCAGATACCGTTCCAGCTCCCAGTCATGAATTTCCTTGATGTAGTCGGCCCACTCGCGCCTCTTGTTGAGGATGAAGTGATTAAAGATGTGGTCTCCCAGGGCCTCGCGGAGGACCGAGTCCTTCTCCAGATAATCGATCGCCTCGTCCAGCGACCCAGGCAACTGCCTGATTTTCAGGCGCTTTTTCTCTCTCTCACTCATTTCGAAGATATTGCGATCGATAGGGGCGCCGCAGTCCGTATCTTCGATGATGCCGTCGAGGCCCGAAGCCAGCATAGCGGTCAAGGCCAGGTAGGGATTGCATGAGGGATCGGGGATGCGGACTTCGCACCGGGTGCCGACGCCCCGCCGAGCGGGTACGCGGATCATTGGAGAGCGGTTCTTTTCGGACCAGGCAACGTTGACCGGCGCCTCATAGCCCGGCACCAGTCTCTTGTAGGAGTTGACCAGGGGATTGGTGATGGCAACAAAGGCCCGGGCGTGGTTCAGGAGGCCGCCGATATAGTTGCGGGCGACGGTCGACAACTGCCATTCGGCATCCGAGTCGAAGAAGACGTTGTTTCCGTCGGTGTCGAACAGGCTCTGGTGGGTGTGCATGCCCGACCCATTGACCCCGGCCATCGGCTTGGGCATGAAGGTCGCATGGAGGTTGTGGAAATGGGCCACTCTCTTGACGACGTCGCGGAAGGTGACGATCGCATCGGCGGTG
>CAYSHZ010000152.1:0-8728 GCA_964430905.1 uncultured Thermoanaerobaculia bacterium | reverse complement strand
CTGGGGAGATGGTGAGCCCTCAGAAGCGATCTCATCAGGGAGGGTCCGCTTGATCCCCCTCGGGGGTCGTCCTTCCTCGGCAGGGGCGTGGACTCTCCTGGAGAGATTGGTGGAGGAGATTGCCCCGTCGTTGCTTGAAACCAGTCTTGACGATAGCGGTGACACCATGGGGATCGTCGGAAAGAGTGAGCCGGTAAATAAATTACGGAAGGCGCTGAGGCGATTTGCTCCATCCGGATTGACCGTTCTGCTGGCCGGAGAGACAGGAGTCGGCAAGGATCTGGCTGCAACGGCCATTCATACCCTTTCGGGGCGAAAAGGACGGTTTGTGACGGTCAACGTGGCAGCGGTCACCGGAACACTGTTCGAGGCTGAGCTTTATGGGACGGTCAAGGGTGCCTTTACCGGCGCGGACAGGGACCGTCCCGGTCTCACCGAAGACGCCGACGGCGGCACGTTGTTTCTCGACGAAATCGGCGATCTGGACCTCTCTCTCCAGGTCAAGCTGCTTCGTTTCCTGGATTCCGGCGAGGTTCGCCGGGTCGGTTCCGGCCGGACGCGAAAGGTTGATGTTCGAGTCGTCGCCGCATCCCACCGGGACCTTGAGGCGATGGTCGCAGAAGGTACCTTTCGCCAGGACCTCTACTATCGAATGGGTTCGGCCAAGATTCCGATTCCGCCTCTGAGGGATCGAGGCGGTGACGTACTCCTGCTCAGAGACCTCTTCGCCCAGCGGGCGGCGCGCGATCGGAATCTGCCTGTGGCCAGATGGACTCGGGAGAGTGATGCCGCGCTCCTGGCCTATCGCTGGCCCGGCAATGTTCGGGAATTGAGCCGAGCGGTGGAGGTCGCGCTGATCGAGGCTGACGGCAACGTGGTTGAACCGGAACACCTCCCGTCAGGTATTGTCAGGGCGAAGAGTTCGAAGATCCGTCGTTGGGAGGAAGCCCACCGACAGTTGAGGGTTGAGTTGATCGTTTCCAGTCTTGAGCGCAACGACGGTAATCGCGCCGCAACCGCCCGGGAGTTGGGGTTGAGTCGCCAAACCCTATTGTACCACCTCAAACAGTTGGGGTTGGACTGAGAGGGTGGAATGCTGGAGGTTGGTTTGACTGAGACCGGGGCAGGCGGTGGTCTCGAGTTCCTCACCTCCCAGATTGGTCAGGTCTTGAATGATCCACCGCCACGCAAGATTCCTCCGGGAGTGAGGTCGAGGCTTTTTCGAGGTGCGGTGGGAGGTACGTTTTGGGGAGGTCTTGCCCTGACCAACGTTGGGGCGCTCTACGCAGTCGTCTTTTTCGTCATGGGGGCCCCATGGCAGATTCCGGCAAGTGCTGCCGGGGTCGGAATCGTTGGACTGTTGTTGCTGGTGGTTTGTGTTGTTCGGGGAATGCTTCGGGTCCATATCTTTCGGATGGGTCATGTCACCAGTGGTGTTCTGGAGCAGCTGGTCAAGCCGGATTCTGAGAATCCCGGGGCCCTTTTTGGAGTGTCAACACAGTTGGTCTATTGTTTCACTGATTCTCGGGGCGACGACCACAGGGTGACGACGATGATTCTGTGGAACAGCCGTTTCTTCTCTCTGGAACCTGGTGATTCCATTGGAATCCTCTTCCTACCTCATCGTCCGAGTCGGAATCTACCCCTGATCTCTTTGGTGTGACCCGGGCGTCAGGGATTCACGGCTCCGCCGTGATCACCCTTCGGGCGATGCGCGAGGTCCTTTGCCCACGCTGGTCGCTTCGCGGCCTCACGGCTCCGCCGTGATCGCCCTTCGGGCGATGCGCGAGGTCCCACCCTGCAATTCTTCGAAGAGGGTTCCCAGGGTTTGGAGGCGTCCTATCAAGTCGGTATGGAGGTTGGGAATGGTGGTCTCGGTTGAGTTTTCAAGGGCGGCTCTGGCACCCTCCCGATCACCGTCGCCGAGACGTGCAATTCCCAAGAGACGCATGACATCGGGCGCATTGGTGCTCTCCGCGGCCTGTTCGAGGTAGCGAAGGGCCTCCGTGAAACGGCCGGCCTCGATGGAAATGGCACCCAGCGCAGCCAATGGAAAGTGAAGGAGTTCTCGGGGCATGAAATCCAGGGCTTCCCGGGCCATTTCCTTTGCGGCACCGGGATCCTCGTCCAGATCAAGAATAATCAGAGTGTATTCGTACGCGGCGATACCTCTGACCGGGAGATTGTCGCTCTCGGAGAAGAACTGAAGGGCGAAACGGCGGGCAGTTGCGGCATGGCCGGCTCGACGGAGGCTCTCCAGTAGGGCGGCGACGGCCGCAGCCAGAAAGGGCGAATCTGCCCGGTCTCGGTGAAGAAGTTGGTGTGCGTGACGAACTGCCGCCCGATTGCGACCGATAGCTGCCGCCAGCAGGGCTGTCGTTGCCCTCAGTTGCGGGTGGGCCGGCGCCGTGGAGACGGCCCGTGAGAAGAGCTCAAATGCGTAATCCTGCCGTCCGGAAGTCAGGGCTGCACCGGCCTGGCCGGCCAGTGATGCCGCCTCAGGAGGAAGGTCTTCCGGTGGTTCCTGGCTGAAGAGTCTGACGGTCTCCTGGTATCTCAAACGCCGGGGGTCAAGTCGCAGAACCCTTCTGAAGGTCTCGAGAGCCTTTTTGGACCATCCGCGCCGGAGGTAGGCAACGCCAAGCTGATAGAGGGCATCCTCGAAATCGGGGGCCAGGACAACGGCCTCCTTGAAAGCCTCAATGGCCCGTCCGGTATGACCCATCTCCAGCGAGTTGGCGCCGAGAAGATAATAGGCCTGTGGGATTCTGTCGATGGCGATGGCCCGTTCCAGATGTTTGACCGCATCGGCGGGGCGTTCCTGCATACCGGCCAGGGCGCCCAGGGTGAAATGGGGCAGGAATGCGCCGCCGTCGAGGTCCCGGGCCTGTGTCAGAACAGCCTCGGCTCGCTTCCAGTCGCCCAAATCCGAGGCAACGGTGCCCAGATAGATCAGGGACTCAAGATGAGGTCCTCTCAGTGCCAGGACCTTCTCGAACGCCGAGGCGGCAATCTCCAGCTCTCCCATTTCGAACGCGGTCTCGCCGAGCAGACTCCAGAGTTCATCGTTGTCGGGCGCGTGACGGGTCAACTCGGTCATCAGGACGAGCCCCTTGTCGAGGTCAGCCCGAATGAGGGTCATCTCCAGTGCCGAGAGGCGTCGCCGGAATTCCTGGTTTGCCGTGTCCGAGTGAATGGCCTGGGACAAGATTCGGGCGGTTCGATCGCGGAAGCGGCGGGCCAGTACCCGTGAGTGGAGTTCCTCATCGGCAGCCCGCTCCCAGTCTTCCAGCATTTCAGACCTGGAGACGAGGCCTCGCTGCTCCAGGAGTGCCGTCAGCGTCTGGACCCCGGCGTGGGTCACCGTAAGATTGTGTTCCAACTGGCCCAGGTGGTCGGCTGAAGCGGACAACGCTTCCGAGAGCTGGCGGAGGCCGTCCTCCAGGGCTGTCAGTCTCTCGAGTATGTTCTCTTCGAGGTCTTCCTGTGCCTCGAAAAACTCGACTTCCTGACTGACGTTGTTGTCATTCCGTGCTGCAGAGATGACCAGAAGCCGCAAACCGCAGCGTCGACACCGTTCGAAATCAACGGGATTGGGAGTGCCGCACGCTTGGCAGAAAATGACTGCCGGTGACGAATGGTCGTCAGTCCGGCGGATATTCATAGAAACCACGGCCACACTTGCATCCGAGTCGACCCGCCTCGACCATCTTGACGAGGAGAGGGCACGGTCGGTATTTGGGGTCACCCATGCCGGTGTGAAGCACTCTCATGACGGTGACGCAGGTATCCAGTCCGATCAAGTCGGCCAGGCGGAGTGGTCCCATCGGGTGGTTCATGCCCAACTGCATGATCTGGTCAACGGCCTCGGCCGAGGCCACACCTTCGTAGACCGCAAAGACAGCCTCGTTGATCATCGGAATCAGCAGGCGGTTGGAGACGAATCCGGGGAAGTCACGGCACTCGACCGGCGTCTTGCCCAATCGTCCGGCAAGATCGACCACGAGGTCGCGTGTTTCGGTCGAGGTCTCCAGGCCGCAGACGATCTCGATCAACTGCATCCTGGGTACCGGAAGCATGAAGTGCATGCCGATGACGCGGTCTGGTCGGTTGGTGGCGGAAGCCAGGCGGGCAATGGACTGAGAAGAGGTATTGGTTGCCAGAACGACCCCGGGGGAGCAGACCTGATCCAATTCCTGAAGGATGCCTCTCTTGATGTCACAGTCCTCGATGGCGGACTCGATCACCAGATCGCAGCTGCCGTGTGCCTTGAGGTGTGTCGAGGTCGTAATTCGCTGGATGGCGGTTTTGGCATCGTCTTGATTCAGTGCGCCCTTGTCGCTTGCCCGATCAAGGTCGAGTGTTATCGACTCCATCGCACGGGTGAGGACACCGTCATCAATGTCGGTCAGCAGAATCTCGAATCCGGCCACGGCGGCAACCTGAGCGATCCCAATCCCCATTTGACCGGCGCCAACAACGCCCAGCCGTTCAATGGGGGAGGAGGAAAGACTCTTCATAACCTCGTGCCGTTTTCGTGCGAGAACCCGCCGGCCTCAGAGGGCTTCGTCGAGGGCCTTGGTCAAATTGGACTTGGCGACCGCACCGACAATCTTGCCGACCACTTCGCCGTTCTTGAAAACGAAGAGGGTCGGGATGGCACGGATGTCATATTTCAAGGCGATGTCTCGGGCAGAGTCGATGTTCATCTTGCCGACCACGGCTCGACCGTCGTATTCCTCGGCGATCTGCTCGACCGTTGGCCCAATTGCCTTACAGGGCATGCACCACTCCGCCCAGAAATCCACCAGGACCGGCACATCGGCATTGAGAACGATATCGTCAAAATTGATTGGGGTGATTTCGATTGCTTTTCCTGCCATGAGAATGCTCCTTCTCGGATCGTTATTGCCGTTTGTGGCAACGGGCGCATGGTACACCATTTGACAGCCTGTTCCCATCTGAAAACCTCAGACGGGAACGACCCTGTTTTTCTCAACCGTTTCGTATGTCATCCAGCATCAATTTGGCAACCCGGTCGCCATACTCGACGGCGAAGTTCTGACCTCGGTCCTCGGGGTAGATCTGAGCCATGGTACACAGATAGAGGTTGTCGATCGCGGTCCTCATCTGGGGAATCTGCTCTCGATAGCCGCACGTGACGACCGGTTGGGCGTAATCGGCCCTGAAATGGTGGATCGTGTCGATCCAGGAGAGGTCAAATGCCGGGTTGATCCTCTGCAAATCCGTCAGGTAGTGCTGCATGATTTCTTGTTTACCCGCGTGAAACAGTGAATGGTCGGGGAAGAGGTAGTTGGAGATGTAGAGCAGGTGCTTGCCGCCGTATCGTTGCCTGTCAATGTAGTTGGTATGCTCGATCAATCCGCCGAAGGGCATGTTGTGGTCGGCAATGTTGAGCCAGTAGTAGGGCATGAAGGAACGATTGAGTTCGAGCAGAGTGCACAGGGCCCCCGTTGCCCGCAGGGCCTCAAGACTCTCGCGCTGCCCGGGTTGGAGAAGATGCCCTGCGATGTCCAGATAATCGGGGACTGGAACTGCGGCGAGGACCTGGTCCACCTTGATGGCGCCTTCAGACGTGACAATCATGAAGCCGCCATCTGGGTGTTTCTCGACGCGTCTGACGGGGTCGGCCAGGTGAAGGGAACCTCCCATCGAACTGATGGCTTCGCCGAGCCCTTCGGAGACCCTGGCAAATGAGCCTCGCAGATAGCCGAGGCGTTCTCCCATTCCGCTCGAAGACCTGGACCGACCCCTGAGCCAAATCTTGCGCCACAACCAGACCATGGCGACCTCGTCGGACATCTCGGCAAATTTCTGATGAAGCAGGGGGCCCCATACGGTCTTCCAGACCCGGGTCCCCATGTGTTCCTTGATCCACTGGGCTGCGGTGACCCGCTCAAAGGGAGTTGGATCGTGGGAGCGCTGGAGCCGGAGAGTTCCGATGACGAACCGAAGCTTGTCACGCCACGGAAGCGGTCGGAAGCGCAGGAGAGATGCAGGGGTTCCGAAATCCCAGAGCCGGCCGCCGGTCCAGATGCCCATTTTTGATGGGAGCCACTCGATGTCCCCAAAGAGACCCAGTTCCTTGGCCAATGCTGTGATCGCCTCATCATTGGTGAAGAGGTGGTGGTAGAAGATTTCCAGCGGTTCGCCCCCGACGTCGATCACCCTGGCCAGTCCTCCCGGCATCGGGTAACGTTCGAAGATTCGGGGCTTGAGGCCGGCCTGGGCCAGTCGATATGCAGCGGTCAATCCGGCCAGACCGGCACCGATCACGGCAATCTGAGGGTCTGCCGGTGGGCTCTGGAGTCCAGGTTTGGTCAAAAGATCACGTTCTCGACGTAGAACCGTTCGGCCTCGATCGTGCCTTCCGTCAGGTCCGCTGCGTTCTCCGGGGTCAGTCTGAACGTGCCGGCCGGCCGGCCTGACGTTTCGACCATGCGAAGTTCGATGGCTGCGGGAGCAAGATCAGGGCGTCGAGTCAAAATCATGTTGAAAGCTTCGGCAATGGTCCTCAACGCGTGAAACACCTCGCGCTGGGTATCGGTCACTGCCTGAATAAAGAGATAATCCGATTGTGTGCCTGCGCTGGTTCGATAGAGGTAGAGATTCTTCTTGTCCAGAATTTCCATGAATGCCGCGCTGACCTTGGCATCCTTGTAGGGGTCCACCTGGAGCTTGATGCCCGGAGTCGGTGTTGGAGTCGGAGTGTCTTTCGAGGAGAGTTCCGCCTGAGAGCCCACCCCGGTAATCGAGGCATAGTTTCCCAGTGTTTTGTGCGGTGTCGGGGTTGGCGGGATTTCTTCGGTACGATCCAGGGCGTCAATCGTCAAGGCGTTGCCGAGCCCCAGCTTGTTGTAGCGTTCACTGGCAACAAGATCAATCTGGTTCAAAGGATAAGACGTGACCTGACCCGTATTCAACGTGATGATGGCCAACTTGCCGTCAATAGTCATCGGTTCATTGCAGCGAATGCGTTCCCCATTTTTTAAGATGACGATATAACCGCCGCTGGTGGCGCCGACTGCTACGACAAGTGCCGTGACCACGCACAAGACTGAGAGGAATATTTTCATGATCGTCTCCTTGATTCTCCAACGCCAAGTATAACGGTACGGTCAATGGTGTGCCAGTGAGAGAGGATAGCCTGCCCTTCTGACCGGTTTCTTCGCCTGAGGACACCGCGATGATTGGGTTTAGGTCGAAAGGCAGACCGTCCGGTCGATGGTGGTTCCTGGCTCAAGGGCGGTTGTTTTTCCTCGATGAACTTGACCTGCAAGGCGCCATTCCCTAGACTCACCGTCTTATGTTGGAGAGCCTGCAGGAACGGCTTGCGCGTGTCACCAAGACCCTTCGCGGTGAAGGGCACCTGACCGAGTTTCATATTGACTCGGCTCTGAAGGAGATTCGTATGGCTCTCCTCGCAGCCGATGTCAACGTTGAAGTCGTTGGGCGGTTCGTTGCGAGGGTCCGGGAACGGGCCGTCGGCAAGGAAGTCCTGACCTCGGTGACACCTGCGCAGATGGTGACTGGGATCGTTCACGAGGAACTGGTTCGGCTCCTGGGCGGGGAGACCGTCGAGGCGGACTTCAAGGGCCGGCCTGCGGTCGTCATGATGGTTGGTCTTCAGGGTGCGGGTAAGACCACCAATGCGGCCAAGATGGCTCTCTGGATCAAGGAGAAGAAGGGGCTCTTCCCCCTGTTGGTTCCGGCAGATACCTCGCGACCTGCGGCCCGTGAGCAGCTGTTGATTCTTGGTGAAAAAGCTGGAATTCCCACCGTCGATACCCGCGACATGGATGACCCCGAGGAGATTGCCCGCAAGGCGATGCGTGAAGCAATGATCAAGGGGTACCAGGTCCTGGTGTTTGACACAGCGGGACGCCTCCATATTGACGACGAATTGATGGCCCAGCTTCTCCGGCTCAAGGAGATTCTGAAGCCCAAACAGATTCTCTTTGTTGCCGATGCGATGACGGGTCAGGATGCCGTTCGTTCGGCCCAGGCCTACCACGAGAAGCTCGACATTACCGGGGTCGTCCTGACCAAGTTGGACGGTGATGCCCGCGGTGGCGCCGCCCTGTCGGTGTCGGAGGTTGTGGGCCGGCCGATTCTCTTTGCCGGTGTGGGCGAGCGGCTTGAGGATATCGAGGTCTTCCATCCCGAAAGGATGGCGGGCCGTATTCTTGGCATGGGTGACGTTTTGACCCTGGTCGAGAAGGCCCAGGATGTTGTTGATGAGCGCAAGGCCAAGCGGCTCGAGGCCAAGATGCGGAAGAACCGTTTCGACCTCGAAGATCTCCGTGACCAGTTGGGGAGTCTCAAGAAAATGGGTCCCCTGAAGCAGGTCATGGAAATGATGCCCGGTATGAACAAGATGATGCCTGAGGGTGGGGCGACCGACGCACAGGAACGGCAACTGATGAGGATGGAGGCGTGCATCAATTCGATGACGCCCAAGGAACGCCGTCACCCGCAGATTCTGAATGGACCACGGAAGCGGCGCATCGCCAAAGGATCGGGGACATCGGTTGAGGAGATCAACCGTCTCTTGCGTCAATACGGACAGATGCGTAAGCTGATGAAGCGCCTGGGGAAAGCCGATCCCAGGCAGCTGAAGCGACAGTTGGGAATCGGTTGATTTTTTGAGGGCTGCCTCAAGGCCGGCCCAGCATACAGGATTATGAAAGCCGGTCCTTGGGGCCGT
>CAYSHZ010000151.1:0-8785 GCA_964430905.1 uncultured Thermoanaerobaculia bacterium | reverse complement strand
CAGGCCAATTTCCCCAAGTGGTCGAAGAACGGGAGGGGATAAACCCCTCCCCTACGAAGAATATCGCCGGGACGAGGTTGATCCCCGCCCGGGCATCCCTGAATTTCACAAGAGGCTCAGCCCGACAGCTGACAGCTACTTCATCAGCGACGTGATGATGATACCTGCCGCAATGATCAGGACAACCACGCCCAGGCCTGCCAGGAAGAGCTCTCCGGTGGTGTAGTACTCCTCCCTGCGGGACTTCCCGGTATTTCCGGAGGATGTTCGTCTCTTTTTCTTCTTTCGGGGTTTCTTGCTCATACGTCATTGTAATGCGGGACAACGCCGTTTTCAGGGCAATCTCCTTTTCAGACCTCTTGGCGGTCCCTCAACCCAGGATTCCATTGAACCCAAACTGGCCCGTCCACGTAAGAAATACTAAGATGGCCCTGTGAATATCAGGGGACAGCAGACGCGTTCTGGGAAGAATGAACCAGGTTTCAACGACCGAGGGAACTGCTGAGCTCATTAACATTGGTGCCGAAACCTGAAAGGGGTTGGAAATGATGGATGGATTCGAAAACGCACGAGAAAGCCGAAACTGGCTGGAGAAACTGGGCGAGAAGATTCCCGGCTTCAGGGGATACCTCGACCGAGAGCTTCGGCGGGAAGTCGACAAGATGCAGCGAGACTTTCTCGCTGCGGAGATCGACCGTGCTCGACAGGGCCTTCAGGCCAAAATCCGAGCATGGTCCCGCAAGGGCATTCTGAATCACCTCGACATCGCCTCAACGACCGAGAAGCTGCTTGATCGACTGGCAAACCGGATTCGCCACGCGGACTATGGATCGTCGGGTTTCTTCGATGCAGTCAAAATCGGAGAGAGCCAACTCGAAGGGCTCTATCGGTTTGACCTTGAGTTGTCCAACATGGTGGGGGCCCTGTCGGAGCAGATTGACGCCCTTCCGGACTCCGCTGACGAGGGCGCCCTCCTTGCCCTTCTCGACTCCGTCGAAAAGGCCGATCGCCTCTTTGACGAACGAAGGACAGTCATCGAAGATGTGACACAGAAAGAGGTGAGATGATGGGTCTCAAGTTGGAAGTATTGGAACACTTTGATCCCACGGGTGAGGAGATCGTTTACCGGTTGCCACCCCAGGGATCGGCAGAAATCAAACTCGGCGCCCAGCTTGTCGTCCAGCAGTCCCAGGAAGCGGTCTTCTTCCGGGACGGACGGGCCCTCGACGTCTTCGGACCCGGCCGGCATACCCTGAGCACCCAGAATATCCCCCTCCTGACCAAGCTGATCTCCATGCCATTCGACGGAAAATCCCCCTTCCGGGTCTCGATTGCCTACGTCAACAAGAGGACATTCACCGACCAGAAATGGGGTACACGGGAGCCCGTCGCCTTCCGGGATTCCGAACTCGGCATGGTCCGGCTCAGGGCGTTCGGAAACTACGCCTACCGAATCCAGGAAAGTCAGCTCTTCGTCAACACCATCGTCGGAAACCAGGGGCTCTTCGACACCTCACGCCTCCAGGATTTCTACCGCGACATCATCGTCAGCCGACTCAACGATCTCCTTGGCGAAACGCTCAAGACCATCTTCGATCTTGCAGCGATGTATGACGAACTGGCCGTTGCCGCGAAGGCCCGGCTTGCCGAAGATTTTGGGAAGTACGGGGTTGACCTGACCGATTTCTACGTCAACTCGATCACCCCTCCGGACGAGGTTCAGGCCAAGATCGACGAACGAGCCTCGATGGGAGCCATCGGCGACATGAACGCCTACATGCAGTTCAAGGCGGCCCAGGCCGTGCAGGACGCGGCCCAGGGCGGCGGCGAGGGCGGCGGCGCGGCCGGATCCGGCATGGGTCTGGGACTGGGCGCTGGTTTCGGCGCCATGATGCCCGGCATGATTGCCAACGCCATGCAGCAGGCAGCCCAGGGCGGAGCCCAGCCCCCACAGGCAGCCCCGGCGGCGGCAGCAGCCGGAGCAGCGACCGCTGCACAATCGTCTTTTTGTACCGAATGCGGCAACTCGGTCCCTGCCGGAGCCAAGTTCTGCCCCAACTGTGGCGCCAAGCAGGCAGGACCAGCTCTGTGCGCGGGTTGCGGAGAACCCCTGCCGGAAGGTTCGAAATTCTGCCCGAATTGCGGGACCAAGACCGAGGCCTGAGTCTTGCAGGTCAGGTGTTCCCAGTGCGGTGCCGGAATTCCGGTGCCGGCTGATGTCTCTTTGATTCAGTGTCCCTTCTGCGACACGGCGTTGGTCGTTGATGCAGGGGACACCCTTTTTCGGGTCATCATGCCTCCGACGGTCAACACTTCTACGGCCGTTAATCACCTCAGGCGCTTCATGGCGGGAACGAAAACGGTCGCAGATCTCGACACTCAAGCAACCATCGGCGATGCCGAGTTGTTCTACTTCCCCTTCTGGGCCTTCCGAATCATGACATCGGAGGGAGAGAAGGTGGCTCTGGAACCCGCGGCGCCCTCTTCCCTCCAGGGGTTGCAGGGCATGACGCTTCCCCCGGGGGAGAGTCGCAACTGGACTCCGGAAATCACGGGCAGCACACCAGTAATCGAGCCGGAAATTCCAATGTCAACCGCTCGCCAATGGTTGGAGTCACGGCAGGGTGAGGTCCAAATTCAACGAACCGTTCTCTACCACCTCCCGATGTTTCGGTTTTCCTACGGATTCAAGGGTCGTTCCTATCAGGCAGCAGTTGACGGGGTCAGCGGCCGGGTTTTCCCCGCAGATTTCCCGGCCAAGGCCGAAGCGCCCTTCATAGGGGTAGCGGCACTGGCCATAGGAGTTTTCTCGATCGAGGGTCTCGTTATTTCGAATCTCTTCCTCAAGGGCGTCGTCTACGCCCTATCGGCCGTCCCCATTCTTCTGCTGGCCTGGTGGGTCAGCCGAAAGGTCTGAATGGCCGACTCCCCCACTCTTCCGCCGCCACCGCCTCCTCCGCCACCGACGGCGGCGAAAGCGAGGCGGGTTCCAAGACCCCAGAAAATCAAGGGGCTGGTCTGTGCCTCCTGTGGCGGTTCCGTCGACGTTGCCAAGGGTTTGACAACCGTCGTGTGCAGGTACTGCGGAACTCCCCAGGCCGTCGTCGGGAATCGGGGAACCCGACGGGTAATGGTCCTCGACAAAATCTCGTCCGACGACGCCGGGAGTGCGATCAAGAGATGGTGGAGCCAGGGCCTGCGGAAAGAACCGGCTCTCAAGCGGGATGCCCGTCTGGAAGAGGTCTTCCTCGCATGGTTCCCGTTCATCAGGGCTCGGTGTGACGTTATCGGATGGGTCCTCGGAGTCAATCAACGAAGGGTCAAGCGAGGCAACCGTTGGGTCACGGAGGAAGAGCCCGTCGAAACTCAGGTCTCCCAGTCCGTAGACAGGACATTGGCGGGCGCCGACATGTCCGAATTTGGCGTCGGTCGGGTCAATCTTGCCGGTGACGAAATCCTCCCTCTTGACGAAGACATCCTCCGTGCACGGGGAATGGTCTTTCGACCCAACAAGGCCGAAGACGAACTGGCGGCCTCCGTCATCGATCGGGCCATGGAGGACATCAAGAGGGGCGCCCAGCCAAGCAGAACAACCTTTTCCTGGTTCTCAGCAATGAGACGAAGGACCGATCTGGTCTTTTACCCCCTCTGGGTCATCAGGTACTCCTTCCGGCAACGGACCTACCAGGTACTGGTCGATGCTGAAGACGGGACCATCGCCTATGGAAAGGCCCCAGGAAACAACCTCTGGCGGGCATTCTCGTTGGTTGGTTCCTGTGCCGCGGCCTGCTTCGTCGGAACGTCGCTGCTCCAGAATTTTGGTGGCCTACTGAGGTCTCAAAACGGTCTCGTGGGCGTGGGATTGGTCGGCGTCGTCCTGGCCACGTTTATCCACTGGGGCTTCCGCCAGTTCAGGTCGGGCGGAGTCATCGAGGAGGGAACCGGTCTGATCGGGGATCAAGCGGAGGACTCGCTGCTGGAGTCCCTCAAGTCCATCACGGACGAGCAGGTCTAGATGGATTTCCGCCTGATCAACCTCGACTGCCCGGCCTGCGGTTCTGCGATGAGTGCAGGACCTCACGATATCCTGTTCGTCTGCCCCCATTGCGGCAGCGGCGCCATTCTGGGAGAGACCTCGTTGGAACTGATTGAAAGCACCGCCCTGCTACCCAGACCCGGCCACCGAGCCATGCTCTGGCGCCCGGGGTGGTCAATCGAGGCCGACGTTGAGGTCACCAACCGGCGAGACGCCCGGGGCCGCGTGACGCCCGGCCAATCCGAACGGCTGACCTTTGTCATCCCCGCCTTTGATCTCGATCTCCCCGATCTGACCGTTCTCGCCCGTGATCTTTCATCGGCCTCCGGAACGACAGGGGAAGTACCCAGGGAACCCTGCCAAGGCGGTACCCTGGCCCTTGAGGATGCCCTTGTCTTCATTCGATACCTGCTCGTCGGCGCCGAGGTCGAACGCCCCGATGACCTCGCCGCGCTCAAGGTGGAGATCACGCCGATCAGCCACCGAATCGTCGCCCTGCCATTCGAGGAACTGGAAGGACGACTCCGCTGCAGCGTCACCGGCACGGTCGTCCGAAAATAGAAAGAGAACAGAAATTCGGGGACCACGAGCCCACCCGATCTCGAATCTCTCTAGCCTTCCCGCATCCCAGGGTATCGCTGTCTGATGAACGCCCAGACCACAAGCAGAAAAACAACTAGGGCCAGGAGCTGGTGGGGGGAAACAGGACCAAGGACCGGCTGGAGATCGGCCCGGAGAAAATCCAGCAGCATTCTCTTGAAGGCGAATGCCCCAATGAAGAGCATGGCAATGTTGCCGGACCGGCGGCCGTCCTCTCGACCTGACAGGTACAGAAGAATGGAGAAAAGCAGGAGGTCAACGGCTGCGGCAAGTACCTGGGTTGGATATCGCGGACAGACGCTGCCGGAGATATCGGGTAGCATTCGGCCCAGGGCGCCATCCGTGGGTTTTCCGTAGCAGCATCCAGCCATTGCGCAGCCGATTCGCCCAATACCCAGCCATAGGCTCGTGGCAATGGCGCCATGATCAAGGATCGTTCCGAAGTTCAAGGAATGGAGGCGCACAAATACCGATGTTCCCGCGAAGGAGCCCATCAAGAGCCCGGCACTGCTCAATCCCACCCACCCGGTTTTCCCCTCCCACAGGCCCAGCAAATACCCGAGGCCGACGGCACCGGCCACACCGGACAGGACCAACACAACGATCAACCTGCGGAGAACATCCCCTTCAATACCGGCCCGGAACAGCAGGTGAAACAACAACATGCCGGCGATCAGGGTGCCGACGACGTGAATCAGTGCGTAGGTGCTAACGGCATGGGAGGCAATTTCAACAGTGGGATACACATGATCTCCAAGAGAAGGCGGTGCCGGCACTCGCCGGCGCCGCAGTTCAATCCCTCATCGAATCATCGTCATAGTTGTCGGATCATTCGTGGTGTTGTCTACCACTGAACCATAGCCAACGATGCCCGATCCGGAAATGACCTCAATCTTGGCATATCCCTCATCGAGATTGCTGACAGCTGCGATGGAATAGAAGGGACGATTCTCCTGCTTCCATTGGCCCGGCTCGAGATTGACCGTATAGGCCCCTGCCTCGTTTCCGGTTTCGTCGATCAGGTGAACACGAACCTCGGCCGGTGAAGCGCCTGTATTGATCACAGCAACGTTGCTCCGAGAGGCAGGATTCTCCTGGAGTTGCGGAATAACGGCAGCCTGCCCCACAGCGAGTCCCTCTCCATCCGCGCTGCTCTCGAGACTCTGGCCCATCGTTCCATCCGGGAAACAGTCCGCCGCAGATCCCACCTGGGAATAGGTGCGCGAAGTGACAATCAGGGGCCTCGACGCCTCAATTTCGAGGGCGCCGGACCCTGAAAATCCGATCTGACCAACCACATCTCCGAGGATCACCTGCGAGCCTCCAGGAACCGATCGGGTCAGAGTCACGGGGCCCTGGTTCGTGTGGAGGGTAATAGCCGTTTCGGCGGCCGCCAAACCCATATTCAGGAGCCCGAGATCGGTTCGCCAGGACGACCCTTGTGCGCCGGAAGCGTGACTGGCCACCGGGATCCAGGCGGTGTCAAAACCGCCGCTCGTCGTCATGGCCATTGTCGTGGGATCATTGGTGATGTTGTCGACCACCGAGCCGTAGGCAACGATTCCGAATCCCGAGAGAACCTCGACGCGAACGTATCCTGCAGTCATGTCGCTTTGGCCGGCTCGTGCAAAGAACGGCCGGTTATCCTGTTTCCACTGGCCCGGCGACAAATCAACTTCGTAGGCGACCAATTCCGTACCATCTCCGTCGATCAAGTGAACACGAACCGAGGCCTGTGATGATCCGGTATTGATAACCGCGACGTTGGTCCGATAGGCGGAGTTCTCCTGGAGTTGCGGAATCAGGCCGGATTCTCCTGACGTGAGACCCTTCGAAGCCTCGCAGCCGGCTAGGCTCTGGCCCAGGCTGCCTTCGGGGAAGCAGTCGGCCGTCGGACCGACGACCGAATAGGTTCGTGAACTCAGCACCAGACCTGACGATGCCGTGACCTCCAAAGCCGCAGCGCCGGAGAAGGAGAACTCATCGACGACATCCTTCAATATTACCTGGACGCCGGGCGGCACGGTTTGTACGGTCGTCAAGGGGCCACCTTGGGTCCACAGTGTGATCGAGGCATCAACCGCCACGGTGCCTCGATTGAGGAGACCAAGATCACTCCTCCATGAGGAACCCTGGGCACCCGAGGCATGACTGACGACGGGAATCCAACCGCTCCACTGACCCCCCTCTGGAGGAATCCAATCTCCAATCCAGAGATTGGTCGTCGTCCAGGTCGATTGAGATGCGTCCCCGGAAGCCTGTGCGGTCAGGGTGACGGTCTCGGTGCCGTTGGCATCGGCAGCGACGTCCCCTACTATCCAGACAGGCACAAAATCGTTGGGGTTCAGGGTCAAGGGGCCATTGATCGGACGGCTGAGATCGGCATGCACGAAATCTCCACGGTACAGCTTCCATCCCAGACCCATCGAGCTCTCCACCTGGAGCGTGACCGAAACGGGAGCATTTCCGGTGACCCAGATATCGTGGAAGAGTTCGGTCCTGGCAGGAGGAACCACGGCATCGAATCCGGCGCCGTCAAACGAAAATGGTGGATTGGTTGCTTCTCCGGACGAAGTATCGGCCAGACGTATCGGGGCCGGGCCGGCGCAGGTGATACCTTCTCCCTGGTAGGAAACAACCGCCGCACCAAGGAAAGTGTTGACGGCCTTGCCAAAGAGAATGTCCAGAAATGCCGGCGGATCCTGACCCTCATGGCAGAGGTAGATTTCCGGAACACACTCCGTACAATGATTCGGCAACTCGTGGAGGTCCAGGAGACCGGTTGAGAAAAGCTCCCAATCTGAACCTGCAATGGGAAAGCGATCGAGGATCTCGATGGGATCGCGGCTGGGCCGCAGCGCGGCCCAGCGTGTCGAATCGTGTTTGGGAAGGCTGTTCTCAAGGAACTCCTGTCGAGCCGGATCATACTCCAGCAACAGGTCGGCAACGGCCTGGCTGAGGTCCGATCCATCCCAGGGAATGGAGTGGTCGAGAATCGCAAGGTGGGCATCTTGCCCGGAAATCATCACTACAGGAAGGTCATACTCAAGGACATCAGCCTCGTGGTCCACCGGGAACCGAAGGCCGATGAAGAAGGCTCCACTCTGAAGATACTCGACCAGTTCTTCCGCTTCGCTTTGTTCCATCTGATCAGGATTTCGGATGTAGAACCAGTTTCTCCACTGCCATCCAATTTCGACACCACCGGCCTTCCCAGACATCTCGTTGGTGTTTTCAACAACCGCCACCGACGGCAGAGTTCCGGCCACGTAGGATCGACTGAAGGCCTGATGGCTGTTCGAATCCAAGGCCGCGACGAAAGTGTCCACGAAGGTCGTATCCCCTCCGACGGCAGGTGGGAGGTATTGGATGACCAGGTCCGGCGTATCCGGGGTGTTTTGTCTCAGGGGAACATCGTTGAAGAAAAATGGAGGTGGACCGCCGGGGTTGGCAGGCTGCAAGGCCTCGAATTGAAAGTCGGAAGCTCCAATCGGAGGCGTCCAGGAGAGATCCACCTGATCTTCAGACCCTGGTGTCGAAAGACTGAGGCGAATCCACACCCTCGTTTCATCCTCGGAATTGAGAAGGCCATCGATCTGGCTTTTGTCCTTGTCATCGTCCCAGGAGGGCTCGACTATCCCTACCGAGATCTCCGTCTCATCCACATCAAAGCTGCAGTTGACGATGAACGTCAGGGGGATGGCCATCACCAGCAGGACTACCAGTGTCTTGAGATACTCGATCGTACCCTTGGGGAATAACCCTTTCATGTGTGCCTCCTGTTCCGAGAAAAAATGCGGTCCCTATTCCTTAAGGATTCTCTTCCGGAAAGGTTACTCCTTCTCTCCGAGTCTTATCAAATGTGGGATGCCGTTGAATGATGCCGGCTATTCGATCGTGAAACGCAGAAGCGTCACCGGAACCGGTACACCAAGCCCCTTCGAAAACCCATTGGGCAACAATCCGGCCGTCGGCAGCGGTCCGCACGAGGCAGCCGTTGCGCCGAGCATTGGACGTCTCGCCCTGGATGACCAGGTCGCGCCACGTCCATAGTTCCGACTCGGCTGTGAACGCCCTGGAACATCGGAGATCAAAGGCGGACAACCCGCCCGAAACAGAATCCCACTGCTCTGTCGAGTTTTCCTCGAA
>CAYSHZ010000150.1:0-8834 GCA_964430905.1 uncultured Thermoanaerobaculia bacterium | reverse complement strand
GAGTCGTAGGCGTTGGAGTTGTAGACGATCGGCAGGGAGAACCCCCGATCGACGGCCCGAACCAAAGCCCTGACGAGTTGCGGAACCTGGTGCGAGGGCGAGACCCAGTTGACATTGTGGCAACCGCGCCCCTGAAGATCGAGGAAGATTCCGGCCAGTTCATCGTCCGAGATGCCCCGGCCGAGAAAATTCTTGGGGCGCTGGGAGATCTGGTGATTCTGACAGAAGACGCAGCGCAGATTGCAGTTGGCCAGGAAGACCGTCCCCGATCCCCGGGATCCCGAGATCACCGGCTCCTCACCGAAATGGGGTGTTGCCGAGGCTACGACGGCCTCGGCCCCGGTCACACATTTCCCCAGTGCCCTCCTCCGGTCGATGCCACATTCGTGGGGACAGACGGAACACTTCATCAGTTTCTCGTCGAGTCTCTCGGCACGACGCGCCAACTCACCGCCACCGGCCAGTACAAGGTATGAGGCCTGTCCCATCGGCCCATGATGCCATGGGCGTCCTCCCGTGGCTCGCACTAAGCAAAGCGGGCACGAATTCAATTGGCGACCCCGGCCCATACGAAGGACGGACCAAGGCGGTTGACCGGGGCCGGGACCGTGGGCCGGGACCGGTTCCGTTGGCCGGTTCCGTTGACCGTAGGCCGGGACCGGGGCGGTCACCGGGCGCTGTTGCTGCCGTCTGACGCTGAACCTGGCGCTGCACCTGTCATCTGAGGCTGATTTCTGTCCCTGTTTTCTGACGCTGTCCACTGCCCCGGCCACCCGGAGCGCGAACGAGAAATCGGCGCCGTGAGTGACCGCCGATGATGCCCTTCGTGGTGTTGATGAAAGGGGGAGTGCCGGATAACCGCCGGGCCAACCGTTGTCAAGGGCACGCCTACCGGTCGCTGCGCGACCCCTGACAACGGTTGTCTCCGGCGGTTCGGAGAGTGGCATGAACACCACGAAGAACATCACCCCCGTCGTTCCCCACAACAACTTTGAAGCTCTCGACATCGCGCTCCGGTCGGCCGGGGCAGCCATCGCGCTCGTGGACAAGGTTTCACCGAAACTCAAGAGCCTTGCGGATCAGGTCATCCGGTCGGCGTCGTCCGTTCCGGCAAATTTGGCTGAGGGTCACGGACGGATCGGTCGGGCTCGATTGAATCACTACCGCATCGCTTACGGTTCGGCCAAAGAGGTCGATGTTCACCTTCGGATTTTGGTTTCGGCAGGGGCGATCGACCGTTCGAGGAGCCAAGAAACCCTTGAGCTTTTCGATCGGGTCCGGGCGATGATCTGGCGGTTGGTGCATCCGAGGGGGTGAGGGCGGTGGGCCGGGACCGGGACCGTTGTCCGGGGCAGCATCAGCATCGCCGATCACCGTCACGTCGAGGTACGGCGCAACAACCTCGAACCGGAAACCCCTTCCGAATCCACCCTCGAAGGAGTAGAATCCCGACTCATATACACCCCGGCAACCCGATCAACGCGTTGCCGAACAGGAGGCTCTTCCATGATTGAGGTGGAACACCTATCAAAGACATTCGTCGACACTCCCGTAGTCGATGATGTCACCTTCTTCATGCCCGAAGGCCAGGTCCTGGGTTTCCTCGGGCCCAACGGCGCGGGCAAGACTACGGCCATGCGCATGATCACGACGTTTCTGCAACCTTCAGCGGGAACGATCACCGTGGCAGGCATCAATGCGGACGTCGATCCCGTTGCCCTGCGCAGGAACATCGGCTACCTGCCGGAGAACGTGCCCCTCTATCCGGAGATGCGGGTCGACGAATACCTTCGTTTCCGCGCCGACATCGAGGACGTCCCGCACCGAAATCAGAATGTCAGGATCGACGACGTCGTTGAACGCTGTCTCCTTGACGATGTCCGTCGCCAAGTGATCGGAACGCTGTCCAAGGGCTATCGCCAGAGGGTCGGTCTTGCAGGCGCCCTGGTACACCAACCCGCGGTCCTGATCCTCGACGAGCCGACCGTCGGTCTCGACCCCAATCAGATCATCCGGATCCGGGAACTCCTGGTCGAACTGGGACAGGACCACACGGTCCTCTTGTCGACCCACATCCTCCCCGAGGTGGAGTCCGTCTGTAACCGCGTCTTGATCATCAACAGGGGCCGTATCGTCGCCGACGGGACCCCGGCAGCCCTTCGTTCACGATTGGCCGGACGACCAACCCTGGACGTCGTCTTCAAGGATGTCCCGGTAGAACAGGCAACTCCAGCCCTTGAGGCACTGCCGGAAGTCCTCGGCGTCGAAGAGCTGGAAGACGGCCGATTTCGACTGGAATGTGACGACGACGGCGATGCCCGGGAATCAACTTTCCGCCTGGCCGTCGAAAAGGATTGGATTCTTCTGGAATTGAGCCCGGGCAAGGCCTCGCTCGAGGACGTCTTCGTCCGACTGACCACCGATGAGACGGCCGATCCGGCCGAGGAGGCGTGATGCTCAAGACCGTGCTCAAGACACTGGCAATCCTCAGACGCGAATTGATCGCCTACTTTTCGTCCCCGTTGGCCTACCTTGTGATGACCGGATTCCTCCTGCTTCAGGGAGGGATCTTCTACCTGGTTCTGGCCTTCCTCAACAATCCGATGGGCCAGACGATGGCGCCGATGACGGCATTCTTCGGAGGCACGATCTTCTTCTGGCTCTTTCTTCTGTTCGTCGTCCCCGTCATCACGATGCGCCTGATCGCCGAGGAGAGAAAGACGGGAACCCTTGAAATCCTCCTGACCTCGCCCCTGACCGAGGCCCAGGTGATCGTCGGGAAATTCCTCGCCGCACTGGTGTTCTACGCCACCCTCTGGCTGCCGACTACCCTCTACGTCGTCATCCTCAGGCACTTCACCGAGATCGACCTCGGTCCCGTCATGGCGGGTTACCTCGGCGTTCTCCTGGTGGGCTTTCTCTTTCTCGGCGTCGGCACCTTCGCTTCGACCCTGACGTCCAACCACCTGGTCGCCGCGATTCTCGCCTTCGTCGGCCTGGTCTTCCTCTTTGCCCTGCCTCTGGTCGAACAGCTGGCGCCGGCCGGTTCCATCGTCAAGACCGCCATGGGTCACATGGACCTCTGGGCCCACATGGAGGACTACGCCATGGGCATCGTCGACACGCGACATGTCGTCTACGAAGTGTCGGTCGGACTGCTCTTCCTCTTTCTCGCAACCCGAAGCCTCGAACTCAAGAAGGGACGGTGAGCGATGAGAAAAGCTGATTTCCAACGCTCCTCGATCGGCCTCGCCGCAACCGTACTGGTGATCGCCCTGATCATCATGGTCAACTGGCTTGGCGCCCGCCACTGGCGGCGAGCCGACTGGACGGCCTCGAAGATCTACACCCTGTCCGAAAAAAGCCTCAACATCGTCGGTGATCTGGAGAGTGATATCCGGATCATTGTCTTCATGACCCCGGGTTCGGGACTCTGGCCCCAGGTTCACGAGTTGCTCAACCGCTATGACGCGGCTTCCGACGCCATCACCGTCGACTACATCGATCCCGACCGCGAACCCCTGAAGACCCAGCAACTGGCCGAGGAGTTCGGCATCTCGGTCGCCAACACCGTCGTCTTCACCTCGGGTGATCGTTCCAAGTACGTCACCTCAGACCAGATGGCTGAATTCGACTACTCCGGAATGCAGTACGGCCAGCAGCCCACCCTGAAGGCATTCAAGGGTGAAGAGCAGTTCACTGCGGCCATCCTCTCCCTGGTTGCTCCCGACGTCCCGAAAGTCTACTTCGTCACCGGCCACGGTGAACCGTCGCTGGAGGCACCAATCTCCCGCACAGAAAGGGGCCTCTCAGTCCTGCTCGAATCCCTCAAGAGGGAGAATATGGACGCTGCGGAAACCAGCCTCCTCTCGGGCCACACTCCGGACGACGCCGACGTCTTGGCGATTATCGGTCCAACCCGGTCCTTCACCGAGTCCGAGATCACTGCGATCGATCTCTTCCTCAGAAATGGCGGCCGGTTACTGGTGGCCCTCGATCCCCTGATCGAACCTGACGGCACCATGCGGACCACCCGGCTGGAAGAACTGCTGGCCGACTGGGACGTCGAGGTGCGCTCGGATTTGGTCATTGACCCATCGAAGAAGCTCCCATTCTATGATCTTTCGGCCGTCTACCTCGACGCCTACGGCACCCACCCGATCACCAAGGGTATGGAGGGCATGGCGGTTCTCTTCCTGGTGGCCCGATCAGTCGGCCCGGTCGCCGAGCCCGTGGGCACCGTGACGACCCTGGTCGAGACCAGCGCCAAGGGCTGGGGTGAGAACGATCTCAGCCAGCTCCTCCGCGGCGAGGCCGTTGATCCCGGGCCCAACGACACTGCGGGTCCGGTCGCGGTCGCCGTTGCGGTCGAGCGTTCGACCGAGAAACCTGACGATATCGAAGAGGACGCCGGAGACGAGGCCAATACCGAGAACCCTGGAACCCGCCTGGTCGTCCTGGGCGATTCGGACTTCCTCTCGGACACCGAAATTGCCAATGCCGGCAACAGCATTCTGGCCGTCAACGCCTTCAACTGGCTGGCTGCCCAGGAACACGCACTGGGTATCCCGCCGAGGGACGTCGACCAGAACAGCATGTACCTGACCGGCAGCCAGATGAATATGATCCTGTTCCTGATCCTGATCGTCATGCCGGGTGCAGCCATCGCCGCCGGCATCCTGGTTTGGCGTCGTCGGCGCCACTAGGAGGGGACAATGAAGAGCAAGACTCTCCTCACACTGACAGCCATTGTGGTAGCCCTAGGCGCCTTCATTTGGTTCTTCGAGCGGCACGAGCCGACCTCGGACGAAGCGCACAACCGGGAGTCTAAAATTTTTGGCGCCCTCGAAGAGGAAGACGTCTTGGCCCTGGACATCACCAACTCCCAAGGCGTCTTCACCATCCGGCGTGAAGGCGAAGGATGGCGCTTGACCCAACCGATCGAGGCCGATGCCGACCAGACGGCTGTCGACACTGCCATCAGGGGCCTTCTGGGACTGAAAATCGATCGTGCTCTGCCGTCAGCCGATGTCTCTCCCGAGGCGTACGGTCTTGATACACCAGAAGCCACCGTGACCTTAACTTCTCAGAACGGTGAAAAATACACCTTGGCGGTCGGAAACCCAACTCCACTTGGCGCCAAACGATCCGTTTCTCTCGATCCAAAGTCAATCCTCCTGACAGGAGGCAGCTTCTTTCCCGCCATCGACAAGGGCCTCGATGACTGGCGATCCCGGCGGGTCGCCGACATCCGGCTTGACCAGCTGGCCGCCCTGTCGATCCAAACCGAAAACGGAACGATCAAGGCAAACGCGCTGGGCGACCAATGGCAGCTGCACTCGCCCATCAATGACCGAGCCGATCGTGAACACCTCCAAAATGTCATCTCGGGTCTCAACGCCCTGAGAATCGAGGAGTTCGTCGATGATGGTGGCGATGAGGCCGCCATGGGTCTGGTCAGGCCTTCAACCAGCGTATTGCTGGTCAGAGCTGACGGATTGCCGGGGCTCTCTCTGGAATTCGGCGCAACCCGTGAGCAGGGCGGCGCAACCCAGATCGCATGCCGACGCAACACCGCAGATGTCTTCTGGGTCAACGACCGGGCCGAGACACCCCTGGGGATGGCCCCCATTCGGTGGCGGGACCCCAAGGTCCTCGCCTTCGACACCTGGGATGTTGCGGCTCTGGCCTTGAGCGACTCAACGACCAGCATCAAGCTCAACAAGGAAGGCGGGCTCTGGCAGTTCGAGGATGGCGGCGAGGTTCGGGGCGACGAGGTTCTCAAACGCCTTGGAGTATTGTCGAATTTGAAGGCCGTCAACTTCGACCTGGTCAATCTGGGTACCGACGAAATGGGCCGTGCCGTCATCACCCTCAACGGAGGAACCTCTCCCATCACCTGTACCTTCTTCAAGCCGTTCGAGGCAGGAGGCAACGTCCTCGTCAGCGTCTCGGACAGGGCAACTTTCATGAGCGTTGCGCCCGATGATGCGCAGTCGATCATCGGCAATCTTGAGGCATTGCGATCGGATGAAACGCCGGGAGACCTCCCAGAGGATTCGGAATCGGAAACGACCGATCCCGTCAAAGAGGTCAAAACCTCAGACTGAACCCGGTAAGATGGAGAACATGAGAACCGTCTGCCGGCCTTTCGTGGAATCAGTGTCATGAGTCCCGAGCAACCCTGGAGACAGCATTTCAAAGACCTCCGGGAACGACGACCCGATCTGGCCGAGAAGGTCTGCCGCCAACTCCTGGTCGATATGCAGCGACAGGGACTGGTGGACTTCGACAACCTCGACGACGAGGTCACCAGCATGCTTCATCTCAGTGGTGAGCGCCGCGGCTTCGATCCCAACCGCCCCAAGCCCAAGATCGCTCCCGAAACGCGAGTTGCGCTTTATGGACTGGCGATCAAGTATGCAGAACGGTATCTCCAACCGGAAGAGATCCTGGCAGCCATCCTCCTGACCGAGAAACGCCAGTTGGCCTTTGAGGTCTCCCGCCTTGCAGAAGACGTCGAGACCCCACTGGTTGATCTCAAGGCCAAGATTCGCGAGTTTCTCGAGTTTGCACCCGGTGATGCCATCACTCCCAAGGGAACGGTCATCGGAACACGGGCTGCCCTGGTTCGGAGGCTTCTGACAGACCAATTGCCCTTCATCGCAGTCGCCAAGAAGTTCATCCGGGTCTCGGATTTCAACTTCCTTCTGGACTCCCTGATCCCCACCGACGGTGACCAGGGCCGCATCGGCGGCAAGGCCGCCGGACTGCTCTTGGCCCGCTCCATTCTGGAACACGCCGCCCGGCATGGCCGGTTCGAGAGTGAGTTCAAGATTCCAGAGTCCTACTTCGTGCCGTCCAACGGCATTCTCGAGTTCATCGAGCACAATGGGCTCGAAGAGATCATCAACGTCAAGTATCAGGAAATTGACGACGTCCGCGAGGCATTCCCCCTGGTCGAGCGTCTGTTCAAGAGCGGTTCCTTCCCTCCGACCCTCCACAAGGGCCTGGAAGAAATGCTCTGGAAGGTTGGTGAGAAACCCCTGGTCGTCAGGTCGTCATCTCTGCTGGAAGACCGAATCGGTCATGCCTTCTCCGGCAAATACAAGAGTCTGTTCATTCCCAACCGGGGACCGATAGAGAAGAGGTTGGCCGAACTCGAGGACGCCATCTCAGAGGTCTATGCCTCAATCTTCCACCCGGATCCCATCGAGTACCGGAAGGAACGGGGCCTCCTGGACTTCCAGGAACAGATGGGCATCCTGGTCCAGGTCGTTGTCGGCAAGGAGATGGAGGGACTCTTGATGCCGGCCTTCGCCGGCGTGGCCTTCTCCCGCTGCGAGATGCGCTGGTCACCCCGCATCAAAAGGACCGACGGCATGGCACGCCTGGTCCTGGGTCTGGGTACCCGGGCCGTCGATCGCATCGGAGATGACTGGCCGGTGATGGTCGCCCTCGACCAGCCCCATCTGAGAGTGCTGCAACAACCCGAAGAGATCTACCGTTATTCCCAACACGAGGTCGATATCGTTGACCTGACGGACGGCCAGTTCGAGTCTGTTGATCTGGACGCCCTCCTCAACCGGGTCGGAAGACGACTGCCGCTGGTCAACAAGATCTTCTCCATCCACCGCCATCGCCAATTGGTTCCCATCCTCGGACTCTTGATGAACACGGAGGACGAGTTGGTCGTCACCTTTGACGGGCTTCTCAAATCGGACTTTCCCCGGCAACTCAAACAGATCCTCGATTTGCTGGAAGAGGGTCTGGAGGAACCGGTTGACGTCGAATTCGCCCACGACGGGGAATGCCTCCACGTTCTCCAGTGTCGGGCCTTGAGTCTGGCGTCATCGGCCAACCACATCCCGATTCCATCCGGAATTCCCGAGTCAGCCATCATCTTCAGCGCCAACCGTTTCGTTCAGATGGCCCAGGCCAAGAATCTGGAGTGGGTCGTTCTCATCGATCCACGGGACTACGAGAAACTGCCGTCGAGAGAGGCGATGCTCCGGGTGGCCAAGGCCGTCGGCGCCCTCAATCGCAAACTTCCCGCTCGGCGCTTCATCCTGATGGGCCCGGGCCGGTGGGGCAGCCGGGGCGACATCAGTCTCGGGGTTCCCGTGACCTACGCCGACATCTGCCACACCGCCATGCTCCTGGAAGTCGCACGAAAAAAGGGCGCCTATGTTCCCGACGTCAGCTTCGGAACGCACTTTTTTCAGGATCTGGTCGAAGCCGAGATTACCTACCTTCCCCTCTACCCGGACGAGGACAACACGATCTGGAACGAGGCCTTTCTCAATAATTCGCCCAACGCCCTGGGCGAGATCGTTCCCCAATTCGCAGACCTCGAAGGCGTCGTCAAGGTCATCGATGTCCTCAAGGCCGGAGACGGCCGCTACCTCCACGTCATCATGGACGGCGAAGCGGACCGGGCCCTGGCGTTCCTGGCCCCGGAGGATGGGTAGCGGTCGCCACCTCACAAAACTCCGAGTCTCACCGAATGCCCGAAGGCCGGGGATGAAATCCAGCTGCAGGGGTGGGGGCGCAGATACAGGGGCCGCGGCAGGAACCGGTTCCACGTCCGGGGCAGCGTCGGGGGCGGCAACAGGTGCATGGTTGACCTGTGCATGGTGCCCTCCGTTTCGTTCATGTGGGTGTGGGAATAGCTGGTGGGCCGACCGTAATCCGCGCCAGGGGTTACGCCCAGTTCCGCTGGTGCGGCCCGGCCACGGCCGGCGGTTCCAGCTTGCCGACGCGGTCGCTTAAGAAGAATGCCCCCTTCACGTTTTCTCAGGGCGACCGTGTGCCTCCCTGACGGGATTGCGGGC
>CAYSHZ010000149.1:0-8861 GCA_964430905.1 uncultured Thermoanaerobaculia bacterium | reverse complement strand
CGGGGATGAACCCGCCCCGAATTTTCTTTGTCGGGAGTAGAATTGATTGGGGAGGGATTCTCTGCCCCTTCCCTCCCCGTCACTGGAGGTGGAAGATGCGGTCTTCGATGCTTTGTACGCTGATGATGGTGTTGTTCTGTGTGGCGACAACAGGCTTCGCAGGCGTTTTCACCGACTTCACCCTGGACGATCAAACACCCGATACGCCCCTGGCCAACCCCGTACCAAGTTCTTTCTCGCCCCGCTACGTCAGCGGTTTCGGACTTGACGACGCCTTTACGGTCTTCTTTGAGGATCGCAACAACGGTGGAACGATCTCGTGGATCTCGACGACCGCCGGACCGACGGCCTTCCCAGCGGCAGCGACGGCAACCAATATTGTGGACACCCACTTCGTCGCCAAGCCATGGCCGATCACGATCGGGACCACCGCATACACGTACCGCGGATGGGGCTCGGTGGGGAACAACGCCGATCATCGCTTCTACGTCTCCCAGGACATGACCACCTGGACCCTGGTTTCGACCTTCCAGATTGCCAATACCGCGTCCCTGGGGGATGGCTACGGATTCGCCTACTACGGTTTTCACGATGTCATCCTGATCAACGGGACCTACTATGCCTTTGCCGAAAGCAACACCGGCAATACCCTGATGGTTCGGAGCAGCAACGGAGACGACAGCTGGGAGGCCTTCCAGTGGATGGGCGGTGTCAGCGGCAGCGGGCAGCTGGCCGTGCCCACAGGCGCCGGAAACGGATGGACTCCGCGGGCCAACTTCTTCGACCTCGGCGACGACCGCGGCATGGGCAAGCTCTACGTCGATCCCCGGGACACCGCAATCTATACTGGCCGTCAATGTCGATGCCCACTCCAGCCTGTCGCAGGCGGATCTGGAAACCGCCTTCATCGATCCCACCAAGTGGACCTGGAATGACGGAACGACCGGCGCTGCCGCCAATCCGATCTATCAGTCCACCTCCGAGCACGATCTTCGAGAGTGCTGGCTGATCCAGGGGTCGGACACCCAGAATGCCTGGACCGTCATTTACGACGCAAACTTTACGACCGGGGGCCTTGCCCTGGGTTGGATGGGCGCCTTGACTCCGGTTGAGTTGTTGGCTTTCTCCGTCCAGTAACAGATCCCAACGATCCTCACCTTGTAATTTCGGCGAGAAGGTCGGGTAGAATCCCGGTCGAGCACAACGAAGAGAAGCTCCCGGAGGATTCATGCCCCAGACCGTCACCGAGAAGATCATCCAGGCCCACGCGGTCGACCTCGAGCCCGGCCATGAGGTTCGGGCCGGAGACATGGTCACCGTCAGGCCCTTCCACGTCATGACCCACGACAACACCGGCGCCGTCATCCCCAAGTTTAGGGAGATCGGCGCCGCCTCAATGGCCGATCCGGCACAGCCCGTCTTCACCCTGGACCACAACGTCCAGGACACCAGCGATGCCAATCTCGCCAAATACCGGGCAATCGAGGCTTTTGCCGAAGAGTATGGCGTCGTCTTTCATCCTGCAGGCGCCGGCATAGGACACCAGTTGATGATCGAGAACGGCTTTGTCCATCCGGGTTCGCTGGTCGTCGCTTCGGACTCCCACTCGAACATGTATGGCGCACTCAGTGCACTGGGAACGCCCGTCGTCCGTACCGATGCGGCGGCTCTCTGGGCCGGTGGCACGACCTGGTGGCAGGTCCCCCGAACCATCAGGGTCAATCTCGAGGGTGAACCGCGGCCGGGCGTCACCGGCAAGGATGTCATCATCACCCTGTGCGGACTCTACAATTCCGGCGAGGTCCTCAACGCGGCCCTGGAGTTCTCAGGTGACGGCATCCCCTACCTGTCGATCTCCGAACGCCTGACTATCGCCAATATGACGACCGAATGGGGCGCCCTGGTCGGGTGGTTTCCCTTTGACGGAGCGACGGCCGCCTTCCTTCGGAGGCGGGCAGAGGTCCTGGCCGAACGCGGGCTCGGCGACCGCCTGACGGAGGCCGACATCACCCGCTGGGAAACCAATCCTCCCAGGCCCGACGAAGATGCCCAGTACGCCGCCGAGATCACCCTGGACCTCGGCACGGTGACGCCCCATGTCGCCGGACCAGACTCTGTTGGTGTCGTTGCATCCGTCACAGCGATGAGCCGCAAGAAAATCACAATCAACAAGGCCTATCTCCTCTCGTGTACCAACGCCAGGCTGGATGATCTTGCCGAAGCCGCGGAGGTCCTCGAAGATCGAAAAATCGCAGAAGGCGTTGAGCTCTACGTTGCTGCGGCCTCGGCCGAGATTCAGGCCGAAGCGGAAGCGCAAGGCATCTGGCAGGAATTGATCGATGCCGGGGCGATGACCCTGCCCCCCGGCTGCGGCGCATGCATCGGCCTCGGCGCGGGACTGCTCGAACCCGGGGAGGTCGGCATCTCGGCCACCAACAGGAACTTCAAGGGACGCATGGGCTCACGGGACGCCAAGGCCTTCCTGGCAAGCCCCGCAGTCGTTGCGGCCTCGGCGGCTGCCGGCTATATCACCGGTCCCGACCAATTCAAGGATTCACGGCCCCAATACCGTTATCAAGACCTTGGATGGAAAGCGGCCGCTCGAAAGGTCAGCATCACGGAGGGTTTCCCTTCCAGTCTCAAGGGACGGATCCTGCTCCTGCCGACCGACAACCTCAACACCGACGGCATCTACGGCAAGGACGTCACCTACCGTGACGATCTGACTCCGGACGAAATGGCCGGCTACGCCATGCTCAACTACGACCCTGCATTCCAGGACATCGTAGCCGAGGGTGACGTCATCGTCAGTGGGCGCAATTTCGGAACGGGATCCTCGCGCGAGCAGGCGGCGACCGCCCTCAAATACCGGGGTATTCAGATGGTCATCGCGGCATCCTTTTCCCAGACCTACCTCCGCAACGCCTTCAACAACGCCTTCATCTGTATCGAAAGCCCCGAACTGAGCGAAGCCGTGTTTGAACACCACCGGGGGCAGGCCGACGGCGGCGAAAAAACCATCCCCTCCACCGAGATCGTCGTTGACTTCCAGACGGCGACTGCAGTGTGGCAACAACGGACCTTCAGCCTCTCTCCCGTCGGCCCCGCCGCCCAGGAACTGCTGCTGGCCGGCGGACTCGAAAGATTAACGAGGAAGCGACTAGGACTGTAGATCTTCGGTTGACGGCCCAGCTATGGGTTTGGTTCCCCCGCGGCTCACCACCAATGCGGTACACTGTTCTTCTCAAAAAAGGGGGGTTCTCATGAAACGAACAGTTGTACTCTCGGTTGTGATCATCATCATCGGTACAGCCATTCTGCTGCTGGCAGGGGTCGCGGGCGACGCGGCACTGGGCACACAGCCCTATGAGAAATTCGAACAGGACGCGGTCTGCGCCGAGTGCCACGTTGATATTGCACGGCAGCACGAACAGAATTTGATGTCCCAGAGCTTCACCCACCAATGGGACGAGATCGAGTACTTCGAACTGGCCGTGCCCCACGCCGAGCGGGTCGCCAAGGTTGCCGGCGTCAAGGCCGGATGCAACGGCTGCCATGCCCCACTGGCATTCCTCGCGGGCGACATTCCGCCCAAGAGGCCATCCGAAGGCACACGGGCCAACGAGGGCGTTTCCTGCGACCTGTGCCACTCGATCACCGGCTTCGAGGGTGATACTCCCTTCAATTTCAACTTCATCGTTGCCCCGGGAAAGATCAAGCAGGGAGTCCGGGCAGGAACCGAAAGTCCCCATCATTCGATTGCCGCCAATCCCTTCCTGGCAACCGCTGAATTCTGCGGCACCTGCCACAACGAGAAGGACCCCTGGGGTCTGTGGGTCAAGGCTACCCATCTGGAGTGGCAGAAGAGCCCCCAGGCCAAGGCCGGCATCAGTTGCATTGATTGCCACATGCCGAAGGCTGAGGGCAACTCCGCACCCGAGGCCGGGGGCGTTGACCATCCCGACATCCGACAGCACCTCTTCCACGGTGCCCATGACCAGGGCAAATTGATGGGTGCGGCCGAGGTCCGGATCCATCCTGCCACCCGAAAAGCCAAGGCCGGGTCGGATATCGTTCTGACGGCAACAGTCGTCAACGCCAAGGCGGGCCATGCCATTCCCTCGGGATCGGCCGAGGAACGGGTTGTCTGGCTTGACGTCACGGCCACCGATGCAGCGGGCGCCACCTTCCACCTTGCGGTGGACCCCAAGGGCTTTGAGGGCGAGGACTTCACCATCGCCTCGGACGCCCTGGCCTACCAGGATCTTGGCGACATCAAGCAACTGAAGGACTTCCCCGGCCTCAAGAGGGACGGTCAGGTTCCTGCCGGCGATCGCATCTTCCGGCTACCCTACCTCGACCCAGAGGGCCGCATGACCGTTGCCCAGTGGAATACCGCAGCCTTTGGCCCGGACTACCGGCTCCATCCCCTCGAAGCACGAAACGAGACCTTCACCTGGACCCTGCCCAAGACAATCGCCAAGGGCGCGGTGAAAGTCCACGCCGAAGTCCGCTATTCTCGATTGATTGCCTCGGTTGCCACGTACCTTGGCATTCCCGACGAGGAGACGGTCTCGGTCCTGATGGGCGTCCACGAGACGGAGTTCGTCGTCGAGTAAAACGGTTGAGGGCGCCTGGGGTTCAACCTTCGGGCGGAGTCCAGATTTCCGGATGCTCCGGGTAATACCGTTGCAGCCGGTCGCACAGTGACTGGACCTCGTCCGATGTGTTGGGTCTGATGCGTTCGAAGACCTGGGCCGTGACACCCCCATCAAAGTTGAAGACCTCGTCGAGCTTGACGAAGGCACGGGCAATATCGACACCCTCGATAAATGCCTGCGCAGGAACGCTGACGACTCGTTGGGTTTCGCCTCGCGCTGCCACCGGCAAGGGCAGGACAACGATATCCGCGAGGAGCAGCCCATCAGGAAAGCCGTCTCGCAGATCGACCTGGGCCGTCATCAGCACATGCGGTGATGAATTGAAATGCGTGGCCAGTGAGAAATTGCTGAAGGCCAGGGACGAGTCACTGACCGAGCCGGTCCCGGCAAGAACATAGATCCATCGCGCCCCCATTGAAATCCGCCCGTCGAGCCACGTCATCAGTCGCTTGAACTCCGGCAGATCTCCCCGAACCTTGGGAATGATCCGAACCGACGAGAGTGCCGGTACCTCGACTGCCGAAATCGCACCAAAGACCTGTGCGGTCGTCACAATTCCGAGGACTGAAATCGTCAAGATCAACGCCTTCCGGCCGCCAGAACCCAGCCTGTTCAGCATCGAAGTCATGCCACCGGCCGTCAGCATCATCAGCCCGGGAAGAATCAGGTACCAGTGCTGAGGTGTCGGATCCTGGACCCTGCGAAACAACACCGCGATGATCAACAGTTGGAGAGCGATCCCGATCGCCGGCCATCGTGTCGCCCGGGAACAAATCAGGACCACCGCCCCCGCTGCGGCCAATGCCAGGGAGACGAAACCGAAATGCAACACAACCCCCCACAACTCGGCGCCAACCGAGTGGAGGACCTTGTAGTGAACGAATCGACCCGCATAGTCGCTCTGGGCCATTGTCGCCAGCCTCGGACCTGCGAGCAAGAGCAAGGTCCCCAGGACACTTCCCCCAATGGCAAAGGGAATGCGAAGGGCTGCAAGACGTCTGGTTCGAATCAGGATCCCAATCGCTCCAAGAGCAACGACAATGCAGAAAGAAACCGACCAGAAGGCGTACCATCGCCTGAAGATCATCACAACAGCCACCAGTACTCCGATGGCGGCTGCCGCGAGGACGGCTTCCCTGGCGCCGTCCGAACTGAGACCGGCAAGGAGACCGGCCGCCGCAAAAATCAGCACCAGTCCGCCGATATCCAGATACCCCAGAGCCAGTGGTTCCCAAAGGGGCGCGAAGAGGAGGATCGTTGCACCCCACGTCCAGCCGATCATCGTCTGATCCCACTGATTCTCCGTCCGTTCCCCCCATCGTCGTAACGCCCACCAACCCAGCAGCAGGGCCGGAAGTGCATAGAGATTGAGGACCGTCAGGATCCATGCCTTCCGGCTCCTTTCGAACGCACCAAGGGCCGGGGCCAGAGGTAATGAAGGAAGCAGATTGAGCTCATCCTCGGCCAGGGAGCGTCCGACTCCGGCCAGTGCTGCACGTGGATCGGCCTTGAGTCCTTTCGCAAGCGAGTCCGTCAAGGACCAATAGGCAACGTGGTCCCATGCGTACATCGTCCGCTCCCGCTCGACATAGGCACTCCAGAGGAGATTGGAACCGATCCAGGCGACCATGAGAACCAGACCGATGACCAGCCGGGATCTGGGACGCTTCATGGGCAACAGCCCGGCCAGATCCGCATCGCAACAAGAAGGGCCGCCCAGCAATTTGAAAGGACCGACACCACAATCAGGAAGTACGAGAGAGCAGGAGGCAGACGTCTGAGCCCGATCACCGCCAGCAGCAACCAGATCGGCCACGCGTCCATCAAAAAGCGTCCGCCCCATTGGACCCAGCCTGTGTTGTAGTAGAGCAGCCCTGGGAGAACCACCAGTACCAGGGACAACCACGTCGCCCCCAGTAGGGTCATCTCCCGCCGTCCCCTGGCCCACCATGCGACAACAAGTCCGAGGAAAGCCGGCGTTACCCAGATCAGACCCATCCCCTGCGGAGCACTTGCAAGAAACGGAAAGACCAGATCGCCTGCACCGTCCCGAACCAGCACCGGCAACTGCCAACCAACCCAATGAAAGTTCCGACCGAAATGGGCCCACGACAACTGACCGTGCTCAATCAGCCGTTCCCTGAGGAAGGGCGGCACCAGCATGAAACGATATCCAAAATCCGTTATGGAACCAAAACGCAGCCAGTTCAGGGCCAGGGTGGTTCCTCCGAGTACAAGAGGCCCCACCATCAGAGGAAGAATCCCTATCAGCTCCGGCATCAACCTGCCTTCACCCTGGGCACGACGAATGCCTGCAACCGAACGCAACGGGCGCCGGAAATGGAGCAACACCAACAACGGCAAGGCTCCGAGCATCGCCGGTCGACAGGTGATCGCCAGGCCGAAGGCCAATCCCGCCACCCACCTCCAACCCTTCAAAGCCAGCAGCAATGCCAGGGTCAGGGCGGTCACACCCACCGTTTGGGCAAAGAGGAAGGTGCCCCCGTCGGGTGCCAACCAGACCCACAGGGTTCCGCAACCGGCCAGAAGCACCATCGCATTCCCGGAGGGGCTGCCCCTGGTAAGACCAAAGATTCCGACCCAGGCGGCCATCAATCGATCGATCACGGCAATTGCAAATCCCCCGAGCAGGGCGCCAAGCCACTGCGTTGCCAGAAGACCACGAAAAACGGCCAACAACGGCGCGAGGAAGAATGCCGGCCCGGGCGGAAAACCGACGTCACACCGGAGGGCCGCGATCAGCCGGGGATCCGTGCCCGCACCCCAGACATCCTGGGCAGGCACAAGGACCCCTTGAGGTCCCGGCAAGGAAATCGCCAGATTGCTGATCAACGAATCTTCTCTGGGATCCCTGATGACACGGTTCTGAAAATACGGCGTGACATCAAGCCGAGGCATCACCTCGATGACCCGTTCTCTCGCTCGCATACCGGCCGGAACCGTAATGTCCAATCCCAGCCACGCCTTCGCCTGAATCAGATGCTGGTTGACCGCCGGCCACGTCGGCACAGGTACCAGGCCGCCCGGTCCAATGACGGCGAGCCCCAAATAGATCATCCCCCACAGAACCCAGACGCGAACGAATCGCTGCTCAACCATCATCAGATCCTACCCCGGAAACGACGGTTTTCGAAACTCCTCGGCCCGCCGCGCCTTGTCAAAGAACTGAGAAAAGAATCAAGTCCCCTACTTGTGAGTATTACAGTCTCCGGATTCCCATTCTTCAATCGCGTTCTCAATTCTGCCCATCTCGTCATTTGGCAGCCGAAAGAAGTCGGTGATCACTCCATCCTCGACCTCGAACACATGTCCGGTCTGGGAGCCAACAACTACCTTTCGTCCATCAAGACAAGCTATCTTGAGTTCACTGATCAATGGCGCCGTCGATTTCCTGAGCACATAGCCACTTATTGCGCTGACCAGGAATGCGCCTCTCCCACCAGGAATCGGTTTGCACATCGCGGCGCTTGACGGCAGTGGGTCGATTATCGACGTTCGATCATTACAAGGTCCATCACCATCAACCCAATTCAAGACCCTGAAAACCGCAATATAGTCGTCGTCATCCGAGCGTGGGTACGTTTCAATGATTTCCTTGGCAACACCAACCAGAAGTACCGGCCCAATAACAAACGCCGCTATCCATCTTCCGTGAAAACGTAACCCCATTCAGAACCGCCGTTTCGCAATCTCCTGGCCCCAGCGTGTCAAGTGACTGAATAATCTATAGGGGACGCCGGTCGAGCTGGAGTTGTTGCCGTTCACCCCCAAAGTATATCCTGCCGGATCGACGGCATTACGGTTTTCCGCCTTGTTCTGCTCGTTTTGGTCAAAGATGACGGGACCAAAGGGGCGCGAAAAAGATTTGTGCCCCCTTCTCTGATCAACCATTTCCGCGCCTCATCTCACGATCGGTTATCGTTCGGCTTCATTACACAAAAATCCCACCGTTTGTGGCAACGCAATTCCCTTTGGGGCAGTACACATCATTGCAAATCGAAAGTGTCACTCTTCGCGACACCAAAAAACCGACCGATTTCGGAAACTTCAAATGTTGGGGGAGATTCTCCAATTCCGTACCAAAGCTCGATTTGAACTCTCCCGATATCACCGAGACAAATCAGTTTAGAAAAAGGATCGTTTTGTCGATCAGAATAGAAGCCAGGATGAGTTGGTGAC
>CAYSHZ010000148.1:0-8868 GCA_964430905.1 uncultured Thermoanaerobaculia bacterium | reverse complement strand
CAGTTCGAGGTATCCCCGGACTCAAAGCCATCGTCGAAGAGCGTGACCCTTGCCGGTTCCAGCCGGATCTGGTCGAGGGTCATCATGCCGATCGCGGTTCCGGAATTATTGAAGAAGCTTAGACGGGAGATTGTCTCTGGGTTGCCAAGTTCGACAAGGGTGATGGTGATCTCGGTCCAGGCAGCTGCCGGTGCAGTGAAGTCGACGTTGGCGCTCTGGCTGCCTCCACCTTCGGTGAAGAAGCGGATGTCCTTGTCAGACCCTGTGCCGCCATGGACCCAGAATCTGACGGCCTCGTAGCCGAAGGTGTCGATCTCTCCCGACGGCCTTGACGGTGCAAAGGCGCCCCATGCGCCGAGGGTGGCATTGACCGCGAAGCTGCCGTCATGGACCGGCGAGGTGCCGGCAAGATCGATCGTCGCACCCCAGGACCAGTCGGCCCACTCGCTGCCGAGTGCGTCGTCGTAGATCATTTCGGTGGCTACGGCGTTGGATCTGAAGGTGGCGGTAACCGAGCGTGCCGAACTCATCGTCACTGAGCAGCTCCCGTTGCCCGAACAGGCACCGCCCCAAGAGGTAAAGGTCGAATCACCATCTGCGGAGGCCGTCAGTTCGACCGTTGTACCGTCGAGGTAGTCTTCGCTGCAATCGGCGCCGCAATCAATGCCCGGCGGCGAGGAGGTAATGGTCCCGCCCCCGTTGCCTTCCTTGGCGACGTTCAAGGTGTAGGTCAGTCCGACCGGTTCGAAGGTTGCGGTCACCATGCGGTGATTGCTCATGATCACCTCGCATGTCGGGTCGGTTCCGAAGCACGCCCCGCTCCATCCGGCAAAGACCGACCCGCTCGCCTCCGAGGCGCTCAGGGTCACGGCCGTTCCGTTGGAGTAGTCCTCAGTACAGTCGAGTCCGCAATTGATGCCCGGCGGGGCAGATGTAACGGTCCCCGTTCCACCAGCCACGCTGGTGTTGGTGACGGTCAAGGTTGGATTCGCCGGAGGAGTCCCTCCTGACAAACCATAGAGATAGCCGTAGAGCGCGATCTTCCCGCGCATGGTCTGGCGCGGCGTGAACTCGCTGTGAGCCCAGACCCACCGGGACGGGAAGTAGGCTTCACCCATGGGCCAGGTTGAGGGAACGTTCGACGGAAAGCTGTTCTCATACAGGGCCGAGGGCCTGCCCATCACCATGCCGGGAGACCAGTCGGTGAGGTTGAGGTAGGGAGTGTGACCGGGATGGACGCCTGTGACGCCGTCATCCCTTCCCGAGGTGTAGATCTCCTCATAGCTGCGCTTCGACGCCAAGGGAGTGTGGGCCGTCGTCATCTCTATGACGTTCAACGGGTTCCGGCCCAAACCCCAGTCGGCCTCGAGGGCGAGGGCCTTGCGGAAGTGGTTGGTGTCAGAGGGATCGTCGGCGACCGCGTGGGCGATGATGGTGCGATCCATGTTCTGGGCGGTCCGCCAGAAGGCGGCGTTGCCCCGGTCGGTTCCCCGCCGGGAGGGCCGGCTGTCGATCCAATCGGCCTCGTCCGCCTTGGCCTCGCTGATGATCGCCGTCTTCATGTCGGCCTGCAACGTGGGATAGTGGACGGTTTGCGGGGTAATCAGGTAGCCGGCCGTCGCCCAGAGCTGGTTCCGGCCGGTGTTGATCAGCTCCGCCGGACCGGCGGCACAGACGCTCTCGGCGTTGACGACGTCCTCGTATGCGGTGTCGCCGGTGACGTTGTAGAGAAAGGCGGCGGCCATCATCTTGAGGTCACGGCCCCGGAGGGCGCCGTCGTCGAGTTCGGGACGTAGGCCCTCGTCCAGCATCGGGTCTGCAAGACCGTTGGCGTGGTTGAAGGCCGTCATGGCCGCGTCCCGGTAGGATTCCATCAGGCTCGTCAGGCCGGCGATCCGAAAGGCGTCGGCGAGCATGGCGGCGTTGGCGGCGTTGGCCCACGCGGCGATGGCCGTCGGCCCGGCCTGGAATAGTTCGTTGGCCCCGTTGGGGTTGGTCAGGCCGTTGGAGTAGCCGTCCCCATCACGCAATCGAAGCCAGAAATCAACTTCGAAGCGGGCCTCGTCGAGGATGTCGGGGATGCCGTTTCCGCTCTCGGAGATCCCGGTATTGTCGTCGGTGATCGCACCGTCCGTCATCAGGAAGGGCAGCAGCATGTCGTAGATGTTGGCGACGTGGCCCAGGTGCCGATCCCAGTCGGCCGCGTCGGAATGTCCACCCCAGGCATTGGGATTGGTCGGGTTGCCGCTCTTGCGGTAGGCGGCCCAGTCGTCGGGCCTATCCCACGGGTCTCCGCTGGAGAAGGTCCCCCAGTTGGGGTGCCAGGGCTGCATGGTCGTCAGGTACACGGTGGTCGACGGTGGGCTGACCCCAGGGAGGTAGAGAGGAGTCCGTGTCGGGGGCGTCAGAGCCTGGGGATTCGAGTCGCCGATGCGCATGTAGAGATACCCCCGCACCATAACGGTCAACGGATCTCGGTAGATGTCGTCGGCAATTTGGAAATCCTCGGAACAACCGACACCGTCGACGACGAGCCGGTAGGTGCCGGGAGTTGAGAAACTCGAAAAATCGACGTTCCAGACGTCAGACCTGGTGAAGTTGTAGCCGAAGACGTCATTGCCGTCTGGCATCCAGAAGCTGACGGTCCCTGCGGGGTGGGCCTGGGAGGCATTGACGTCGTAGACCCAGACTGTGGCGCCCTCGAAGGATGCGTAGCTCCGTGCCCCGCCGCTGCCCATCCAGTGGTAGAGATCGGCTGCCTTGTGCGGTGCATCGGGGGCATAGCCCACCAGATTGACGTGCACGGCCTCGGAGCGGCTGGTGTAGATATCGAATGTGAATCCCTCGGAGTTGTCGTCGGTGTTGGTGGCCGAAGCGATTCCGAGTATGTAGTTGTCGCCCTGTTGCAACGAGTCGGGCAGTTCGAGGTAGATCCAGTGCTCGTAGGTGTATTCGTAGTGGTAGTCGCCACCAGACCACTCCAACTGGGCATGGCCGCTGAGTTTCGTCTTGCGGTAGCAGTTTGACGGGTGCCGGCCGGCACCGCCGTAGTTGACGTCATCCGCCGAGGTGATCGTCCAGTTGCCGGTCTGGACGGCGGCTCCCGTATCGAGTTCAGGGGTGTATCGGACGATGGTCTCGCCGATGCCCCCTTCGTCATGGGTGACGTTGCCGTCCGACAGGTGGACGATGAGGTAGCCCCGGTCAAGAACCCTGACATCAACCAGCTTGGCAGCCTCGAGTGTGGCGGTCATCCCGCCGAGGAGGACCAGCAAAAACGCATATCGAATGATCAACATCAGATCTCCCTATCAGGACCAGGCGCCGGTGTCGCCGGACTCGAGACCGTCGGAAAAGATCAGATCCCCGGTCTCAGGAACAAAGTAGATGGGGACGGAGACCTCGTTGGCTTCGTCATCTCGTGCGGTCACCGTTACGAGTCTTTCTCCAGAGGAGAGGGGATTCAGGGATACAGAATAGCTGTAGGCGCCCTGGCCGTCTCCAGTCATTTCGACGTTCGAGCCGCCTCCTACCTCGCTCAGATCGAGGAAGACCCCGGCGATCGCACTGTCGTCGAGGGCGGTTGCCTGGAAAGTCACAACCGTCGGTGCGTCGGGATCGAGAATGGAGGGAGAGGCCGTGGCGCCGTCGAGGACGATGCCGTTCGAGTCGGGAGATCCATCGCCGGAGCGGTCGATGATCAGAAGCTGGAACTCCCCGGCGTTGGCCGGAAGGGCGTCCTTTGCCTTGACCTCGACGTAGTATTGGCCCGGACCCAGTTGGATGTCGATCCAACCCTCGGAGGACTCGATGACGGCAAAGGAAGAGTCCAGGAGGGTCAGGTCCGCGTCGCTGTCGTCCTGATGGATCGCCATCAGCCGGAGGTCGAGGCTCTCACCGAGATCAAGGCGGTAGGTGTACTGGAGGTTCGATGTTGTCGTGGCCCGGGCGTCGATGAAGGGAAGGGCATCGACTTGAAAGGGGTCGGCCAGTGAACCCTCTCCCTGGAGCGTCGCCGGCTCGAAGTCCAGTGCGGGTGCTTCCCCGATGACTGTCCGATAAACGCGGTCGAAGGCCTGCATCGTGACGAGATTGCGCATGTTGTATCCAAACTGCAGGCCCTCTTCAGTCAGATGGCACATCCGGTTGTATTGCATCACGCTGGGATGCACCTGATCACTGCCGAGACCGTAGTCCGGCAGCGGCATCATTGCTCGGTGGTAGTCGATGAAGGGAATCTGGCGCATCTGGGCGAGGGCCCGGACCAGGTGAGACAGGTCGAGGGTGATCTCTTCGTATCCGCCTCGCAAAGGGGGCGCCGTGATCACCGGGATGATGCCTTGGGCGATGCACCGGTCGATGATCTCGAGGAGGTTGCCCCCGATGGTTTTCAAAAGGGCGTAGTGATCGCCCCAACCGCCGACATCATTGGTCCCGAACATGATCACGGCGCACAGGGGGGAGACGGCATCAATCTCCTGCTGAAGTGGGCAGGGATCTCCCGTAATGGCCCAGTGGGCGGTCATTCCGGATTGCGCGGCCAGGCTTTGGCGATCGAAACTGGTCTCTCCTCCGGGAAGAATGCCGCTGAGGAAGTGCTCCATCGGCGTCCGGAGGTATTGATAGAAGCCGAGGTCCCGGGTGTAGTCCCAGTCATGGTGAACGTTGGGGTCGTGGTCAGGGTAGATGAACTGCCCCATGAAATAGTCAGGGGCAACGGTGATCGAGTCGCCGACCTTGATGAAGCGGTTCTCGTACCGACCCTGAATCTGCCCGTTTGCCGCTATGGCCTTGATCTGCTGGGCAACGGCTCGTGTGATGGGGGAGTGATCCCGCTCGGTTGGGTACCTCGACTGTGCCATGGCGGGACTCCACACCAGAAACTGGACCATGCAACAGAGAATCCAGGGCAGGATGGGGCGACGATGCATTCAACACCTCCTCGCGCAGACGATGACCTTGAGATCCGGACACTACGCCGCTTCGTGTGGCCTGAATGTGATCTGGATTACACTGTGCCCCTTTGAATCGCCCATGGGAACTCGCTCTGTTCAGGTGATGGGACTTTGAGACATTTCTGGGTTGACTCGATCTTCTGTTGGGGCTCTCGTTTGAAAATGAAGGGGTCCTTCAGCTTTGTGAAGGACCCCTTAGGTTACTCAGGTGTGCGGTTTCCAATCAGGGACTGGACGAGGACCATACCCCAAGAGATCCGTTTTCGAAGCCGTCGGAGAACAGCTCATCGATTTTGACCGCCCTACCGAGGATATCCTGATACACAGGAGTTGCGAGTCTTTCCTGCTGCCAGGCAACGAAGAATTTTCCCGCGGCGCCGGCAATCGCCGGGAAGGAACTATCGACGTCTTCACCAACGTAAACCGGGTGAATATCGGAACCCGTTCCCAAGACATTGTCCTTATTCAGGGTTCTTCCTGTAATCCCGAGAGGGCCGGATGCGTTGCTGTACTGTTGTTCCCATGCGATCAGGTAGGTTCGGCCCCCGGAGAGAGCAGCGATGTCTGGATAGCGTTCGTCGATAGGGGTATGCCCAACGAGGACCGGGGCGGTCAACTGGGGAGCCCCCCACATGTCGATCGAGACCCTGCGAGCATAGATATCCTTCATCCAACCCGATACTTCACTGTTCCATACGACTCCCCACTCGGCGGCGGTTCCGGAAGCGGTGACCCGTGGGTTGGTCTCGGGATCAGGCCATGCCGCGATTCCGAAATGTCCTCCACCGAGAATTGATCCCGTGCCACTCAAACGAACCCCGTAGATATTTCCACCGGCATCGTCCATCCGCTGATAGACGATCAGGTATTCGTTCCGGGTCCGGTTGTAGGCGATGTCGGGACCGACCCGTTCTTCATTGGGATCGGAGGTCACGACGAAGTTGGTTCCCATCAACGGAAATGCCGGGTCGGTGGCGTCAATTCTCTGGGCGGAAACACTGCTGTGGGTGGTTCCGGAACCCTCGGTCCACCAGGTCACCAGGAATTCATCCTCAGTATTTGCGTAGGCCACTCGTGGCGTCCACTGTTTGTTGGTGGCGCCACAAATTGAAAAGGACGTGTCGCCCGTACCTGGTCCGTCCCACGGGATGAATTGCCCCCAGACATCCCAGTCGGATCCATCGCCCGAGTAATCGTGGTTCCATACCACCAGGTATTGGTCACGCTCAGGATCATAGGCAACGTCGGGGGAGGCGTTGTCTCGAGGGGGCGTATCATCATAGGCGATAGTGAATTGCTCAATGGTGTTTCCCGATGCATCGATCCTTTTTCCAAGAACCGATCGGCTGAAGGCGGGAGAATGGTCGTGCCAGACGACGAGGTACTCATCGTGGTTGGAGTTGTAGGCCACCTGCGGTTTGTATTCGTCGATGTCCTGGTTTGAGATTGTGACCTCGGGTTCGAACGAGAGGTCGGCCAGGGCCGGCGGGGCGGCGGCGAGGGTTGACAGGGCCAAGAGCGCGATCAGGGAATGACGTTTCATCGGGAGCCTCCTTTGTTCTGCCGACATCATCAGTCCTGGGTCCACGAAAGTCCCGATCAAGGGCTGAAAAGTTACGAAAAGTTACGAAACGGTATGTCAGGGGCTCTTGTCCAGATGGGGAAGTGTATCTAAAATACTGAGAAACAAAGTGTTGAGGTTCTTCTTGGGGGAATTGACTGAACCTTGCGAATCCTCAGTTCCTTCTTCGGATCGAGGTATTTGGGGATGCCTCTGCCGGTTTGTCCGTTGTGACCTCTCCCTCCAATGGCGGCAGACCGACACGACGGACAAGGTCGAGATAGCGCAAATCGTTCCGGAAAGGGTTCATGACCGGCTCGACTTGAAGGCCCAGGAACCACCCTTTCCGTTCCTCGAGAGCCTGGTTCAAATAGGAGAAACCCTGGTCTTGCAGATCGAGTCCAAAGGAGGCAACGGCCAGGGCAATGGGGGAAACGTAGCCGTCCTTTTGCCTTTCGAGGAGTTGATTCAGGATATCTTCGGCACGATCGATGTCGCCGGATTTGGCCAGTGCGTGAGCCAGTGCGGCCTCTGCATAGCTACTTCCATGACTGAGTTTATTGGCTCTTTCGAGCGCCTCGACAGCCTCGCCGAATCGTCCCTGAGAATCGTAAATACTTCCCAGGTAGTACCACGCAACGGTGAACTCCGGGCTGTAGGTCAGGACATCCAGGAGTGATTCTTCCGCCTCTTGGGGATGTCCTGCGAAGAACTGAAACCAGCCGACGTTGGAGTTGATGATCTCAGAGAGAGGATCCAGGCGACAGGCAAACTGGATCTCGTCGAGTGCCTGGGAAAGGCGTCCCCTCCCGAGAAGCAGTTGGGCATGGCGCGCACGAATCTCGGCGCTCGATGATCGAAGCCTCAAGGCCTTGTTGAATTCCCGTTCTGCCTGATCAAAAGCCCAATCGAATTCACCGAGGACCAGGGCGAGGGCCAGGTGTGCCTCTGCGAGGTCCGGATCGAGTTCGATCGCCTTGATGGCAGCTTCTCTAGCCCGTGACCGTGCTTGAGGCGATGGGGAAAAGCCGTAATTGGCCATCAGATTGAAGGCGTCTGCAAGTCCGGCATAGGCGGGTGCGTATTGGGGGTCAATCTCGATCGATTTCCGGAAAAGGGTCAAGGCTCTGAGGAATGACTCCTGATTCCTGTTCCTGAGAACATATATTCCTCGAAGGAAGGCATCGTGGGCTCTTGGGTTGACGATGGGAGGGAGATCCTCGGCCTGCCGAATGCGAATCCGGGATCCGATTTCCTGAGCTACGGCTTGTGCCAGATTTCTTTGCAGTCGGAGGATGTCCTGATCTTTAGACTCATAATTTTCGCCCCAGATGTGGTGGTCCTGAGAATCAACCAACTGTGCGATGACCCGGATCCTTCCGTTGGCCCTGGTGACGGTACCTTCGACGATGGCATCGACTCCAAGCCGATTGGCTATTTCGGGAACGCTCAGCCTGGTATTTCTGAATTTCATGACGGAGGTCCGGGAGATGACGTCAAAATCGTCGTTGCGGGCCAATTCGGTGATCAGGGCATCCGTCATACCGTCGGCAAAATACTCCTGGTCGGGGTCCCCCGAAAGGTTTGCCATGGGAAGAACGGCGAGAGCCTTGATGTCCAGTTTCGGGGATTTTGTGTCCGAGAGGAAGAATCTGAAACCGAGAACGGCAGTGGCCAGGACGAGCAAGGCCACGAGAATTCTCGCCACCGGAACCCGTGACCGGGCGGTTGATGGTGAGGGCAGAGTTTGTGAGGCAGCCGATTCGTCGCTTCGTCCAGGTTCGAGGCGAGTGACGGGAGCAACGAAACGATAGCCGCGCCGGTGTACGGTCTGAACGAACGTCGGCTCGCGGGCATCGCCGCCCAAGGTGTTTCTGATGGTATGAATGGCCTGGACCAGATTGTCGGGGACGACCATGGAGTCCGGCCATGCGATATCCATCAGTGTGTTTTTCTCGACCGTTTCTGGGGCATTGGCCACCAGCACCTCGAGAACCCTGATGGCGCTCTCAGGGACGTTCAAGACCTCACCGTCTTTGAGGAGACGGTGTTTGTTGGGATCCAGGGTGAAGGATTCGAACTGAAACAATGAACTCAAATCTATTCCTTGAAACGAGTATAGCCTGTCCCTATCTGAAGACTCGGGTTCGTGAGAAATTACAATCATCTGTCCCAATCCCCTTCAGGGAACACGTTACGATTGGTGATGCGGAGAGTTGAACTGTAGGGATACTGGAGAAGAAATGCCGAGGAATATTGAGATCAAGGCCACGGTCGAGGATTTCCGTCGTATTCAGGGGCTTATCGAGACCCTTGCTGACCAAGGTCCGACCGAGTTGAATCAGATCGATA
>CAYSHZ010000147.1:0-9021 GCA_964430905.1 uncultured Thermoanaerobaculia bacterium | reverse complement strand
TGTAGCAATGCGGGGGGTGCCGAGTATGACGAGACCTTCAGTGTCGTCATGAACAATGCTCAGGGCGTGGCTTTGGGTTCTCCGGCGGCGAGTGTCGTCACCATCGTTGATGACGGTGACGGTATCTTCGCGAGCTTCTCCGAAGCCTCCTATGATGTTTGGGAATCCACGGGGTACATCTTTATTCATCTGAATCTGAGCGGCGACCCACCCGTCGCGCCGTCCGTCGATTACTCCTTCGTCGGAGGAAGCGCGACGGGGGAGGGAGTGGATTACTCGTTGGGGAGCGGAGAGAACGGCACCGTCACCTTTGAGCAGCGCGGTTCCTCCTGGTACGGTTCGATATATCTGGATATCGACGATGACGGTGTAGCCGAAGGGGACGAGACCGTGATCATTGAGCTTTCGAATCCCCAGGGATGTGAGCTCGGAACGTCGGTGCAGGCAACCTTGACCATCCACGATCCCACCTTGTTTATCGAGTCCGACAGTATCGACTTGATGATGGACGACTGTGGGCCGGTTTTGGAGGGTTCCACCGGCGCCGTGACTGCGGCGAACGGGCAGCCGATCACCGTCAGTATCAGCGGTTGGAGAAGAACCGGAGGTGGATACATCACCAGGGCCTGGGATGCAGACCCCATCAACGTAGATTCCGGTGGTTCTTTCGCGATCGCCCTCCCCCAACTGGATATGGAAGAGATTATCAATATCGAGGTTAGCCAGGAAATGAACAATCGCCCGCACGAGTTCTTGGGGTGGTTGACGGTCGAGGGTCCGCCGGACTTTGATGTCGATAATTTGGAGACCGAATACGACGAAGAGTTCATGCTCACCTTGTACGAAGGCGACATTTGGAATCGTTTGGGAACGGTGACATTGAGGCTTCACAACACCGTTTCGGACGAGTGGGTTTCGATCGACGACCCGTGTTTGTCGGGAGGGATGTCGGAGGCTTCAATAGCCGCCGAGCCCGACGACGAGATTGAACTCGAAGCGTGCCATGGGGTCGAATCGGTCGAATGTATGACCGAAAGCATCGGTGGCGGGGCAGGCGGCCCCATCGTCGTTTCCACCGAAGCCGACAATCACCAGGAGACCGAATGATGCTCGCACTCAACAGCTGTTCTCGTGGTTTCACGGGCGTTCTCGTCGCGGCGATTCTCATAGCGGCGTCACCGGTTCTTCATTCGGCATCGACGGACGTCTATCTTCTCGATGGATCCCGTTTGATTCCGGCCTCTTCCGCCATCGTCCGAGAACCGATCGATCACGGCGTCCGGATGGACGCTCCCGTCGCCGGCGCCCTCGAGCTTGCGCGCCGACCCCTGTCGGGAGGCGCCGCATTGAAAGTCCAGGCGCGCGTTCTGATCGAAGATGATTCCGCCGGAGTTGGAATCGCACTGGCCCATCCGGGCCGGGGTCGATACGTCGTGTCCCTCGGGTCGTCCGGCCTGGAGTTGAAGCGATCCGGCGGAAACTGGGCCGGCGGAGAGACCCGCTTCGCGAGTCCGGTCGAGGTGGGCAGATGGTATCTCCTCACGCTTGAAGTTTCAGACGACGGGTCAAATCGGATCTGGCGGGTTTCCCTTGCACCGGAGGGTCAGGCCCTCTCGGACGATCCACTCCTGAGGGTCGTTGAGAAGCACACCGACGCCATTTGGGGACTCCGCCCCGGCATCTTCAGCGCGGGAAAGGGCCGCATTGCCGACCTCGTGATCCAGAGTCTCAGCCTGACCCAGGGCAAGAACCTCGCACAGGGCGAGCCGTGGCCCATTGAGATCCTCGAAGGGACTCCCAGACTTTCAAAGGGACTCCCCGCAGAGCACGAACAATCCCTCTCGCTGGTTCGCCTAGCCCGCCGCGTCGGCACGCGGACCGCCCTTCCCTCAACAGAGTCGTTCTCCGAAGCAAAGAGCGGCGCCTATGGCTGTGACCCCTATCGGTACCACTATGCCGGAAGCGCTCCTTCGGTACCCGGGTCGTTCGCGACCCTTGCCCTGCCTCCGATGGACAACGACTGTGACGGCGCCTTCGACGAAGATCCACTCAACTGGCACGACGACGACGGAGATGGTCTTGTCGATGAAGACCAGGGGTGTTGGACGGATCACTATCTCAATTGGCATTCCGAGGACAGCGTCCTGGGCGCCTTGGGAAACGGTGACGTTGATGCTTGCGTCGTTGAAGTTTTTGTCTGGTGGAGGCAGTCCCGTTACCTCTATTTTTACGCCGAGCCGGGCTCCGGGGAGTATATCGCCGGGGGTGTCAAGATCGAGCCTCTGGGCGGTGGTTGTGCCGTCGCCATTCGTGGTTACGACGCGGTCGCCTACGAATTCGAGCCCGTCACCGTTCAACCCTTGGTCGTCGACGTCTTGGAGAGCGGCGTCGTACTCTCTCCCGGTCAGTACTTCACCCGCAGTGTCGTGTTTGAAGCCACAGCCGACGGGGGAACGCCGCCATTCGATTTCGTCGCCCAGATCGACGGAGATCCATACGCCTTGGGCGACGCCTACTCCCAGGAGGGGTGGCACACCATCACAATCGACGCCACCGACGCAGGGGGCGGAAGCGCATCAGTTACCAGGGATTTCGGCATCGACGCCGTCGGCCCCGTCATTACCTTCGACCGGCCTGAGGCGTCGTGCCTGGTCGCGGGCGCCCTTTGGGAGCTTGGAGGCGTCTACTCGGACGCCAACCCGGCCGATTCCGGTTCTGCGGTCCAGATCGACGTCACGACCTCCGACGGCGCCGCCGATGCCTACGTGGGCGCCCTGACTCCGGACTCCCGATGGGTCGTTCATGACGTCGCCCTTGGCGCAGTTGATGGCGATGCCATTGTCGTGATCGACGCCGTCGATGCCCACGGCAATGTCTCGACTTTGAGTCGAAGCCTGCGGATCGACGCGACGCCGCCGCTCGTCGAATTGCTGATGGACGGCCAATCCTTTCCCAATCAGAACCCCGGCGCCGTCCCTCCACCTGGGCAGCAGCCGACCATCTTGGGCGGCAGCATCGTCGCAGGGGCAGCCGCATCCGATCCTCCCTTCGCGGATTCTCTCAGTATCACCATGACTCTCGATGGAAACCCGTTCAGCGCCGGGGGCATCATCTCCGCCGAGGGAGAGCACCTGCTGGTCGCCGGAACCGCAGACTGTGCCGGCCACCAAAGCGCGGTCAACGCCGTGTTCCGGATCGACCTGTCGGCCCCCGATCTCGAGGTCTTTGAGTCGGGTACGCCGATGACGGATTCTCTTCTGCTGGGCAGGGCCGCCGTCTTCACCGCCCAGGCCTCCGACGATACCGAAACGACCTTGGTTGCCTCCATCGATGGAGTCGATGTCATCTTGGGGAGCCCGTTCGGCGAGGAGGGCGATCATCTCTTGAGCGTCACCGCCACCGATGCGGCAAACAATGCCACGACCCGCACCTTCTCATTCACCATCGACCTGACCCCGCCCGAGATCGTCGTGACCCTCCCCGAGGCCGGCAGCGTGCATGAAGGTCCGACGCTGACCCTCAGCGGGCAGGTCTCGGCCGACGTCGTGACGCTCCTTGTCGGGGGGGCGCCCGCCGCCCTGGATTCCCCGACCGGAGCTTGGAGAGCCTTCGTTGCTTCCGGCGTTCTCCTCGACGTCGAGGGCGAGAACCTGATTGCACTGATCGCCACCGACGCGGCGGATCTGCAAGGCACTCTCGAGATCACCTACGTACGCGACACCCAGCCGCCGTCCTTGACTCTTGCGGCCCCGGCGCCCGAGCTGATCACCAACGTTTCTCAAATGATCGTCTCCGGAACCGTTGCCGATCCCAACCTTGAGAGTCTCAGCATCAACGCTCAGCCGGTGACTGTGGCGCCGGATGGGAGCTTTTCCCGGCAACTGGACTTGGTCGAGGGTGAGAACTCGATCCTCGTCGAAGCCTCCGACGTTCTGGGTCATTCAACCTCCATCAGTCGAAATCCGATCCTCGACACGCTGTCTCCGGAAATCTCCGTCACCGACGCCGGCGTTCCTCTGGCCGACGAGCTGCTGGTCAATCGGCCTGTGACGCCGGTCATCACAGTCTCAGACGCCACCGAAACCACGACCGCGATCCTTCTCAACGGCGTCCCGTTCGTTTCCGGTACGACCGTCTCCGACGATGGCGTTTACCTTTTGAGCGTTCAGGCGACCGATGCCGCCGGAAACGTCTCGTCCCTCGAACGCCGCTTCACCCTTGATCTGACTCCACCCGTTCTTTCCGGGATCAGCCCGGCCGATGGGACCATCCTCTCAGATTCTCAGCCGGTGATTCATGGCGCCTCGGACGACGCCGTCACCGTCACAGTAGCCGGCGTTCCGGCCGACGTCGTCGCAGGTCTCTTTACCTCTTCCGGCCTGACCCTCGGAGAGGGGGACAACGCGATTCTGATCGAGGCCGAGGATTCGGCCGGAAACCGAACGAGCCTCTCCATCTCTTTGATCCTCGACACCGTTGCGCCCACACTTGCCGTCTCCCATCCTCAAGACGGCGACCTCGTCGGGGACAGTTCCGTTTTGGTCGATGGGACCGCGGCCGATCCTCATCTCGAAAGCGTCACCGTCGCCGGTCTTCCGGCGTCGTTGGCCGGCGAGACCTTCCAGGCAAACGCGCCACTTTCCGTCGAGGGGGATAACGCCGTCACCGTCGTCGCCGTCGATCGCGCCGGAAACTCCGAGAGCCTGACGCTGACCCTTGAGCGGGACACCCTCCCCCCGGAACTCGTGATCTCGACGCCCGGACCGGCGGCGGTCTTTGGAGCTCGGACATTTGACGTCTCGGGCACGGTGAGCGACGCCCACATCCAGAGCGTCCTCGTCAATTCCATGCCCGCCGTCGTGCAGGGTGACGGCGCCTGGACCATCAGTCTCACACTGAGCGAAGGGCGCCACACGATCACCGTCGAGGCCATAGATGACCTCGGTCATCGAACCGAGGCCGAGCGGAACATTCGCGTCGATCTGTCCGCACCCGACGTTGCCATCACCGAGCCTGAGGCCGGCGCCCTTGTTGATGCCACGACCGTCACCGTTTCCGGGAGCGTCGGCGAGCCCGAGAATATCGATATTTTGACCGTCAACGGCCAGGAAGTCGCTCTTGAGACCGACGGGACTTTCACGGTTATCCTCGAACTCCCCGAGGGACCAAGCGAGATCATCGTCAGGGCGATCGACGACGCGGGAAACTCGGGAGTTGCCTCTCACACCATCACCGTGGACACCATCGCGCCGACCGTCGTCTCGGTCGTACCCTCCAACGGCGCCGCCGACATTCCGGTCGAAGCGCTCCTTCGAGTCGTCTTCTCCGAGCCCGTCGATCCGGGAACCCTGACCGAGGGGCTTGCCCTGTCGGCCGATGGCACGCCGCTCGTCGTTGAACTCGGGACGGAGAACGCGGACGCGACCGTCGTTATAACGCCGAACGGCGGCCTGGTTTCCGATTCCGAACACCGGCTTGAGATCACCACAGCCATCACCGATCAGGCGGGTCACCCCCTTCAGGCAGGCGCCGTCAGTCTCTTCACCACTTCGGACGACACCCCGCCGAACGCCCCCACGGTTGAACCGGTTCCCAGCCCCCGGTGTTTTTCCTCGTTGGCCCTCGCCGGTTCCTCGGAACCCGGAACCACGGTAACCGCCCAGGGTGACGTGCAGGGAGCTTCCACCCTCGCCGCGCCCGACGGAACCTTTTCGTTGAACCTGACGCCCACAATCGGTGACGGCGCAGTCACCGTCACCCTGGTCGCAGTCGACGATGGCGGCAACCATTCCGAGGCGACCACGTTGAGCGTCGATCTGGACTGCGGCAGCCCCAACGTACTCGGCGCCCAGTGGGACGGCGAGTACGTCATCAGTGTGCGCTTTTCGGAGATCATCGATCCCGCGACCGTCGCAGGCGGCGTCACTCTGCTGCTCGACGATGCCGTCGGTCCGGTGACTTTTGGCCACAGCATCGACGGGGCTCGGCTCGAATTGACCCTTTCCCAGACGCCTGACACGGCTGATCTGCCGTTGCGTCTTGAAGTGACCGAAGGAATCACCGACCTCGCCGGGAATGCTTCCGTACCCTTTTCCAAGATCTTTGCGGACCCCGACCACACCACCATGGTCGCCGGCGAGGTCTTCGCGGACGACACCAGCCTGGAACTCCCGGGCGCCAGGATTGTTTTGCTGGAAGACGGGGCGCCTCTGCCTGACGAGACGATCGTCGTCACCTCAGACGGCCGGGGCCGATTCTCCCTACCCGTCAATGGTTCTCCGGTCACGGTTCGCATCGAGGCCGACGGCTACGTGTCCTCGTGGCGGCGCATCGTGCCCCTTCCCGGCGCCTCGACCCTGTTCTTCGACGCCCGCCTGACGCCGAGCGTGCCCCCGACTCACCTTGAGGCCGCAGACCGGCTGAGCGCAGGAACCGCCCAACTGACCGTGCCCGCCGAAGCCGTTCCGGCCGAGGGTCTCGACCTCGCGCTGACCCCGGTTTCCGAGCAGGGCCTTCCCGCCCTTCTGCCTCTGGGCTGGAGGCCCCTGGCGGCCGTTAACCTCCAGACGGGGGAGGGGAGTGATTTGGACGCTTCCGCGACCCTGGTCTTTGTTGATGCGCCGGTCGGCGCCATCATGACCTCATTTGACCCGGCGATCCAGGCGTGGATGACTGCGTCCCTGGGCGCCTCCGTCAATCTTGTCCACGGCGGAACCTGGGCTCTCGTCATGCCCGACCTTCCCCCAACCGAGCCCGGCACGGCCGTTCTCGGCGCTGTTCTACCTTCGGCGACGCCGACGTCGCCCGGGGACATGACCGCAGAATTGTCTCTCGATCCGCCGGTGATCATGCCGATGGAGGTTGCCCTGGCGACCGTCGAGACGACGACCACGGAGATCGTGCCCTCGGGCCTGGCCGTCGAGGCCCTGATAGACGAGGTCCTGCACATCGTCGATGGACGAACCCTGGCGGCGCCTCCCGCCGCCGTCGATCTCGTCCTCTACCGGACCGACCAGGGCTCGATGCGGGCCGCCTTCGGTCTCGGCGCCACCGATGCCGCACGGGCCTTGCCGCTCGAAAACGGCGTCCGCAGGATCGATATCCGAGCCCTGCCCGAAGGCGTACGGACCGAGGACCTCCTGGGACCCGCCGGTGGGTCTATCGTCACGCCCGATGGCTTGCGTCTCGACGTGGCCGCCGGCGCCTTGGATCGTGTCGTCGGCGCTCGGCTCGACCGATTCGACCTTGACGCTCTACCGATTGCGGCGCCCGAAGGGCTCGAAGCCGTCGATGCCGCCCTGCTGGACATCGGCGAGACCGAGCTTCTCACTCCGGCCGTCCTGTCCTTTCCCGGCGCCGCCGAACCTCCAGGTCAATACTTCGTACTGGGCCCCGTCGATATCGATGGGGCGACCTTCTGGCGCCTGATTGGGACCGCCGAACTCTCGGGAGACCGCATCACGTGTGATCAAGCGGATTTCTCCGACCTGCCGGCGCCCTGGGTCACGACATCCGGCCTCTACCTCCTGGTTCGTCCGACCGCGGACCCATGGGCGTTCCTCTCGGGAGTCGTCCTCGACATCGGCGCCCAGCCCGTTACCGCGCCCAGTCGCGTCGGCGTCACCGGCGGTTTACAGGCCCTGGCCAGGGAGGCGGACGGCGTCTACGCAATCGCCGCACCGGCCGGTTCCGTCGATCTGACGGCCGAAAACCTCGAAAGCCGAAATCTCGGCACGACCCTGGTGAGCGTCTCATCGGGTGAGCACGTCCCAAACGTCGACATTCAGCTTCAGATCACCGGGCCGAGGGTCATCGCCACATCTCCTTTGGATGGCGCCGTCGACCGAAGTCCCAGCACAACCGTCCAGATTGATTTCTCCGAGGCCTTGGCGCCTGATGGGGTCACCGCCGACGCCATGATCGTCAACGTCGTCGTCGATGGTGGAGCGCCTCAGGCGTGGCCGGGTTCGCTCGAACTGTCGACCAACGGCGCGCGCCTGACCTATACGCCCGACGCCCCCTTTCCCTCCCAGTCCCATGTCGGTGTCAGTGTTCGCGGATTTCTGACGGACCTTCAGGGCTATCCTTTGGATGGCGGCGACTTCGGCATGAACTTCTCGATCGAGCAGTTCCTCCTGCCCGACGATGTCGATCCCTCCAAGATCCGCCTCTACATGCCGGGTCGTGACGCCCTCAACCCGGAAGACCCGATCGTCGAGGCCGCCCCCGGCGCAGTTCCCGGCGACATCTGGCTGTGGATCGAAGACCTCGACCACGATGCCGCCACAACCACCGTTCAGGCGGGCTCGGACGGGAGTTTCACCCTGTCGCTCGATCCTTTCGACGGCGTCTACGGAGTCGAAGTCGGCGACAGGCTCCTGCTCCATCTCCTCGACGCAGACGGCGGCGATGATCTCGCAGTCCTGGCGCTGGCCCCCTGGCTGACCAATGACGGCCTTGGCGCCTACTTCAACCTCGATGGGGGGACCTTCACGACGGCCGAAGGCGTCACCGTCACCGTGCCCTTCGCCGCCCTGCCCGACGGCGGAAGCGTGCGGATCGTTTTGGCCGATCCTTTGGTTGATCTTCCCGTTGCGCCGGCTTTCAGTCCGGCCCGGGCCGCATGGATCCTGATGGTCGATCAAAGGCCCGCCCGGCCCCTGATTCTCGAGATCCCGGGGCCGGCGCCGACCGATCCGACCAACACCCTGCTGGTCGGACGACTGATCGATGCAGGCGGCCTCAAGGCCCCGATGCTCTCGGCCACCGCCCATTGGGACGAGACGCGTGGGCTGTACCTGACGACCGTCGTCGATGCTCCGGGAGGCAAGACCGATCCCGCCAAGGCAGCCGCCGACGGCGTTCCCGACGGCATCCTGCCCGGTATCGGCGCCTCGGGGACCTACGGACTCTATGAACCCCTGGCGCCTCCTGGGGCCAAGAACGAGCTCCTCGACCGTCTCGAAGGTCGGGATCACGTCCTCGTCGATGGCGACCTTGAGGATCGGCTCTCGGGAACCC
>CAYSHZ010000146.1:0-9030 GCA_964430905.1 uncultured Thermoanaerobaculia bacterium | reverse complement strand
ATTGCGGAGGTCCTCGGCGGTCCCCGTCCGGTTATCCCTGTAAATAAAGGGGACAAACAAAAGGGACACTGTTTTTAAAAATTTTCCAAGAATTTTTCGATTCGAAAGCACTAGGGCATTTCACTGTGACTCATCAATCCGCCGTCCATCTCAAAACGACGCACCTTCAGTGGTTCGACGCTAAATTGAGCAAGAAGCCGGGTTCCGGCTCGGCCGAAATGCTCAATACAGGCAAACCTCCGGCGCTTCGTCGTTTCTTCGTCCATCAATTTGGGGAGTTCTGTGTCAGAAAACGACTGCGTGGCTCCGCTGCTCCCGCAACGAAAGGTGGATTCCACCCAGCTGCGGGATGGGGTTCTTCCGTCGAAGGTACCGGCCGTCTTCACGCATTCGCACCAACTGGCCCCTAAGAAAATCTTCGGTGCCGATTGCCAGGCCGTCAACGAAATACCCAAGGCGCTTCCGGTACAAACCGCGTGTCTCAAATCCCCGGGCAATCTCTCGGTCCAGTACTTTTTGCGAGATTGCTGCCTGCCCATCCTTTGTCGGTACATTTCCCCGGTAATACAACCGTTCCCGAAATTCAATCAGCGCTTTCTTGCGAGTGGGCTGATCAACGACAGTCTTGAGTGGGGCCAACCACGAGTCCCTTCCAATCTCCCTCAAGAAGACCGACGACCCCTGCCACTCCTCGGGCCGTTCTACCAGACCTGCCCGGACCGGGTTGAGCTCGACATAGAGCATACAATCCAGGACGGCCTTGAGGTTCTCAAGATAGACCGACTTGAATCGATCGGCCCAGAACCGGCCCCGCCGTTGAAAACTTCGGTTAAACCACCGGGCATAGGCCGACTGGATGTTTCGCATGTACTCGGAAACATCAAAAAGGCGCCGCCGGTAATGCTCCCACTGCTCATCGGACCAGGCATCAACCTGAAGCTGTGACACCCTGCTTGGGTACATAATTCGGGTCCGAGCACGAAGTTCCTCACGACTAATTGCCCGCGGGGCATCAAATTTCACGACCAGGTGATAGTGGTTGCCCATCACCGAAAAGGCCGAGACCTCGCAATAGTAGATCTTGCTGAAATGCTCGATCGTATCGATCAACCGCCGGGTTGGCGCTGCTTCTGAAAGAGGAAACTCCCCCTGATGGCAGGCAATCCTGCTGTGAAGGTGATACCAGGCATCTTCTTCGGAAAACTTGATCCTTGCAACTCGTGCCATCTCGGTTCTCCTTTATCGTGTATCTGAATTGAGAATAGTGGAAGGTTGACGGAAAAGCAAAAAAACAGTGTCCCTTTATTTAGGGGTCGGGCACGCTACACTATTGATGGTTCATATTCGATGCACACCGACGATCAAACCTCCACAGCAATTGATACTTCCCGACAAGACCGGCGGGGCGATCTGCACCAACCCGAGGTTGGCGATATTCTGGGCGAGCGTTTCCTCCTGCAATCGATCCTCGGTTCAGGCGGGACAGGCACGGTCTTTGCGGCCGTCGATACAACAGTTGGTCAGCAAGTGGCAATCAAGCTCCTCCACCCTGACCTCAGAGACACCCGTACGCGGGAGCGTTTACGCCGTGAGGTCCGGGCCTCCCGTCCGGGACACCCCAACATCGTCTCGGTATTTGATCTTCACGAGGCTGGAAACCACATCTTTCTCAGCATGGAGTTGGTCGAGGGTCAAAGTTTGAGATCCCGTCTGGAACAGCAAGGGATATTTTCAGTTGATGAGGTCATCAATATCGGATGGCAAATCGCCACAGCATTGGGCCATCTGCATAACAAAGGTTTGGTCCATCGCGACGTCAAGCCCGGCAACATCCTGGCGCCCTCCGACGGCCCGGTCAAACTCTGCGACATGGGTCTGGTCCGTCCACTTGAAGAGGGCGTGACCGTAACCGAGGCCGAGATGGTCGTTGGCACGCCCAACTACATGGCCCCGGAACAAGCGACCGGCAATGACCTGACCAGCGCCAGCGACATCTATGGGCTGGGCCTGACGCTCTACCAGGTCCTGACCGGCGAAATTCCCCTGAAGGAATCGTCAGCCATCGCCACGCTCTCGCGGCGCCAATCCGACCGACCCCCCTCGATTCGGCGCGAGCGTCCTGATTGCCCGCGCTGGTTGGACCGGTTGATCCGACGGATGTTGGAACCGAGACCTGATGAACGCCCTTCCTCCGACACCGTCCTCAAGGCCTTCAAGACCAGGCGCCTCTTGCCTCGTCCGCGAAGAAGAACAATGGCGGCGGCAGCAGCCGTCCTCGTGGTCATAACTGCCGGGGCTTATGGAGCTCGCCATCTTGCCCGTCATCCTACCGTCGTCGTCGAGGTCAGCAATACCAGCATCATCGGTCGGGACAGCAAAGGCCTGCCCACCTGGACCCGAGAATTCGATATTCCCATTGTTGCGGAGCAAAGGACGGATCTGGACGGCGATGGTCTCGAGGAAATTCTCCTGACCCTCAACGGCCAGGAAGGGTTTTTCTCCCGTTCGACAACCGTAGACGGGCCAGAAATCTGGATATTCCGGAACGACGGCAGCGTCATGTCCCACTTCATCCCCGAAAACGAGATCGTCTGGGAATATGACTATGACGTCGAAATCGTCGCCACGCTGCACCTCCTGGACCTCGACCACGACGAAAGACCTGAGGTCGTCGTTGTTGGAGAACACACAAATTTCTTCCCGGCCGTGGTCTTCATCTATCAGCCGGACGTTGACCACTGGAACCAGGTCATGTCCCATTCGGGGATCTTGCTCAATATCAGGGCCACCCCCGTCAGTTCCGATCCCGGGCTTCGCTTCGTCGCCGTCAATAACCGCCTGGGCGTCTTGGGTTTCCTTGGGGAGATCTTCATCCAGGATGACGGTGGCAGCAACCTCATCAATGTCAGACCGGAAAGAGATCCACGCGGACTTCAGAGTCCCCCGTTCTCTGCGATGACCCCCACTCCAAACTATCGGTGGGGCGCCTATGTCCCGATGCCACTCAATGCCGGCCCATTTCTTTCTTCTGGGGCAGAGTTTTCAGACCTTGACGACGGTGGCATTGAGCTGATCTCCGAACGGGGCGACGTCTTGAAATACGACCAATATTGGAATCCGGTACCAGGACCCAACGCCGGCAAAAATCTCAGAGAACTTCGTTTGGCCTTCATGAAGGAACTTGTTGAGTTCTCGCCTCACGTCCAGATGTTGACCCCAGATGCCATCAGCGGCCGGCGTTCGGACATGTTGATGCACTTTGAACAACTGCTGAACGAGCCGGCCTATCGGCTGATTCTGGACCTCAAGAGTGCCCGGGCTCTCGCTCGAGCCGATCGCCTGGAGGCGGCCCGGGACATTCTCGATGAGACCGTTTTAAGGACACACCACGTCGATGCCATCTACCGCGTGTCCCATTTCGATGCCCTGGCCGGCGATCTGGGCGCCTCAACCGATCGTCTTATCTGGATGATACTTGGGTCCGGCAACAATGTATTCGGTACCCGTGCCCTCTTTGACGGACCTCATTTGGCACTTCGGGTCGGCATCGAAAACCACAACCGAGAGACAATCGACACGGCGATCAGCGTTCTCACCGCTCAGGGCAGGTCCACGAGCCAGATCAGAGTTGCCGAGGCGCTTCGGGCCCGCTCCCGGCTTTGGTGGGATGAACTGCAACCCGAGGACCTCGAGGTGACCTCCTGGTCCTATGCCCCTTCAGGTGAGGCCATCGCCTGTCTGGCTCGATGGAGGCAGGGCGTCAATCGGCCCGACGATGCCGCCGCGATGGCAGCCTTCATCGAGTGCAATCCAGACGCGGCGTTAGAAGGTCGACTGGCACGAGGCGCCGCCCTTCTCGGCACAGGCCGGACCGGCGAAGCCCTGGATGAACTCAGCGTCCTCGCTCAGCAGTTGGTGTTCCTCTCCAAAGACGACTTCGCCAACCACCAACTCCTCGACCTCGCCCTTGCTCTGCGAGTCGTCGCCCTCGAAGCCGACGGCCAGGTTGACAGGGCCCAAACCGAGGCCAGTGAACTCCAACCCCGCCTGACCCCTGATCTCCTCCCGGAGAAACTGATTGCGGAGGTTCTCGACGGTCCCGGGAGAAGATAACCCCCTCTCCAATAATCAGATGCCCTTGGTTTCACGCATCCTCGCCTCCGGTCACTCCAACATTTGCTCCGGGCCGGCTGTCGTCTCGTGCTCAGGGCATCGACCACCTTCACAGTCGGAGTCATTCCAATCTCGAGTTCAACCAATGGTCCGATCCAGGTCGACTCGTCGAGTCCCTATCCAGGGGACAAGTAGGGCGAGTAGGGGACATTCTTTTTCTCGCGTTCAAATCCGGTGAAAGAGACCACAATCGTCATCGTCACAGTCACCGATGGTGACGATGGTTTCCTATGTTATGAAGATAGAACCGCCTGTTTGATATCGAACACTGGAGCCACCCCAATCCAGTTGTGACCGAGTGAGTGGAGGCTCATGGCCGACGGATTTTGGAGAATCCACGCTTCTCCACGACACGGCCGCATCCCATGGATCTCCCTTGGTGACACCCCGGACAGTTGTCAGGTTGTGATCAGTGGCACCGAGAAATGCCGACACGATGCCGCAATGCTTAATGACAATCCATTGAGAAAGCTACTGCCATGCGCCCATATCACCGGTCTCGAAGCCATCGGCAAAGAGGAGAACATAGACCTGATCACCAGCCGTCGCCGTGTTGTTGGTGGGATTTTGCTCTGTGACACCTTCCGGGCAGCTGACGGTCGCGGTGTTCTCCACGAAGGATGTTGCGTCAGGGCCCACGATGGCAGTGGCCAGAAAGCGCACCGAGTTTCCGGCCGGCAGGTCCACCCCTTCATCGATGAAGTCCGTGCCCGACACATTGGTGCAGCCGGCACCAACGCAGTCCCATTCAACATCGGTCAGATCAGCGGGGAAGATGTCAATTACGGTTGCGCCGAGGACGTCACTGGGACCGGGATTCTTGACGACGATCTCGTAGCTGATCGGATGGTCCAAGACCGCTATGCCAGTGACGTTGGTCTTCGTAATTCCCAGATCGGCCTCAGGTGAGAGTACATCGATGTCGAGGTCGGAATTGTCACTGGGGTCTGGATCACCACGGCCCCCGGCACCCGACCGTGCCGGGGAGTACACAGATGCCATGTTGGTCAGCTGCCCGGTGGCCGCTGAATCGATGTTCGCCCGGACCGAAAAAGAAACAGAGGCGCCCACCGGTAGATCAACCGTGGTCTCGACGTTGCCGTTGCCCGAGGCTTCACTGCAGGTGCCTCCACCGGCGTCATCACAGGCCCACGAGGCCCATATGATTTCCTGAGGAAAGATGTCGACGACCTGAGCCCCGACGGCCGGATTCGGGCCGGCGTTGCTTACGTTGATCGAGTACATCGTGAACTCGCCCGGCACGGCCTCGGTCACACCGTCGTCAAGAGTGATCGACAGATCGGCCGAGAGCACAAGTATGTCCGTATCCGTGGCGTTGTTGTTGCTCCAGTCAAGCTCGGTCTGATCGGAAGGAGGGCTGATTGTGGCGGTGTTCATTAGCAAGCCGGTTGCGGTCGGATCGATGGTGCCGACGAATGTGAAAACGACCGAGTCACCAGAGGGCAGGTCCACCAACTCGTTGATATCACCCGACCCGGAAGGATTCCCGCAGACAGCACTACCGTTTGCCGTACAGGTCCAGACGACACCGGTCAACGGGGCTTGAACCGTATCCTTCACCAGCGCACCCATCGCATCACCGGGCCCCAGGTTACTTGCGGTGATGATGTAACTGACCGTATCACCCGGTATTGCGCCGTCCTGGCCATCATCTTTGCTCAGGCCGAGATCCACGAAGCAGCCGTGAGGATTCGGGCAGACTATCTCGACCTCATAGTCCTCCACCTCGCCATCAGGGGCGCCGCCGTTCGGAGCCAGCCCCACGGCCGAACTGAAGCGAAAACGGGCGAAGGTGGAGCCCACGGCCGCATCGGCCGGCACGTCGAAAGTGATGCCGTTGACGCCCGCTGCCAGGGAGCGATCGAAGAAGATCTGCTCACCGGGATCCAACCAGTCTCCGTCGGCGTTGAAGTCAATCCAGGCGTTGAGTGCTCCACCCACCGAAGCCATGATGTTGACATTCGCCGTCTGGCCGGTATTGAGCGTCGAGGTAAAACTGACGCCGTCTTCGTCGTCGGTCCAATCGATGTCGTCGCCGGTTGCGTCGGCATTGGGCAGACCGTCATCTTCACTGTCGGCCAAAGCGCCGAGAAAGGTGATCCCATCGAGCATATGATATGCGCCGTCGTTCAATGACAGGGTCGGATAGCCCGGGTCCGGAGCATCGCCGAAGTCCAGACCTACGACTGGTGGCATGGCTGCCTCCGTTCGCCATACCGTGCCACCCCTGTTCCAGCTATTGGAAGCACCTGCCCACAAGTACCCGTCTTGCAGATGGAAAAACTGCGCCGCCATGTTCTGCGGGTCATCAAATCCATTCTGATTGATCTGCGACCAGCCGTCGGCGGGCGTGTATCGCCACACCTGGGCGCCGGTAACGGTCCCGCCTTCACCAAGAGCATTTCCGGTGCCGACGAAAAGTTCCTCGCTGTTGGTGATCATGACCCGCGTAGAATCGAAATACAGGCTTTCACCGGGGTCATTACGAACCCAGTTAGAGCCATCATATTCCCAGATCTGGCAACCATCTGTCATATTGGCCGTGCCGGCATAGAGTTTGCCGTCAAAGGAGCACAGGCTGCGAGTCTCCTGGTTATTCTCCCCTACACCGAAGCCGTCCGTCGCAACCTGCGTCCAGTCGCTGGGCGTCGGGCCGTCATACCTCCACACCTGCCCGCCGTCCACTTTGTTGGAGGTCCCGGCATAGAGGAAACCGTCGTGTTCCGCCAAGCTGCGGCATTGCCGGTTATTGAGGTCGCCAAAGGCGTTTGAGTTGATCTGGGTCCAGCTCGTACCGTCAAACCTGAAGATCTTGGCCATGTTGTTGGTCCAGGAGTTGCCGGTTCCGAGGATGAGATCTCTATCGAATACGATCATGGCGCCGGGTATCTTCAGATTCGAGTCGCCAAGTCCCGTGCCATTCTGGACAAGAGTCCAGTCGGCGCCGTCGTATGTCCAGATCTCGAGCCCGTTTCCAGTGTTGTTGTTGGCGCCGACGTAGAGCAAACCTTGATACACGGCCATTGAAAAGGCGATCCGGTTGCTTGAGGTGCCAAATCCATTGTCGTTGACCTGTGTCCAGTCCGTGGGCCCGGGACCATCGAAGCGCCAGATCTCGCAACCATCAGTCGTGTTGTGGGTGCCCACATACATCTTCCCCTGGTACTCGGCCACACTGAAGGCGCTGAAGTTATTGGTGTTCCCGAAACCTTCCGTATTGATCAGCTCCCAATCGAGCGCCACCACCGAGAGAGGCATCCCTGCGCCAATGACGAACAGGCACGTAACGACTATGAACCACGACCGGCATGCGCTCGTTCTCTTCATTCCAATATCCCCCTTTGGTCCACTCTGCATTGAAGGTTCGCCCCAGGAACAGCCATGATGCCGGGACGGGATTCAAGGTCTCAATCTATTCTTCTCTTCATAGTAGCATCGGCTCCTCTTTGATGACCAAAAGCTCATCTGTCTTCCAAAATATTGAAGGGCAGGAATTTAGAGTTGTTCAAGAGCAGTACCAGGCCCAACGAATTCACATATTCGGGAGAGGCGCCCATTTGGTGAGTCACTCCGGATTGGCTCTCGTGTAACCTTGGTCAATGGTGCGACGAGCAGAGGGGGCGGCGATTTTGAAGCAGGGTCCGTCCACGGCGTGGGAGCGCGCAGTGAGGCATACGGCGAGAGTCTTTGCCATCGTGACGCTGGTCGTATCCGTCCTGCTCGCCGTCGGATTCACCAAGGCGGGAGTTCCGGCGTGGCTGTGTTTTCCCCTCTCGCTCCTGATCGCGTTCCTGGTCTACTCCGGCATGACCCGGAAAATCCGGCGGCGACGAAGGATTCTTGCCCAGCCTTTCCCTACCGAATGGGAAGAGATTCTCCAGCGTGAAGTCGTCTTCTTCCGCGCTCTCGAGCCCGAGGACCAGGCGCGCTTTCGCCGTGATCTCCAGGTCTTCCTCGGCGAGAAAATGATCACGGGAATCGGCTTCGATTTGGATACCACCACACTCGTGCTGACCGCGGCCAGTGCCGTCATCCCGATCTTCGGATTCCCTGACTGGGAATGGGACCAGATCAGCGAGGTTCTCGTCTACCCCAATCGCTTCGATCAGGATTATGCATTCGATGGGGGCACCCAGCAGAACACCCTTGGCATGGTCGGAACCGGAGCCCTCAACCGGCTGATGATTCTGTCGAAACCAGATCTCCTCGCCGGCTTCCGCAACGCAACGGACAAGCGGAACGTTGGCGTTCACGAGTTCGCCCACCTGGTGGACAAGTCGGACGGGACCATCGACGGCCTGCCCGGGGTCGGGTTGGACCGGGCTGCCATTGGACCGTGGATCGAGCTGGTGCGGCGGAAAATGGAGGAGATCCGCCGAAACGATTCGGATATCAACCCCTACGGCCTGACCAACGAAGCCGAGTTCTTCGCCGTGGCTTGTGAGTACTTCTTTGAGCGCCCCGGGCTGATGGAGCACAAGCACCCCGAGCTCTTCACCATGCTTTCGAAGATCTTCAGCCAGAACCTCGGCGAAAGAGCGGCGGCGCTGGCCAGGGAGAGAAAGCGGGGGCGGCCGAAATTCGGACGAAACTCACCGTGTCCCTGCGGGAGTGGTCTGAAGTACAAAAAGTGTTGCCTCGATCGGTCTCGGCGTCATCCCCGTTGAGGATCACTCACCATTGGGGACCCCGTCAACGCGTGGGTATCGTTTCCGTCACCGTCACACTGGCCTCGCTGACGACCTGGTTTTGGTTATCCGCGTGGGGTTCGGTGATTGTTCGGACGATGAGATCATAGGTCACACCTGATATCAGACCTCCGACCAGGATCGAGTT
>CAYSHZ010000145.1:0-9037 GCA_964430905.1 uncultured Thermoanaerobaculia bacterium | reverse complement strand
AGGACATGTCTGAGCCGGGAGCCGAGAAACCAGTCGAGTCGGAAAGCTACACCGTAGGCCCACAATCTCTGGCCTTGCTGATCGCCCCGTACTGAGGAAGTCCGAACCAGGACCGCCGGATTCAATCCCTGAAGTGATATCATCACCAGTCGGAGTTGACGATGAACGACGAACTGACTCTCAGTCTTCCTGAGTTCTGGGCATGGCTCATGACCCACCCCAACTGCATCCTTCGTGCGGGCACACCCGAAGCCGTAGTCTACGATGATCCCGACATTCACTGGGGCTTCGGCGTCGAGGAGAACGAAACCCTGGTCATCCAGGCGATCAGGGGCAAGAGGCCACTGGGAGAGATCCTGGTTGCGCCCGAGCAGGTCGCCTGGGTTCGGGGTTTCGCCGGGGAACTGGATGGCGAATACATCTTCGAGCTCATGGCGGAGAGCGACACCGAACCTTTTTCCGCCTATTTCTTTGTCATGACCCACGGGATGGATGAAGAGGACTCTTCGGTCAAGGTGCATTAGTCCTCAAAGGCTCGCAGTGCAGCATCCAAAAGGCCGTCGAGAAGGAGAAACACGCCGCCCAGCCCTACGTTCTGTCGTAACCAAGTCAAGCCGTGATTGGTGGGGACTGCGTGGTTCCCGAGTCGGAAACGAGCAGTTTTTCGATAAGTTCTAGGAAGGCAAGGGGTTGCGCGGAGTCGTACTAGGGACATCGCGCTTCGCCCGTTAGGGCGGATTCGCCGAAGGCGAAGGCCCGGAACGGGCCAGCGTGGGCCGTACGTCGCACAAGCAACCCCGCAGCCTGACGACGAAATTGCGAAAAAGTGCCGTTTCTGGACGGGAACGGGCTAGGTTAGGATGGTCTCCACCAATGTCCTTCCGGAAAGGCGGAATTGCCATGAACCTCCGTTATCTCGCGTGTACTGCATGCGTTCTTGTTACCGTTTCTTTCACAGCCGCCGGGCAGGACCTTGTCGTCAACGGTGAAAGCGTGACGATCGAAGGCAACAGGGAGATTGACGGTTCAATCTTCGTCGAGAACGGGGGCGTCTTGACCATTCGAAACGCTCACGTCACGCTGATCCTGGACTATGACGAAGAACACCACATCGATGTCGCCGACTCGTCGAAGTTGATCATCGAGAACTCCGTCATCGACAGCGTTGGAGGCCAGTTCTGGTTCGAACTCTACGGAGACGGTCAGGGCGCCAACCCCACCCTGCAGGTCTCCGGCGCCGACACCTGGCTGACCAATCACAGCGGAATCCGGCCCTTCGACGCCACCAACATCATCATCAACGGCGGTGATGTCGAAGAGTTGCAGTTGAGGGATCAGGTGACGGTGACCATGAATGACGGCGCCGCCTACATGGTCTTCTTCTTCGACGGCGACACAGCAGTGATCAGCAATCTGGACACCGGAACGGGACTGAACAACACGATCAGCGTGCCCGGCAAGTGGTCATTCTCGATGACCAACAGCTGGGTCGAGGGCTATCAGATCGACCTGATGAACGGCGCCGACGTCACCATCAACAGCGGCGACGGCATCGTGCTCAGCATCCACACGCCCGGAAACCTGGGCCCTGATCTCCAGATTGTCGAAGGAATCACATCGGACGGCCGGATCTCCGGCTCTTCGACCAATCTCGGATCCCGGTTCACCTTCAACGACTGTAATTTGCCCCTGTTCAACGTCTATCTCTTCGGCGACGACCGGGTCCTTCTGCGAAACCTGCACGTCAACGAGGTCAATGCCGAGGAACGGTCCGAACTGACGATCGGCCAAGAGGGCTACGAGACCCTGCTCAACTGCAACCTCTGCCAGGTCTATGACGACGCCACCTTCATCGTGGAGCACGCGACAATTGATAACAGGGAAAACACCCCTTCTGCAACATCGTCCTATCACGATCTGGCTGATATCGGTCGCGGCGTAATGACCTTCCGCGAGATGGCCCTTGAGGATCTCTTCCTGACCGTTCTCGAAAGCGGCACGATGAATCTGCACAACTGCAGCCATGATGCCGGCAAACTGACAATTCTTGATGACGGCATCTTCAATGACTACCACCTGAGTGTTGATTTCGAAGGCTCGCCCCTCAGTGGACCCGCACCCCTGGCGGTGACGTTCAACGACAGGAGCGTCGGGGAAGCGATCGCCTGGTCCTGGGACCTCGGAGACGGCACATCATCCATCGAGCATCAGCCCGGTCATACCTACACCAGCGAAGGGGTTTATACCGTCTCACTGACCGTCACCGGCCCCGCAGGTTCAAACAGCGTCACCAAGACCGACTACATCACGACCGGAGGCGGTGTTCCGGGCTCCTCCTCTCAGATCCTCCTGCCCGGCCAGGCCTGGGCCGAAGGTGCGGCGCAGACCTCATGGCTCTCGGAGGTGTGGATCTTTAACCCCGGCTCGGCCAAGGCCGTTGATTTCTCGTTCTGGCCTTCAGGCACCGACAACACCGGCGCCACTCCTCTTCGTACCGTCAATTTAGGTGCCGGGTCGTACCTCAGTCAAGACGATTTTCTGGAGTTCCTGGGCGTTCCCTTTCCCTCGGTCGGATCGGTTGTGCTCGACTTTGAACTCGAGGGAGAGCAGGATCTCCCCCTGGTGGCCGGGGCCCGGACCTACAACGACGTCGAAGACGGGACCTTCGGCCAGTACATCTGGGCGGCTTCGGAAGGTCACGACATGGTCCTGCCGGGCGCCCTGCGATCAGACGCCTTTCGGTCCAACGTCGGCCTCGTCAACGGTGGCGCCTCACCCCGGCAGTTCTCCGTCACCCTCCTCGGGGCAACCAGGGTCTTCACCGTTCCGGCGCAATCCAGCCGCCAACTCAACGATGTCTTCGCCGCCCTGGGTCTTTCGGGTGACGGCATCGGCACGGTCGTCATCACCGCCGACGGGGAAGCCGGTTCCACCTATCTTTCGATCATCGACAACACAACCGGCGACCCGACCTACCTCGCCCCGCTCTCGGCGATGTCCGAGGGCTTCCTGCCGGGCTGCGCGCGAGCACCCGGCGCTCTGGGCACCCAGTGGTACACGGACGCCGTCTTTGCCAACCTCGGAACGGCGCCGGTTGAGATTTCGTTGGAGTTCCTGTCCAACGGCCGGGACAATACCTCCGGCGGTCCAACCACGACCTTCACCCTCGGCGCCGATTCAACGACCCTGTTGGCCGACCTCGTCGGCGAAAGTCTTGCCTCTGCGGGCGTCGGCACCGTGCATTTCACCGCCACGGCGCCGATCCATGCCTGGGCCCGGACCTACAACCTCGAAACTCTCGACAACCACGAGGCCACCTTTGGACAGACGATTCTCCCAACTTCGGCCGAGGGAATGATTGCGGCCGAGGAGGAGATCGTCTATCTCTTCGCACGCGGGGACGAGTTCTTCCGCTCCAATGTCGCCTGTTTCAACCCGAATACCGGGGCCGCGGCCCTCTGCCTGACGGCGTTTGATGACCTCGGCCAACCCCTCGGACAGAGGTCCTTCACCGTGCCGGCCCGTTCCGGTCTCCAGGTCAACGACGTTTTCGGCGCCCTGGATCTTCGTTTCGACACCGAGGTCACCATCATCGCCACCATGGACCAACCCTCGACCGGATACCTATCGATGGTCGACAACGCCACAGGAGACGGAATCACCGTCTTCCCGGTCGTCATGGCCCGGTAGTTTCCCAACGGGAATGGGTTCTCTCCAGGCTCGGTCAACGGCAACTATATTTCGCCCCCGGTATATAGGGCGGTTCATAGATGGAATGAGTGGGCCGGCCTCGTCGATCGTCACATTCCGTCAGTCCTTGACCCCATTTTCGTCCTCGTTCAGGTCGGATGGAGTTTTTGAGTAGGACAGGACAGCTCAACTTCCTAAGGTCCTAAAGCTTGGCTCAGTTTCGGACACTGGGTAAAGATTCTGGGCCCTTCTGAGCGGTGTATGATGATGCGATGAACCCAAAAGCCGAGTTGATCCCCGGACAAATCACGAACCTCCTTGCAGCCTGGGAGGCCGGAGATGAAGAAGCCCGGGACGCACTCTTTCCCCTGGTCTACGAGCAACTCCACTCCCTGGCGCGGCGTCAAGGATACAGGCAGGGTGAGACACTTCGGCCAACCGCATTGGTTAATGAGGTCTATCTGCGACTGGCCGACAAAGAGACGATCACGGTGAAGGACCGTCACCATTTCTTCGCCCTCGCGGCCACTGCCATGCGTCAGATCACCATCGATCTTGCGCGCCGGCGATTGGCGGCGAAAAGGGGCGGTGGCGCCGTTGTTGTGGAACTCAAGGACAGTGACACCCAGATTCTTGCTACACCGGAGGTCATGATTGCTCTGAACGAGGCTATTCGGGATCTCGGCGAGATCGAGCCCCGTCTGATCAAGATTGTCGAACTCCGCTTCTTCGGCGGCCTCTCGGTTGAAGAGACCGCTGAGGTCCTGGGCGTTTCTACCCGCACCGTCAAGCGGGATTGGCGCAAGGCCCGAGCCTTCCTTCAGGCTTCACTCGAGAACTGAGCACATGGAGAAGAACCGTTCTCCGAAAACCGCCTGGCGTAAGGCCCTCAGTCTCTTCGATGAATGTGTCGCGCTTGAGGGGCAGAAGCTCGACGAAAAACTCGCACGCCTTGATCACACAGACCCCGAATCCGCAGCCTGCCTCCGGTCCCTGCTGGAAAACGACCAGACGGGTGAGAGCATTTTGGAACAACCCGTCGCGAAACTGATCGGAGATTTGCTCCCGGACGAAAAAACGGAAGGAGATGCGACCGGGCAGATCATCGGAAATTTCCGTTTGTTGCGGCGAATCGGCCAGGGTGGTATGGGTGTTGTCTACGAGGCCGAAAGGAGTGACGGTGAGTTCGATCAGAAAGTCGCCGTCAAGCTCCTGAGGTGGGGTCCAGCAGCTGAAGGCGCAGACGCCCGTTTTGCCAGAGAACGGCGCATCCTTGCACGCCTGGAACACCCGGGGATTGCTCGCCTTCTCGACGGCGGGGAAAGCTCCGAAGGTTGGCCCTACCTCGTCATGGAACTGGTGGAAGGCGAGCCTTTCGACGAATACTGCGACGCACGACGACTTTCGATCGAAGACCGCCTCGGCCTTTTCGTCGACATCTGCCAGGTCGTTCACTACGCCCATCGTCAACTCGTTGTTCACCGTGATCTGAAACCTTCAAACATTCTCGTCGATGACCAGGGGCGAATCCGCCTCCTGGACTTTGGGATTGCCAAGCTTCTCGCCGAAGAGGAAGACGAAGGGCTGACTGAGATCGGACAGCGGGTGATGACGCCGGATTTTGCCGCACCGGAACAGATTGAAGGCGGGCAAATCACAACGGCAACCGATGTCTGGACCCTTGGACTCATTCTCCACGAGCTGCTCACGGGTCGTCGGCCTGACCCCGCCAACGCCAACTCGGAGGACTCGGCGCCACAACGTCCTTCCTCTGCCATTGCCGCCAGGGGTTCAACTGCAGACAGCACGGGGGAGGCACTCTCTGAAGTCGCTTCCTCGCGGGGCCTGAGTCCATCCAAGCTTCGGCGTCGCCTCAGAGGGGATCTTGATCTCATCATCCTTCAGGCCCTCCGGCGCCGCCCTGAAGAGCGCTACGCTTCGGCCAACGCGCTGGCAGACGATATTCAGCGCCATCTGGACGGCTTCCCGATCGCTGCCCGGAACGAAAGCCTCTTCCTCAGGAGTCGGGCTTTTTTTCGTCGCAATCGCGGCGCGGTCGCCGCAGTTCTCGCTATTTTCATCGCCATCGTGGGTGGTTTCTTCTCCACGCTCCAACAGGCTCGCGAGCGCGGCCGACAGGCACAGATTGCAGAAGGCGTCTCAGACTTCCTGGTTGAACTTTTTGGCGGCAGCGACCCCAGCCAGGCCCTTGGGAGCGATCCGACAGCGCTGGAACTCCTCGATCGGGGAGCAGAACAACTCGAAAGCGATACGCAGGAATCTTCGGAGATCCACACTCATTTGATGGGAGAAATCGGGAGAGTTTACTTCAATCTCGGAAGATACCAACGAGCGGCCCATTTCGCAGAACGCTCCCTCCTACAATCACAGGAACGATACGGTTGGGACTCCCCAAAGACCTCCGGGCCAGAGAGCCTGTGGGGCGCCTGCATGTGGAAGCTCGGCCGTTTCCGAGAGGCTGAAACCTCTCTCCAACATGCGCTGAAGATACAGATAGATTCTGCGGACGACGTGGCACCGGATGAAACACTTTCCGTGCTCGGCGCCCTCTATTCCAGTCTCGGCCGGCACGGCGAAGCCGAAGGCATTCATCGCCAGGCGCTGGAAATCAGCCGGAAAAACTTCGGCGCAGACTCCATCGAGACTGCGACAAATTTGCAGAACATCGCAACCGTTCTCTGGAGGCAGGAAAGACTCTCCGAAGCTGAGACATTCGCGCGCCAAGCCCTTACCATTCGGCTCGCAATCACCGGCGCCGACTCAGTTGCAACCGCCAGCAGCCTTCAATGCCTCGGCTCAATTCTGCGCGATCAGGAGAAGATCGCTGAGGCCGAGGACTGCTTCCGCCAAGCGGTAGCCCTGAGGGATAAGATCTACCATGGGGTGCACCCGGATCTTGCTCAGTCCCTTTCCGGTCTCAGCGATGTGCTGATGACGGCAGGTCGCCGACAGGAGTCCCTCGAGCTTGCCGAGCGAAGCGTACACATCAACCGCGAGGTATACGGCCCTGATCACGCGGATCTGGCTGTTCAGCTCAACAATCTGGGAAAACGTTTTTATCAAGTGGGCGAATATGAGAAGGCGGAGGATTCCCTACGGGAGGCTCTCGACATCTGGCAACGTACACTCCCTCCTGAGCACTCGAACATCACAACCGCACTCTCGAATATCGGAATGATCCTGATGGCCGAAGGGAAATTGACGGAAGCCGAAGCTCTGATGAGGAAGGGCATCGACCACGAGCAACAGAAGGATCAGCCCCTTTACGGACGGCTCTGCCTCTCTCTTTGTAATCTCGGCCGAATCCTGGATGCCCAAGGGAGAAAGGCCGAGGCCATCGCTTCGCTCGAAGAGTCCCAGCGCCTCGCCCAGGAGAATCTTGACCCCCAAGATTCGTTGTTGGAGACGATCGACAGACATCTCTCAAGAATCCGCGGAGATTCGGGTTAGACGGAATCATCCAACGGTGCAAGAGGGAATCCTCTCCCCCTGAACTGAATGCTCAGTCGCACTCAGACCCTTTCGAAAGAATATTTCCAGCCGTATGGCCCCTCGCCCTGCAGAAATGCGTGATACAGGGTGAGAGGAGAAATTATCATGATCAAGAGTCGGAAATTCTTCGTCGTTCTCGTAATGGCCGCTCTGGGCTTGACGACCGGTGCAAGCGTCGTCGAGGCCGATCCCCCGGCCAACTCGCCCTGGTCTCTCGAGACCATCGCGTCCATCACCGGTGGTGATGTGGGGCAATACAACTCCATCGCCTTCAATGAGGCCAACGGCAAGCCCTATATCAGCTACTACCAAGAGACGTATCATGATCTCCGCCTGATCTATCCCCTCGCAACCAACGGCAACTGTGGGCCGAACAACGAATGGTACTGCGAGGCTCCGGATACGGGGGGCGATGTCGGTCAATACAGCTCGATCGACTACTACGCCGACAGCGCTGCCGGAATCTACAGGATCGGGATCGCCTACCACGATGTCACGAACGATACCCTCAAGGTCGCGATCTGGGCATCTGACGCCTTCCCCTCTCCCGGTTGGACGGTTTCAACCATCGATAGTGGGAGCCTCCCCACCTCCTTCTGGGTCGGGCGATCTACGTCACTGAAATTCGATTCGATTGGAGAGGTGCACATCGCTTACACCGAAACAAACACCTTTCTTGGTGATGATCTCCACGGGTTGCGCTATGCGACCTCCGTGGCCAGCGGAGGGAATTGCGGACTGGATACCGCGGCCGGAAAGTGGCAGTGCGACTCCTTCGCGTCATCCTCAGGTTCCCCCGAATTGTATATTTCTCTGGATCTGACGAGCGCAGATACACCCGCTGTTGTTTACTCGGATTCAGGTTCCGGCCGCATGTATATCTGCGTAAAGAGTGGTGCGAGCTGGCCCTGCGTGGGCATTGATCTTTTCGCAGGAGGACCCGTCTCGTTGGCCATCGATCAATCGGACCTTCCACACATCGGCTACTACGACTATGACAACGGAACGTTGAAGTACGCAACCTACGTCGGAACGGCCGGCAACTGCGGGTTCGATGGCGCCACTGATGAGTACCAGTGCGACGTGCTCGACACCATCGGGGACGGCCTGAGCCAAGTCGGTCTTTCGCTGGCCGTGGATCCCGACGGCTATCCGGTCATCGCCTACCAAGATGCCTCGGATCCCCTGGGGTTCCCGGTTCTCAACATCGCCCGGCCGGCGTTCGCCCACGGCACCGCCGTCGGCAACTGCGGCCCGATCGTGAATCTCTTTCACCGGTGGCAGTGCACGACCATCGATGACGCCACCCAGGGGGGAGGCGCCGGTTATCTCTACGAGGCGGACTTCGCCTCAGTGGCCGTTGACCCCAATGGATTCGTGGCCGTCGCGTACCACGAAATGGACGACTACAACAACGAAGGCCGTCTAAAATTCGCCTCTCAGGAGTTCTCAGATTCCATCTTCTCCGACGACTTCGAATCGGCCTCCCTTTCCGCATGGTCGTCGTCGGTCGGCGGCCCGTAATCTATAGATTGAGGCGTGTTCATTTCCGGGCGTCGGCAGGTAGGAGCGCCCCCTACCCTTGGAAGGGGGGTCGGGTGGACCCGGGCGGTTACCCGCCCGGGCCTCCCACAGATCCGGACGTGCAGAATTCCCGCATCCGGCTCCTCATAGAAGGGGACACTCCTCTTCTCCATGCGGATTGGGTTTTTGAGGAGGACAGCTCGTGTCTAACCGCTGACCATCATAAGAACGGGAAGGACCGTCCTGGAACTGATGACTTCCTAAGTTCCTAAAGCCTGAGAATCATCTAGCACTCCCCCTTCGACGAGAT
>CAYSHZ010000144.1:0-9207 GCA_964430905.1 uncultured Thermoanaerobaculia bacterium | reverse complement strand
CGAAAACATTGCTCTTGAAAAGCGGAGTAAAGCGGTAGGGGAGGAGCTGTCAGCTATCGGCTTTCAGCAATCAGGACCCGGATGTTTTTGTGCCTCTCTCGGGCGGGACGTGACTGGTACGCGTGATGCGCCTGCCTGAAGCCATTCTTCCCAGCAACGGTATAGAGTGATATCCTGATATCAGTGATCGCCGAGGCGGTTTTCGAGCTCTATCCGGCAAACCGTTTCGTCCGAACCCCATTTCGAGGAGGATCAGAATGAGACGGTTCATCGTCGTATTGGCCGTAATGGTCATAGCCGCAGCCATGCCCGCCAGGGCCAACGAGAAAGCCAACTCACACGAGGGTTTTTTCAAGCATTACGAGGGTACAAAGACCTGTCTTCGTTGCCACAAGGACTCGGCGACCGACTTCTTTCATTCGCAGCACTACCAGTGGCGGGGAGAGGCCCCTGACGTCGTCAACGCCGACGGGCAAAAGCTCGGCAAGATGAATACCATCAATGATTTCTGCACGAATCCACTACCGGGTTTCATCAAGAACGTCAAGAACTCCCGGGGAGAAACCGTTTCCGAGGGATGCTCCGAATGCCACGCCGGGCTGGGGAAAATGCCCAGTTCCGAGATCAGCCGTGAGCAGTTGGAGAACATCGATTGTCTGATCTGCCACTCTCCGACCTATGAACGGGAACTCCACGAGAATGAGGACGGCTCGCTGGAGTGGAGGTCCATCGTGTGGGAGGACAAGGAAGCACTTGACCTCGTGGCCAAGAACATCACCATGCCCCAGCGTGACAACTGCCTTCACTGCCACTCGGAAAGCGGTGGTGCCGCCAACATGAAAAGGGGAGACCTCGAACACGCCCTCGCCGACACCGATCGTGACTTCGATGTCCACATGGGAACCGATGGCGCCAACATGACGTGTGTTGACTGCCACGGAGGGTCGAAGCACCGGATTCGGGGTCGAGGGGTTGACCTGATGGGCACGGACAACGCCGACGATCCGCTGAGTTGCGATGGCTGTCACGGCACGGAACCCCACGCCAAGGAGCTTCTCAACCGGCATGCCGTCCGGGTCGACTGTACGGTTTGCCATATCCCAACTTTCGCCAAGAGCCACAAGACGGACATGAGGCGTGACTGGTCGAAACCATTCCACAACGAGGCCAAGGACAAGTACGCTCCCACCCTGACCCTGCGCAAGAATGTCGAGCCGGAGATCGCGTGGTACAACGGCACCATCACTGCGCAACTCCCCGGCGTCCCCGTGACTGTCGGCTCTGACGGCGCTATTCAGATGGTGACGCCCATGGGTTCGAGGGACGATCCCGAGGCCAAGCTCTACGCGTTCAAGGTTCATGGGGGACGCATGCCCGTGCTCAAGGACAAGCGTTGGCTCCTGCCTATCAACGCCGAGGACTTTTTCGGTTCCAGTCAGATTGACCTCCGTGTGCGCCAGGCGGCTGAGGTCTTTTATGACATGAAGGATATCGAGTACGAGTGGATGGAAATCAAACGTTTCATGGGCATCTTCCACGAAGTCCAGCCGGGGCAAGACGCCCTGCGTTGCCTCGATTGCCACGGGGACGATGGCCGTCTCGACTGGGCCGGCCTGGGTTACGAGGCCGATCCCCTCGCCGCGGCACTGGCGCCGTCCCACTGACGACCAACCAAGACTCATCGGAGCGGCGGGGTTTTCCCCGCCGCTTTTGATTTTCGATTGTCAAATTCTGTTGTTGTTCGGGCAATCCGGCGTTGAAACTTTCAGAGCGGTTGTGGAATCAGTATTTTCGTCATCCTGGGTTAGAATGATCGGCCCGGAGGCGGTGATGAAGAGAATGCTTGGTATTTCTGTTGTGTGTTTGATGATGGCTCTTCCTGCAATGGCCGATCTTGGCGAGCAGTTTCGGAACTGGGCGGACGGCCCCGAGGGTTTTCTCTTGACCGAAGCCGAACGGACGGCCTGGGAGGCCATCGCCGACGACGAGGCGGCCGAAGAATTCATTGAGATCTTCTGGGCGAAGAGAGATCCGGACCTCGCCACCCGGGAGAATGAATTCCGAGTCCAGTTCGACGCACGGGTCACGGCGGCCGATGCTGAATTTGGCGAGGAAGAGACTCGGGGCGCTCTGAGCGACCGGGGAAGGACCCTGATCCTGCTCGGAGTTCCCAAGGAACATGCCAAGAGCGAGATCGGTGAGTACCTGGCCAGGCTCTACCGGACAGGGAGACCACCGCGTCCCAGTTCGTCAGACAACGATGCTCATATCCAGATGCAGGGGGTCAGTTTCAACCTCAACAAGGGACGGGCGGATCTGTGGGGCTACTCCCGGGAGCAGATCCCCGAAGCCATCGAGTGGCCGACCAAGAGTGATTTGATTTCCTTCGTGTTCTTCGATCACGAAGGTGTAGGTCAATTCCGAACCCAACTGGGAATCCGCAAGTCGGCGGAAGCTGCGTCGGTCCTCAATGCGGCGCCGGCGGCCCTGATCGTCAACCCCGATCTCGTGAGGGCTCCCGTCTTCGGTTTGATTCCGGGGATTCCCTCTGCGTCCCCCGAGGAATTGGCATGGCTGGACAGTGGGGTGACGATCGACGGTGTTGTCGCCAAACTTGAGCCGGGCGCCGCGGGTGCCGGAGTCAACGTCGGCTGGCTCAGCGTGCGTGTGCCTTCGGATGCGGCCAAGGCAACAACCCTGATCGGACGGCTGACACATGAGGGTGAGGTTGTGGGGAGTCTTCACATGGAGGCTTCGGGACAGCTGGGCCCGCTGGGTGTGGTGTACGAAGCGGCCATTCCTGTGCCGTCCGGCTCGTCGATCCTTGACGTCGCCCTTGCGAATGCCGGCAGCGTCCTTCACGTCGAGCGATTTGATCTGGCTATTGAGGCAGATTCACCGGCCTTCATCACTCCGGTTTTCGCCGGCGCCGTGGTGACCCAGAAACCGGGGGCCGCTGCGGGCGAGCCCTTCATCTTTGGGGGCTATCATTTGGCCTATCGGCCCGATGGCCTTTACCTCAAGGGTGAGAATTTGGCGCTCTTCTGCCTGTTGGTTGTGCCCGACGCCGAGGCGGCCGTTCGTACCGGGACCGTCAGGATGCGATGGTATGTCGACGGCAAGGCAACCCCGAATCAGCCTTCGCAGGGGGCGCAGTTTTCTCCTGCCGGCGCATCGACCTGGGTCTGGGGCACACAATTGCCGCTGGATGCCCTCTCAGTTGATCATCGCTATGAGCTCAAGATCACGCTCAAGGATCATGACAGTGGTGCTTCGACGACCACCCGGTTCCCGGTCGTATTTACAGAAAACTGATTGTGAACGACAGGCAGCTGCCCCTGCCCGACCTTGGTGATCTCTGTGAGGCCATTGGAGGCGGGCATCCCAACCTGGCAATCGGCGGCATCGTCCCCGGGGCGCGGGCACTGGTTCTGGCGGCGATCGATGGCGCCATCAACAAAGGCGGACGAACGCTGGTGGTTGTGCCGCATGCGGGCGAGGCCGAGGAAACGGCCGCGGTTCTGGCATTGCTGCAGCCCGATGTGCGGGTGGGGATTGTCCCGGAGGATCTGGCGTCGATCTATCAGGGCGTTGAACCGCCCCTGGCCTCCAGGCTGGAGGCCGTTCGCCTGTTGGACCTGATCGCGCGGGACAAGATCGATGTGATCATCGTTCCGGCACGGGCCCTGGTGGCGCCGACCGCGCGGCCTTCGTCGGTCGAGGCGGCAACCCTGAGGCTTCGTCCGGGCCAGGAAATCGAGACGACCGACCTGGCCCACAGTTTGGCGATTGCGGGCTTCAGGCGGGTCGATCTGGTAGAGGAGGCCGGGGATTGTGCCATCCGTGGCTCGGTGATCGATATTCATACCGGTGGGGAGATGGCATTCCGCCTGGAGATGGACGATCTATTGATCGACCGAATCCGGCGCTTTGACCCGGCGGACCAACGGGGTGTCGAGGGCGATGTTCAGGCGCTGGATATCCTGCCCCTGGATCTCTTCCCTGTCTCCGAGGATCGGGCCGGTCGTCTGGCAACGATGCTGGAGGCCGAGTTTCCCGCGCTGGCGTCCCAGATTCGATCGGGGGTCGAAAGGCGGCTCTGGTGGGGTGCCTGCCACCTTGGAGACCCCGATGTCTTCGGTTGGCTGGACCTCGGGAAGCAGTTGATCGTCTGCGATCGGGACGAGGTCCTGGGTGAGATTCAGCGGTGGATCAAGGTGCAGGACCGGGAGTGGCGGACCCTGGACGAACGCGGCATTCATCTGCCCGATCCCTCGCGCCTCCTCCTGGATGGCGAGGAACTGAAGGCGCGAGTCGAGCACCCGGATCTGCGGATCGAGCGACTGGAGATCGGGGACGGTACGACCAGGTGGTGGCGGCTTCAGACAGCTCCGGCCGAGACCTTCGTCAGGCGAATTCCCGACCTGGTTCCGACCGTTCGGCAGCGTCGGGCCGAGGATTTCGTGCAGGTTCTGGCCGTCGCGACCGAAGGCGAGGAGCGCAGGTTCAATCAGTTGTTGGAAGGGGGAGACGTCGTTCCGGTTGATCGGATTCCGGGTCCCAACGAGGTTGCCGTCATTCGATGCGCCGTACGCGAGGGCTTCATCTGGGATGGAGGCCTTGCCGTCTACGGCCGTCGTGCCCTGACGGCCGTACCCCGGCCCCGGCCCCGCCGCAAGGGTGTCAGCGCCTTCACATCGGATCTTCGTGACCTCAAGCCCGGGGATCTGATCGTTCATATGGACCACGGAATCGGGCGGTTTGCCGGTTTCCGTCGACTGGAGGTCGAGGGCCGTCATACCGAGATGCTGCTGCTGGAGTACCAGGCCGGCGACAGCCTGATGGTGCCGGTGGAGCGGGCCGACTTGATTCAGAAATACGCCTCCGGTGACGTCGAGAGCGGGCCCAAGCTGGATCGCCTGGGAGGATCGACCTGGCAGAAGCGCAAGGCCCGCGTCAAGAAGGCCGTTCGGGAGATGGCTGCCGAGCTTCTGCGCCTGGCCGCCGTGCGCCGGGCAGCGACCGGTTTTGCCTATTCGCCGGACTCGCCGTGGCAGAAGGAGTTCGAACAGGCCTTCGCCTGGGATCTGACCCTCGACCAGGCCCAGGCCGTCGTCGATATCAAGGGCGATCTGGAGAGTGTCCGGCCGATGGATCGGCTCCTGTGCGGAGACGTCGGCTTCGGTAAGACCGAGGTTGCCATTCGGGCGGCCTTCAAGGCGGTTCTCGACGGCAAACAGGTGGCGGTCCTGGCGCCGACCACGATTTTGGTCGACCAGCACATGGAGACCTTCAGGGAACGGATGGCGGGGTTTCCGGTCGAGGTCGAGATGCTCAGTCGTTTCGTCTCCCCGGCCCGGTCCAAGGAGATCCTCAAGGAACTCAAGGAAGGCCGGGTCGACATCGTCGTCGGGACCCACCGACTCTTGGGCGCCGGGGTCGAGTTCCGGGACCTCGGGCTCGTGATCCTCGACGAGGAGCAGCGATTCGGTGTGGCCCAGAAGGAACGGATGAAGAAGCTGCGGACCGAGGTGGATGTCCTGGCAATGTCGGCGACGCCCATCCCGCGGACCCTGAACATGGCGTTCTCCGGTCTGAGGGATATTTCCCTGATCGAGACCCCGCCCCGGGACCGCCAGGCGGTCGAGACTACGGTGCTGGAATTCTCCGAAGACGTCGTTCGCGAGGCGATCTTGCACGAGCTGGAGCGGGGTGGGCAGGTCTATTTTGTCCACAACCGCGTGCGTTCGATCGGCGCAATCGCCCAGTGGCTCCGGACGGCGGTTCCTGAGGCCAGGGTCGTTGTCGCCCACGGCCAAATGGGCGAGCGTGAGCTGGAAAAGGCCATGCATGCCTTTCTCGACGGGGAGGCTGACGTTCTGCTGGCGACGGCGATCATCGAAAACGGCCTGGACATCCCCAACGCCAACACCCTCCTGGTCAACAGGGCGGACCGGTTCGGTCTGGCCCAGCTCTACCAGCTGCGCGGCCGGGTGGGGCGATCGGACCGCATGGCCCACGCGTTCTTTCTCGTGCCTCCGGGTCAAGCCCTGTCCGACACCGCGAGGGCGCGCCTGGCCGCGGTCCAGGAGTTCTGCGAACTGGGAGCAGGCTTCAGGATTGCGGCCCGGGACCTGGAAATTCGAGGTGCCGGCAACATGCTGGGCGCCGAGCAGCACGGCTTCATGGAGGCCGTCGGCTTCGAGACCTACTGTCGGCTTCTGGAGGAATCAGTCGCCGAACTCGAGGGCAGGGAGAGTCCTGCACAACGCGAGGTCGAACTCAAGCTGGGCCTGGATGTGCAACTGCCGGGAGATTTTATCCCCGAGCCGGCCCTTCGCCTGAGCTTCTACAAGAGACTGGCCGCGTGTGATTCCGATGAGGCCCTGATTGATCTTTTGGACGAGATCGTCGATCGCTATGGCAAGGCGCCGCCGCAGCTGGACAATCTGGCCATCGGGCAACGGCTTCGGATTGCGGCACGGGCTGCGAGGATCGTCTCGATCATGCGTCGATCCGGTGTCTGGCGCCTGCGCCTTGACGGCGAAGCCGCACCCCCCGCCGCCCTGGCTGAGGTCCTGGGCGCTGTGCCCGGCGCTCGGATCACTCCGACCGGCGAGATCACCCTGCCCGAAGGTGGTGGGCAGTTGGGCGCCCGGGAACTGCGGGATCTGCTGGTCGCGCTGGTGGCGTAGGATAGATTCAACGCAAAGGTGTAACGACGTGGAGCCGCAAAGAGAGCATAGGTGGACGGATTCGGCCGGTGGTGCCCTTGCGGCTATCGGTCCACGGCTCAGGCCAACGGACGCCGATACGGATTCGGACGCCGCCGCGGTCAACGGTCCCGGTCGCCGCCATCGGTCCCAGAACGCGTCTCTGTTCGCCGAAGGGTCATTTCACCACAGAGACACGGAGAACACAGAGGGGCACAGAGGGGGTCTGCCGTTGAGTCCGCCCGGCACGCGGACTGCGTCCGCTTGGTCTTTCGGTCGGTCCGCTCTCCGGAAGCGAGCTTCCTTCGACCGGACCGACCGAATCGACGACGCTTCGCGCCACGCCGGGCTTGGGTCTGCTGGGTAGGTGCGGTTCCGGTTGCTGAAACGGGACCGGAAACGGAGGCGGAACCGGTCTCGGGCGCGGTATGTACAACTCAGGACCTCAACTCCGTCCATCGACCGAAACCGCGAGAGAGGGCTCGGAGCATCGCCCCGTCGGTCGCTCTATGGCACAATGAGACCACCGGTATCTCTTCATCCGGACAGGTGAGAACGGGGAGGTGTTCCCTTGGCGAGCAATCGAACGGCAAGTCCTCAACCCGAGAGAATCGTTGAGGCGATGGGCGCGGTCGCCGGGGCGATCTTAGACTGAATGATGAATGATGAATGATGAATGATGAATGATGAGGGATGAAATAGCGACGGGGGTCGAGGGGCACGTGAATGGGCGGCGGGGTCGTGACTTCGCTGTCAGGAAGCGTGTCGTTGGTTGGGGAATGAGTGTGGCCGGGAGGTTCGGTGATCGTTGAATCCGTTGTACTGGGTACGTGGCTGCTGAAGAAGGCGGGCGATCAACTGTTCAAGGAGTTGGTGGCAAAAGCCAAAAACGACGATGAGAGACGGACGATCGCGGTGTCGATCGGGGAGGCGGCCCTCCAGGCTCTCGATGCCGTCACCGAGCGCCCCGCGGAGAATGGAGTGGCGATTCCCGCCGGGTTGGATCTTCGCTTCCGGGAGTTTCTCAACTGCTGTTTCAGGGCGGTCGCCGGTGGTTCATCCGCCACCCTGTCATCGCCTCTGTCGATGGATCGCCAAACGGCCGAGGAAGTCTTGGCGACGTTGATGGGACTTCTCGACGGGAAACTCGATGAGACCGACAACCCGGTGGAGGATATCTGCTCCCGCTATACCTCCTTTGCTCGTGATGTGACGCGATGGAAGCTCTCCAATTCCGAGTCGGATGTACTTCCGTTGATGGTCAGGCGATTCCTGGAAGCATTTCTGGATCGGCTTCTGTTTTCTTTTCCTCAACTCACCGAGGGCGCTTGGCGTCAGCGCCTTCAATCCGTGTTGAGTCAGGGGTTTCAGGGGATCGATCAAACCCTGAAACGCGGATTTGACGACCTCAGCGGCCTGCTGGGTTCCAAGTGGCCCCACACCTGCCCCGAGAGTTGGGCAGAAGTTGCCGAGACCGCCCGGTTCTTCGGGAGAGACTCGATCGCCGGGGGCGAAACGCCGGGAGCGGCGATCCTGCGGAACCGAATCCCCAAGTTGATTGATGCAGCCGGGCGTCTGCGCGACTCCGATCTTCCTCATGTCGGGCAGATCTATGTCACGGCGGGTGTCGATCATGAAGGACGGATGGGTCACGCCGGGAACGAAGAGGCTCCGGCTTTCCGTGGAGAACCTGGCGAGCCGGTGCTTCCCGGCCTTCTCCATCATCGGGGTATCGTGTTGACCGGCGCCCCCGGGAGCGGGAAGAGTGTTGAACTCTGGGTCACTGCGGAATACATCGCCCGCCGCCTCGAAGAAGGTACGAGCCGGATCGTTCCCGTCTATCTTCGATTGCACAAGGAATCAGGGGGACTCCAGAAATCTCTGGAGAACCTATTTGCAACGGGGTCTCGGCGGAAACTGGCGGCTGCAGCGATGGCAGGTATTGGTGGCGCCCGTCTCCTTTTGTTGATCGACAGCCTGGACGAAGCAGGAAGGGGGGTCAGCCTCCGCGTTCTTGGGGAGCTTTCCGGTTTTCTCCGCCAGTGGCCTGGGATCTCGTTCGTTCTGGCGGGGCGGTCCCAGTGCCGCGACTGGTGGCGAATGAAGCTGGGCGGCGAAATCGGGCTGCGCCTGGAACTCCGGCCCTTCACCAAGAACCAACAGCGCGAACTGATCGAAGGTTATCGACGGGTGTTTGCGAAACTCGATAACGACCGGGCCGAAAGAGTCTGCGAGGACGTCGGTCAGCGTCTGGAGGATTCGGCGGATGTGCTGGGGAGTCCACTGTATCTGACGGCATTTCTCGTCCTTCGGTTCGCGGGGGTCGAAGTTGGTGTCGGCGCGACTGAAATCGTCGCCGCCTTCGTTCGGCATCTGGTCTGGTCGGCTCTTGTCGATCGCTGTACGCCGGATGTGGCGCCTGATTCCTTGGCGGCGCCCCTCCGTGGGGTGTACGAGAGAATGGCGGCCCGGGGGGGTTTGCTGGGATCTGGAG
>CAYSHZ010000143.1:0-9223 GCA_964430905.1 uncultured Thermoanaerobaculia bacterium | reverse complement strand
TGCATTCGAATCTTGGCCGATGCCGTAGGCCGCCGAGGTTATTTCCTCACGAGGCGAAAACCTCCCCGTATCGAATCAGCCGCCTCGTGAGGAAATGACCGAGCGGGGGCGCCGGTAGGCGACCCCAAAGGCCGGGGATGAACTCCCGAAGCAGGGACCGCGGCAGCGTCCGTTGGCCGGAGCAGCGTCCGGGATCCGCAGCCCGCGCCAGGGGACCGCATCCGGCGGCCGGGGCGGCGGCCGAAGCTGGTGGTGACCCCGCCCACCGATGCCGACGCGAAAACTGAACCGGTCTTGGTTCACGGCCGCGACACGGTCTGAACCACATTTTTCACCACAGAGCCTCAGAGGCCCATCCTACCCCGCCAACCTCTCCGCCACCATCTTGAGATCTTCCCAGACTTTGCGTTTTTCGAGGGGAGAGCGCAGGAGATAAGCCGGGTGGTAGGTCGGCATCAACGATATCCCATGATACTGGGACCAGCGACCACGCAGGGCGCCCATCGATCGATCGGATCCCGTCAGGTAACGGGCCGCAATCCTGCCCAGGGCGATGATGACGGCGGGCTTGATCAGGTCGATCTGACGTTCCAGGAAGGGCGAACACATCGCCATTTCGCCGGCCTCGGGGTCCCGGTTCCGGGGAGGACGGCACTTGACGACATTGGCGATGTAGACATCCCGCCGGTTAAGCCCAAGAGCCACTATCATGCCGTCGAGGAGGCGTCCCGCCTGGCCGACAAAGGGCCGCCCCGTTCGGTCCTCCTCTGCCCCTGGACCTTCTCCAACAAAGAGCAAACGTGCAGTCGACGATCCCTCCCCAAAGACAACGTTCTTCCGGCGCTCGGATAGGGGACACCGGGTGCAGTCCTTGAGGAAAGCCGCCAAGCCCTCCAGCGAATCGGGTACTCCTTCGGCGCCGGATGCACCGTCGAGGCCTTCCGGGAGATCGGGACTGTCGGTCCAGCCCAGGTCCCGGCAATAGCGAAGGAGGTCAGCCCTTCTCATCCACCTCGACATCGGTGGTTTCGGAGGCATCGGCCTCGAGAGCCACATCCCCTTCGCCCTCTGCCTCGGTGGAGTCGGTATCCTCGACGGAGACCTCTCCTTCCAGGTCGGGTATCGTCGCACCGGCCATGCCCAGGAGACGCTTCAGCCGCTGCAACTCGTCATCGGCATCGACATCGTCCTCGGGAGGCACAGCATCGACTGCCACCACGTCACCACCCGAGGTCGGGAGGACATCGGGTGTTACGACCCCTTCAACCGGCTCTTCTTCAACACTCTCCATCTCAGCCCGGAACTGCTCCACCATCGCCTGGCGCTGGGCATCCAGTTCCTCCTGGGTCAAAATCCGCCAATCAACGGCCCCGCCGTCGACGTCATCCCGGGCCTGCAGGGTCGGTTTCGCCGCTCGAACCTCGGTTCGGGGCCGAGCGCCTCGAATCAACTGCTCGGCACGCTGGCTGACAACCTCAATGTAACGGAAGATGGAGTCAAAATTCTCGGGCAACTGGATCATTGGGAAAAGTCCTCTTCAAGATAGTGCTGGAATTCCTCCCGGATAGCGTCCAACCGGGGCTTCATTCGCTTCGACCTGTGATGTTCCGCCAAACAGATACCCGCCAACGCCTTGACGGCATCATCCAAACGGTCGTTGATAATAGCATAATCGAATTCCCCGGCGACACCGAACTCTCTGACGGCCCATCCCAGGCGCCTCCGAATGGCCTCCGGAGCATCCTGCCCCCTCTGGGTCAGGCGGTCTCTAAGGACGTGGTAGGACGGGGGATAGATGAAGACCTTGACGACTTCCGGCACCAGGGTCTTGACCTGATTGGCGCCCTGGACCTCGATATCGAGAAAAACATCGGTCCCCATCGATAACCGTCCCTCGACCTCCGCCCTGGCCGTGCCGTAGAGATTGCCCGCATACTCGGCCCACTCGAGGAACTCCCCCGCAGCCACCATGCCTTCGAATGCCTCCCGAGCCACGAAGTGGTAATCCACACCGTCGGTTTCGGAGGGCCTGGCCGACCGGGTGGTGTGGGACACGGAAAAATGGCTCTTGATCCCGTTGCCGGCCAACTGGGCCATCGCCGCCTTGATCACCGTCGTTTTGCCGCCTCCCGAAGGAGAGGACACAATGAACAAAACACCACGTTTCTCCGCCATCGGCAGATGGTAACACGGGGATTTCTAAAGTCTCACCCATCATCCCATCGTACGGTTTCCGCATCCTCAAACGAGGTCACGACCCTGAGGCGGTCTTTGCGGATCAACTCCGCAGGACCTCCACTGAGCAATTCGGCCAAACCCTCGCTCGGCGTGGACGCATCACCAACCAAACCAACCCAGCCGTTCCGTCCGGTTCGCCGGGCGGCATCCAGGGCCGCCTGCGCCAAAGCGACAACTCCTTCCCAATCCAGGGCCTCCGGGGCATGGGTCAATAATGGGAAACCGGCAAATCCGATCGAACAGCTGGTCGAAAGCTCGAGCTCGCCGGAGGGCCTGAAAACATGAGAGGCCACACTCTCCCTGAGACGCTCGGCCAGTTCCCTCTCAAGGGTTCGATCGGCGCCTGAACGAACAACCATGAACTCACTATCTCCCCACCGGGCCAGAACATCCGTCGAACGGGAGGAGGCGCGCAACACATCGGCAAACTCACAGAGAACACCATCAACGACCTCACTCCCCAGGGCGAGCGTCGCCTCCTCCAGTTTATCCAGGCCAACGATGAAAACCAGAAGGTCGGCGTTTTCGGGTTTGTTCTTGGTCGCACCCGAGTTCCAGGTAACCCAGGTCCTGAGGGCCCGAGCGCCATGAGTACCGAGGACACGAAAAACGTGCTGCCTCGTCCACAGTCCGGTCACACTGTCAGTCAATCTCAGTTCTTCAATGGTGTGACTCTGGACCTCCAACTGTTCCCCGGCCCGTTCCAGCGCCTTGGTCTGATCTCCGATCCGATCCTTGAGGCCCGCCAGGGCACCCTCCATTTCCGCCATTCCAGTTTCGAGACGCTGGTGAAGACGGTGGTATCTCCATCCGACAAAGGCCACCGCCCCGAGGGCCACCAAGGCAACACCCCATGCCACGTTCGATTCCGTCGACAGATCCGGCGCCTGGGCCCACGCATGGGCAGGAAGACAAAGGACACCAACGGTCCACGAAACGCCATAACCAATCTTGAGACCCATGGTGTCCCCCTCTGTTGTTCTCTTCAACAGTTTACACCACGACAAATCACACTGTCCTGTACCCTTTCGGTCCTGCCGGGTGGTGTACCCTGCACATTCGAAGACACATCGGAGAAATCCCAAGGAGGAACCCATGAAACCCGGAAAGACAACCATCTGGCTCGCCGCGCTGCTCACACTGATAGCTGCATTCCCGGCAGCGGCGGGTGATCAGGTTGAAGAACAGGCTGTGTACGAGACGCGGGATGCCATCCCCGAGGCCTATCGATGGAATCTCGAGGATATTTTCCCGTCGACCGACGCCTGGGACAAGGCGGCCGCAGGCATCGAGACCTCGATTGCCCGGCTTCAGGCTCTCAAGGGAACACTGGGACAATCGGCAGAGACCCTCGCGAACGCCCTCGACCTCAATTTCAACATTGCGAGGGATGCCTCGGACCTCTTCGTCTACGCAGCCCAGTGGCAGACGACAGACACCAGGGATGCCGAGGCCAACCGTTACCAGAGCCGAGCCCGCGCCCTGATGGCGCAACTCGGTCAGGCCTCGTCTTTCATCGCGCCGGAAGTTGCCCAGATCCCAACCGACCAGCTGGCAAAATTCATGGAATCTCCTCGATTGAAGACCTACAGCCATGTTATCGACAACATGACCCGACTCAAGAGCCACACCCGTTCGGCCGAGGTCGAGGAAGTCCTGGCCGGTTCCGCCCTCCTCCGGGGCGCGCCTGTCCAGATTTACCAGAGCATGGTCTCGGCCGACATCCAGTGGCCCGAGATCACCGGCGAGGATGGAGAGAAAGCCAAGGTCATCCCCGCTCTCTTCTATTCGTTCATGGGAAGCCAGGATCGGCGTGTCCGCAAGGATGCCGCGCTGGCCCTCTTCGGGACCTACGACCAGTTCGGTCATGCCCTCGCGGGGACCTACTCGGCCTCGGTCAACAAGGATATCTGGCTGGCCCGGACTCGCGGCTATGGCTCGACCCTGGATATGGCCCTGACCCAGACCAACGTACCGCCGGCGGTCGTCGGCAACCTCGTCGCCGCGGTACACGACAATCTCGATGCAATCCATGACTATGTCGCCCTCAGGAAAAAACTCCTCGGGGTCGACGAGTTCCACATCTATGACCTCTACGTCAGCATGGTTCCCGACGCCGAGAAACACTACACCTTTGTTGAGGGCTGGGACCTGGCCACCAGGTTCTGGAAGGAAACCATGGGCGACGAGTACGCTGCAGTCGCCCAGCGAGCCCTCGATGACCGATGGGTTGACGTTTACCCCAACACCGGGAAGCAGGGCGGCGCCTACTCATGGGGTTCCTACAACTCCCACCCCTACCTCTTCCTCAACTGGGGCGGAACCCTGGAAGATGTCTTCACACTGGTCCACGAGATGGGCCATTCGATCCACACCTACCTGGCCAACGAGAACAACCCCTTCCACGATTCCGACTACAGCCTCTTCGTCGCCGAAGTCGCGTCGGTTGCCTCCGAGGGTCTCTTCTTTAATTGGCTGCTCAACCAGACCGAGGATCCAACCGAGAGGCTTGCCCTCCTCAATCTCAGGATGAACAACATCACCGGGACCTTTCTTCGCCAGATCTTCTTCCACGAGTTCGAGGCCTCGGTCCACAGAGCAGCAGAAGCCGGCAAACCCCTGACCAAGGATGCACTGGACACCATCTGGGGTGATCTGTGGCTCGAATACTACGGGGAAGATGCAACGCTGGATGATGCCTACCGCTCGGGCTGGGGGCGGATCCCCCACTTCTACCGAACGTTTTACGTCTGGGTGTATGCAACGTCCTTTGCCGCCGGCGAAGCCATCGCCGAAAGATTCCGCTCAGGCGACGAGGGAGCTGTCGAAGACTACCTGGCCACCCTCAAGCTGGGTGGCAGCGTCTATCCGATGGAGGCACTGGCCCGAGCCGGCGTTGACATGAACGACCCCAAGGTCATCAGCACCGTCATGGATACCTACCGGGAGATTCTGGCCGAAATGGAGAAACTCCTGGTTGTTGAGTAGAACACCACAAGGGCCGGGAGACTCCCGGCCCTTTTAATTTATTCTCACGCTTTCTTTCATTCGGTCCGCGAGGAACGCACTCACTCGGCAGCTTGGGATCAGCGATAGATTTCACTCCCCCTGGATTGCAACCAATTCCTCGGCGCTACGGCTCGACCGCGATTGCGGAGAGACCGAACGACGACGACCGCCGACAGCCACCTGGTATATCTCGGCAGGAGCTTTCACTACGGGCTCCTGGGCCCACACAATCACTCCGAACCTCTCCGGGCTCTCCCTGTCGAGTCGAGACAGCATCATGATTGTGGAAACATCGACACAGCTCCCTGCCTCGACGGAAACGTTTTCAGTCGTCCCGCCCCGAAGAGCGTTTCGATAATAGGTTGGCGACTCCGGATAGTTGTCGAGGACCTGGGAGAAGACGATCCGCATATCCCGGGAAACGCCATCCTCTTCGATACACACCTTGGCCGAGGTCATCAGAATCGACCCCTCTATCGTAGTAAAGACGTCGATGGTCACGTCGGTCTCCTGCTCCTGGTGGGCCAGAAGACGGTCTTCCCAGTCGTCGGAGTCATAACCGCCGTCATCGGCACCGTTGAACCACATGTAGGGGGTGTAGCGCAAGTTGTAGAAATCGGCCCGGTTACTGGACCAGCTTCGACCGGCATCACCTCCGAGGTGATAGAACACCGGGATAAAGTCGTCTCCATACCGCTCATAGAGATCATTGACCACCGGACCGGCGGCCCTGCACCCGCTTCAACCGGGTTGGGTGAAATACTCACCCAGAATTTTACGTTCGGCACCCATCGCCGATCCCGCAAGACCTACCGCAACCAAGGCTCCAACCGCAACCATGTGTTTCATTGCCACACCAACCTCCAGCCCGATCGAAAGCCGAACGGGTCGCAGAAGCCTACCGATATTGCAACGAATGCGCAAATGACGTCATTTGCTGAGTTCGTCCCATCCTGCTGACTGTTCGGGAGTTGGCTACCCCTTGTAGATCTGACGCCGTCTCAGCTCCCGGATTCGATCGCGAAGAGTGGCCGCCTCCTCGAATTCCAGATTCTTGGCAGCCATCTTCATTCTCTTCTCCAGCTCGCCGATCAAACGGGTCAGACTGACTTGATCATCGAGATCGTCTCCATCCCTGTCCGCCGCCTGCCCCAACCGCATCTCGGCGTCGTGGTAGTCAAGGGCCGACATTGCCAACAGGGGATTCGTCACATCCTTGATGATGCTTCTCGGTTCAATTCCGTGCTCGAGGTTGAACTGGGCCTGCTTCTCGCGGCGGCGCTCAGTCTCGCCCAACGCCCTTTCCATCGACCCGGTCCGGCGGTCGGCATAGAGGATTGCGGTCCCGTCTATATTTCGGGCCGCCCTGCCGATCGTCTGAATCAACGACGTCTCCGAGCGCAGGAAGCCCTCCTGGTCGGCATCGAGAATGGCAACCAGGGCGACCTCGGGAAGATCCAGCCCCTCCCTCAGCAGATTGATCCCGACCAGGACGTCGAATTCTCCTCGCCGAAGGTCGGCCAGAATCGCAATCCTCTCCAGGGTGACGATCTCCGAGTGGAGGTAGCGGACCCTGACACCCATTTCCGCCAGATAGGCCGTCAAGTCTTCCGACATCCTCTTGGTCAGGGTTGTGACGAGGACGCGCTCGCCGCGGGCAACGACCTTCCGAATCTCGGCCAGGAGATCATCGACCTGGTTGCCGGCCGGCCGGACCTCAACCCTGGGATCGAGCAGCCCCGTCGGCCGAATCAACTGCTCGACCACCTCGCCGGCGCTCTGCTTGAGTTCGTAGGGGCCGGGGGTTGCCGACACGAAGATCATCTGGTTGATCCGCTCCTCGAACTCCTCGAAATTCAGTGGCCGGTTGTCCAGGGCCGACGGCAGGCGGAAACCATGCTCGACCAGGGTCTGCTTGCGGGACCGATCTCCGTGGTACATCCCGCCCACCTGGGGGATGGTCACGTGGCTCTCATCGACGATACACAGGAAATCCTCCGGAAAATAATCCAGCAGCGTTGGCGGTGGTTCACCGGCCACCCGACCGGTCAGGTGGCGGGAGTAATTCTCAATGCCGGAGCAGTAGCCCAACTCGCCCAGCATCTCCAAATCGAAGAGCGTCCGCTGGGAAAGGCGCTGAGCTTCCAGCAGTCTCTCTCGAGCCTTGAACTCGGCCAAACGCTGGTCCAACTCGACCCGAATTCCCTCCATGGCCGCCAGGAGTTGTTCCCTGGGGGTGACGTAGTGGGTCCTGGGGTAGATCGGGACCCGCTTGAGGTCCTCGACAACCCGCCCGGTGACCACATCGAAGCGCTGAACACTCTCGATCTCGTCCCCAAAAAACGAGACCCGGATGCCGAAGTCGTCGTAGGGAGGGTAGATTTCCAACAGATCACCCCGTAGACGGAAGGTGCCCGGCGCCAGATCCAGATTAGTCCTCTCGTACTGCATCTTGGCCAACTGGCGCAGAACGTCGTTGAGCGGCTCGAGGGTTCCCGCCTCGAAGAACTGGAGCATGCCGAAATAGGCTTCCGGCGAACCCAGACCGTAGATGCAGCTAACCGAGGCAACGATGATGGCATCACGCCTCTCGAACAGCGAGCGGGTCGCCGAAAGCCGCATCCGATCAATCTCCTCGTTGATCGACGTCTCCTTCTCGATGAAGGTGTCCGACGCGGCGACGTAGGCCTCCGGCTGGTAGTAGTCGTAATAGGACACGAAGTACTCGACTGCATTGGACGGAAAGAACGCCTTGAACTCCTGATAGAGCTGGGCGGCCAGAGTCTTGTTGTGGGACAGGATCAACGTCGGTCTGTTGGTCCGGGCGATCACCTGGGCCATGGTGAAGGTCTTGCCGGACCCCGTCACGCCGAGGAGCGTCTGGGCCGCCAGTCCATCGTTGACACCGGAGACCAGGCGCTCGATCGCCGATACCTGGTCCCCCGCCGGGTCGAAGGGTGTCTCCAGGACGAAATCGCGGCTCACCTTTTCGGAGTCTCCGATTGCGGTTGCAACTCCTCGTCAAACAGTCGGTTGAGTTCCGCGATTTCGCCGGAATCAACGACGTGATCATCCAAGGCCGCTCGCCCTGCCTTGACGAAACGCCCTATAATTTCATAGGGGTCGGTGGTGTCCTTGACCATCACATCAAAACGATCGAGGGAATCCAGGAAGGCCTTTTTCTCCTCGTCATCGACCTCCGTCAGAATACTGCCCTGCAGCCCTCCACGAACGTCCTCATACGACGACCAGACCTGGTCTCGAAGGCTGAGATAAGCAATCAATATCCCGGCACCCAGGAGAACCAGGCCACACCCACAGCCAAACCAACGCGCTCGGCCGCCGTGCCGCGAACGGCCCCAGACCCTGGAGTCAGGCGGCGGCAGATCGGGAAGGCGGGAGATGTCAATCTCCTGCCTCTGAGTCGGTATCTGATCCTCAATTTCTGGGTTCGGCCCGGATTTCGACGAATCGTTCATCAAACCAGTGTAGACCGTCAGGAACCAATCCCTCTACCCCCGGGTGACACGGAGATCCATTCTCTGGAATTCAGGTGGCCTCAGCGCCGAAGTCGAGGTATGATTTCAGGGAGCCGAGTCGGAACGTCGGAAAATTAGTTGTAATTCGACATTCGCATCAAGAAGGGGGAAGCATGAAGAGAGCAGCCATCGTCACGATCGCCGTGCTCACGCTGGCCATCGCGCCGGTTTGGGCCGAACAGAATGGTACCTTTGGTTGGGAGGACGGGACAACTACCACACAGAGCAGTTATGGTGGGAACGTCACCTTGGAAAACAGTACCGAACAGGCCCACGGGGGCACACACAGTCTGAAGATGACCGAAACGCCTCTCAGCGGCACCCCGCAGGCCTATATCTGGTGGGTTACCGGCCTGACCGACGGCGATACGATCGATGCCTCGTTCTGGGTCCACTCAGCAACCCCCGGCGTCAACCCACGCGGCCGGATCTGGGGC
>CAYSHZ010000142.1:1523-9231 GCA_964430905.1 uncultured Thermoanaerobaculia bacterium | reverse complement strand
ACCTCAACCTCCGGCCCCGGCCTGCACCCCTCCAGGATGACGTCGATGATACCCTTGGGAAGATCCTCCATCGGCATACTGTAGCGCGTCACCCCGGTGCGAAACCAGCTTGAACTTTGGCCGTAGATCTTAAAAGCGCTTTCGAAACGAGTATGGGAGTTCATCATGACCACGACCCCCAAGGACAGCAAAAGCCCTCGGACAGGAGTGACCCGGCGAGGTTTCATCGGCACCGTCGGCGCGGGCGCCCTTGCGGCGGGCGCCGGAATCGCCGGTCGAGCCGAGGCCGTTCCCGAGATCACAGAGCCGGAAGCCATGGTTCAGATCGGGCTGAAGGTCAACGGAAGGGTCCACCACCTCCTGGTCGAACCCCGCTGGAACCTGCTCTTTACCCTGAGGGAACGCCTGGGGATGACGGGAACCAAAGTCGGCTGCGAGCGGGGCGAATGCGGCGCCTGCACCGTCCTGATCGACGGCGTCCCCCGCTATGCCTGCATGACGCTGGCGGTCGAAGCCGAGGGCGTGGAGATCACGACAATCGAGGGACTGATGGATGGTGAGACGCTGGGGGATGTCCAAAAGGCATTCGTCATCGAGGATGCCTTCCAGTGCGGATACTGCACACCGGGGCAGGTCATGGCGGCCGAGGGCCTGCTGCGCATCGAGCCCGCCCCATCGAAGGAAGAGATCCGCCACGGAATGAGCGGCAATCTCTGCCGGTGCGCCACCTACCACCACATCACCAGGGCCGTCGACCGGGCCGCAACGGACCGAAATCGGGGGAATAACCATGAGTGATCGCTCATCCTATTGGATCGAAGGCGCCATCCCCGAGACCCCCACACCTTCGGAATACCCCCAACCCTGGGGCAAAACCACCGTGGTCGGCGCCAAAATGCCCCGGGTCGATGCCTTCGAACGGGTCAGCGGCGCCGCCGTCTTCCCCTCCGACGTCATCCTGCCCGGTATGCTCTTCGGAGCCATCCTCCGGTGCCCCCACGCCAGGGCGAAGGTCATCTCGGTCGATGCTGCGGCTGCCGGGGTGATGCCGGGCGTTCACGCCGTCATCACGGGCTCGACCCCGGAGGCCGACCTCCCCTGGGCCTCCCGGCGTGGGCCGAAGAGCAGACTCTTCCCTTCCCTCTGCCAGTTCGAGGGCGAGGCCGTCGCCGCCATCGCCGCCGAGACCCCCCAACAGGCCGTGGATGCCCTGCAGAAAATCACCGTCCGCTACGAGGTCTTGCCTCACGTCGTCGATCAGGAAATGGGAACAGATCCCGCCTCACCGAAGATCTGGGACGACGGCAACGAGCTCCCGGCAAGACCACCCTACGACCGGGGCGACATCGAGAAGGGTTTTGCTGATGCCGACGTTGTCCTCGAACGCACCTTCACGACTGCCTGTGAGATCCACGCTCCCATGGAGACCCACGGATGTGTCGCCCAGTGGGACGGTGATCGATTGACCCTCTGGGAATCCACCCAGGGTGTCTATGCCGTCCAGTCCCGCGTTGCGGAAACTCTCGCCCTGCCGCTGTCCAAGGTCCGGATCATCGGCCACTACATGGGTGGAGGTTTCGGAAGCAAACTTCAGGCCGGCAAGTATTCGATCATCGCACCCCTCCTCGCCCGAATGGCGGCACGCCCGGTCAAGCTCTTTCTGACCCGGGAGGAAACGATGCTCGCCGTCGGCAACCGGCCGCCGTCACGAATGAGACTCAAGGCCGCGGTCAAGAAAGACGGAACCCTGACCGCCCTGAGGATGGACACCCTCAGTACCCCAGGCGCCTATGCCGTCGGGGGATTTGGGCTGGAGGACTGGCAGGTCCGCGACCTCTATACCTGTCCCAACGTCCGAACCTCCAGTCGATTTGTCTACATCAACGCCGGCCCGTCACGACCCTTCAGGGCGCCGGGGCATCCTCAGGGCGCCTGGGCACTGGAGCAAATGATGGACGACCTCGCCGAGGCAATCGACATGGACCCCGTCGCCTTCCGACTCAAGAACACCCCGTCCGTCAGTCAGGCACGAGGCGGAATCCCATACACGACGACGGGTCTTCGAAACTGTCTCATTGACGGGGCGAAAGCCTTCAAATGGGACGAGGGCCGGTCGTCCGGGGACGAGCCGGAATCCATCAAGAGAGGCACGGGCATGGCTTCGAGCCTGTGGATTGCCGGCGGCGGAGGACCTCCCTCAACCGCCATCGTCAAGCTCTTCGCCGACGGCAGCGTCAACCTCAATTTCGGCGCCTCGGACCTCGGAACGGGCACAAAGACCGCCATGGCGATGATCGTCGCCGAGGAGTTGGGGGTCGATCCCCAGGCCATCCAGATCGAACACGCAGACACCGCGACGACACAGTTTGCAACTCCTTCGGGCGGGTCCAAGACCATTCCGACCGAGAGCCCCGCCGTGCGCGAGGCGGCCTACGCCGTCAGACAACGCCTGATTGACCTTGCGGCCGAGCAGCACGGGCTCAAGGCCGACGACCTGACTCTGGGATCCGGAACGGTGATCTCAAAGACCGATCCCGCCATTTCCTTCCCCATCACCGAAATCGAGGGACTGCGCCGGAGGGGTTTGGTCATGGGCGTCGGTTACCGGGGCCCCAACCCGGACGGCGTCGCCATCACACCGTTTGCGGCCCAGTTCTGCGAGGTCGAGGTCAATACCCGAACCGGCGAGATCCGCATCCTACGGTTCCTCGCCGCCCACGACAGCGGCCGCGTCATCAACCGCCTGGCCTTCGACAACCAGGTCTTCGGGGGAATCACGATGGGCATCGGCTTTGCCCTGAGCGAAGAGCGCCTGCTCGACGAGGCCACGGGACGAATGGTCAACGCCAACCTCCACGACTACAAGATCCCCACGTCCCTGGACGTACCGGCCGAAATGGAGTCACTGGTCATCGACCTGTCCGACACTCGGTGTAACACAACGGGCGCCAAGGGCGTTGGAGAACCCGTGACCATTCCGACGGCCGCGGCAATCGCCAACGCCGTCTACCGGGCAACAGGCATCCGCGTCACCGTGGCGCCGATCACCCCGGCCCGATTCCTCGAGGCCCAGGCCGCCCAGACGAAGGAGGCCTGACATGCTCCCGAGATTCTCCTTTCGCCGCCCCACCAACCTCAGGTCCGCCCTGGAGACACTCCACACCCATCCGGCACGAATCCACGCCGGAGGAACCGATCTTCTTGGATGTCTCCGGGACCGGGTCTTCGATGCCGACGCCGTGGTGTCACTGGGCGCCATCGATGAACTCAAGGGCATCCGAAAGGGTCTGGGCGGCGACATGGTCATCGGCGCGATGACGACGATCGACTCCATCGCCCGTGATCCTGACGTCATAACCCGCTTCGCCGCACTGGCCCAGGCTGCCGCCGCAGTCGCCAGTCCGCAGCTACGGGCCCAGGGGACCCTTGGCGGCAATCTCTGTCAGAAGACCCGATGCTGGTACTACCGCGGCCGATTCCCCTGTCTGCGCAAGGGAGGCGATCACTGCTTCGCCTACGAAGGACGAAACGAGCACCACTGCATCTTCGGTGGTGAGGGCTGCTATATGGTTCACCCGTCCGATACGGCCCCGGCCCTGGCGGCCCTTGGGGCCATCTGCCGCATCTCGGGCCCCACAACCAGCCGCTCCGTCCCCGTCGAGCAGTTCCACATCCCGGCCCCGGTCGATCCCCAAAGGGAAACCGTCCTGGCAGCCGACGAGATCCTGACGGAGATCCACCTGCCGGCCCCACCGCCAAACCTGAGGTCATCTTATCGGAAGGTCCGGACCCGCAAGGCATGGGACTTCGCCCTGGCAGGAGTCGCCCTGGCTCTCGACTTCGACGACAATATTGTCCGCTCGGCCCGGATCTTCCTCGCCGGAGCGGCGCCCGTGCCCTGGCGCACCCGGGCCGCCGAGGAGGCCGTCACCGGCAGACATCTCGATGCCGAAACCATCGAAAGGGCCTCCAGGGCCGCCGTCGAGGACGCCGAACCCCTCGAACACAACCACGCCAAGATCACCCTCTTTGAGGCCATCGTCGCCGAGCAGCTCAAGGCCATTGGGAGCGCGGACTTCAGTCCGCATTTCATCGGAAATTGACAGACAACCTTTTCCAGGGGTGCGGGCTGAAGCCCGCGCTCCATGCCGCTTCCGACTCCCATGGGGCCCGTTCTCGACTATCATGCCCCGATGAGTACAACCGTCACCGACGCCGACCGCCACATGATGGCCCGGGCCCTCGAACTGGCATCCCGGGGCGAGGGCCGGACCGCGCCCAACCCACCCGTCGGCGCGGTCATCGTCCGTGACGGCTCGGTCGCTGGAGAAGGATTCCACGCGAAGGCCGGCGGGCCGCACGCCGAAGTCGCCGCCCTGAGGGAGGCTGGCGAGCGGGCCAGAGGCGCGACGATCTTCGTCACCCTCGAGCCCTGCGCCCACCACGGCCGAACGCCTCCCTGCACCGAGGCGCTGATCGAGGCCGGCATCGCCCGTGTCGTCATCGGGTGTTCCGACCCCAACCCCCGGGTCGAGGGCGGAGGCGCCCGGGTTCTCGAGGCGGCGGGCCTTGACGTCTCGGTCGGCCTGGAAGAGGCCCTATGCCGACGACTGATCTCCCCCTTCGCCCATCATGTGACAACGGGACTGCCCTTCACCACCCTCAAGAGCGCAGTCACCCTGGACGGCAAGACCGCCACATCCACCGGCCGCTCGCAGTGGATCTCCGGAGAGGCCGCCCTGCAGGAGACTCACAGTCTGAGAAACCGGGTCGACGCCATCATGGTCGGTGTCGGAACCGTCATCGAGGACGACCCGAAACTGACCACGCGAGGCGTCCAGGGCGGCCGGGATCCCCTGCGCGTCGTCGTCGACTCCCGATTGCGCACACCACCGGAGGCCGCGATCCTCCACCTCGAGTCCCCCGCCCCGACCCTGGTCGCAACGACCGACCGGGCCTCCACAGAGTCCATCACCGCCATTGAACGAGAGGGCGTCGAGGTCCTCGTCCTCGGCCGCGATGCCGAAGGGCGAGTCGACCTGGGGACACTGTGGAAGGCCCTGGGGAACCGCGACATCCTCCACCTCCTGCTCGAGGGAGGCGCAACCCTGGCCCAGGCGGCCCTGGAGGCCCAGGTGATTCAACGGATGAGGGTCGTCATCGGCCCAAAGATGCTTGGCGGCAACGACGGCTTTTCCATCTTCCGGGGGCAAGGCGTCCAAGACCTCGAGGATGCCGTGAGACTCCGAGACCTCAGAGCCCGAAACTGCGGCGGCGATATCATCATCGAGGGGGAGCTGGAACGGGTGTAACGCCGGTGTCCGAGGCCGTCGTCAGGAACAGGGGCAGGGACGGCGCTCGGCGGCGGGAATAGCCGCAAACAGTCGTCCAATATGTGAAAGGCCCATCGACTGTGCGAACACGGCTCACCTCGCTCGGGATATCGCCACCACACCGGTCTCACACCCAAAACAACTTGAAAATTTAAAATACCATGTTAAATTTTCAACATGAAATACCGACACCGGCTGATCGAAAAGAAGCTCCGGGCGTTCGAACGGTCCTTCCCCTGCACCCTGGTGACCGGCGCTCGACAGGTCGGCAAGAGCACCATCCTGGAAAAACTCTTCAGTGACCGGTACCGCAGTTTCGTGTTTGACCCGGTCCAGGACTTCTGGGGCGTTCGGGAAGATCCCGACCTCTTCCTCCGCAACAACCCACCCCCGTTGATTCTTGACGAGATTCAGTACGTTCCCGAACTCGTGCCTGCCCTCAAGCGCGTTATCGACCGGGACCGGCGACCTGGTATGTACCTGATCACGGGATCCCAGCAGTGGGAAGTCATGCGACACCTCGCCGAGTCCCTGGCCGGCCGGGTGGCGATGGTGGAACTCCCGGCGTTCTGTTTCCAGGAAATCGACGATATTCCTTCGCCTACCTGGCTGACGCGGTGGATGGAGGCCGCCGAGAACGGCCTTGAAGCCGGCCTCGAGGTCCTCGAGGGCTTTCGTTCCTCGGGCCGATCCGCAACCGCCGCCATCTGGAGAGGTGGGTTCCCCGAGGTACAGACCGTTGATGAGGACGTTGTCCCCGGATGGATGCAGGGTTACGTCTCAACCTACATCCTGAGAGACATTCGAAACCTGTTGGAGATCCGTGACGAGATGCAGTTCACGGCATTTCTCGGCCTGTGCGCAGCATTGACCGCCCAGGAATGCAACTTCAGTCAACTCGGGCGGGACGTCGGCCTCAGTTCTCCAACTGCAAAGCGCTGGATCGGCGTGCTCAGGGGAACTTTCCAGTGGCTCGAGATCCCGCCGTTTTCTTCCAATCACATCCGTCGTCTCAGCGGCAAACCCAAAGGCAATTTTTCCGACACCGGTCTTGCCTGTTACCTGATGCGACTGTCCTCTCCTCGGGCAGTCCAGGGTCACCCGGCCTTCGGCGCCCTGTTCGAAACCATGGTCGTTACCGAATGCCGGAAACAACTCCAGGAACAGGCGCTGGTCCCGACCCTCCACCACTATCGGCAGCACAGCGGCGCCGAGGTCGATCTCGTTCTCGAACGGGACGGGAAACTGTTCCCGCTGGAGATCAAGGCGGCCACCGGCGTCCGGCCACGCGACGCCCGTTCGATCGAGATCTTTCGTGAAAAGGTCGGTCCCGCCGCCCAACCCGGGCTGATCATTCATGCCGGTCACGAGATCTCCCGGATCTCTCCCTCCTGCATCGCCGTGCCCTTCGATCTCATTCCCCGGTAACGGAGGTTACGGACGAGCGGAGGATGGAGATCGGCCGCGGCGAAAAACTGCGGCGTCGGTCAGACTTCAGCCCTGCACGGCGGCGCCACCACCGACCTTGACCCCGCACCTGTCCCCAATCCGGAACCAGGCAGCCGCGACCGTGACCGGTGTCCCATCGCCGAGACAGTCTTTTCCGAGATGTGAAAGATATTCTTGCGCGAACCCTTAGTGGTCCCAATAATTTCCCGAATCCGATATCATGACCCGATGAACGGACGATCGCACATCGACGGGGAGCACGACCGATGTTCACAGGACTGATCCGCGGCGTCGGTACGATCGACGGCCGCCGGATGACCTCCGGGAAGGGTCTCGTCCTCGCCATCCGCTGCCCCGATCTCGCCGAGGACTTCGCCATCGGCGACAGCGTCGCCGTTGATGGCGCCTGCCTGACCATCACCGGCCTCGATGGCAATCGGTTCGACGCCGACGTCTCCGCCGAGACCCTCGACCGGACGACCCTGGGGAGACTGACGATCGAAGACCGGGTCAATCTTGAACCGGCCCTGCGCCTCGGGGACCGCCTCGGTGGCCACCTGGTCACAGGGCACGTCGACGGCCCGGGCCGCATTGCCCGGCGCCGAAAAGAGGGCGAAGGAACCGTCTTTTCGATCTCCGTCTCCCCGGAACTGATGCCCCTGATCGTCGAGAAGGGTTCTATCGCCATCGACGGCATCAGCCTGACCGTCAACTCCGTGGAGACCGAGACCTTCACCGTCATGGTCATTCCCCACACCCTCGAGCACACAACCCTGGACGAGCGTCACGAGGGTGAAACCGTCAATCTCGAGACCGACATCCTGGGCAAGTACGTCGCACGGCTGCTGGGAACGACCACGAAGGACGCCCCGGAGGGCCTGACCCTCGACAAACTTGCCGAAAACGGCTTTCTGTGACAGATTCCC
>CAYSHZ010000142.1:0-1423 GCA_964430905.1 uncultured Thermoanaerobaculia bacterium | reverse complement strand
TTCAAGACGGCCTTCACCGTCTCGATCGAGGCCCGTCAGGGCGTCACCACAGGCATCTCCGCCGCAGATCGGGCTCACACTATCCAGGTTGCCCTGCGCGACCGGACTCGGGCAGAGGACCTGGCCCGGCCCGGCCATGTCTTCCCCCTGCGGGCCCGCGATGGCGGCGTCCTCGTACGGGCCGGCCAGACCGAAGGCTCGGTCGATCTCGCTCGCATGGCCGGGCTCAAGCCCGCCGGGGTCATCTGCGAAATCATGAACGAGGACGGGTCGATGGCCCGAATGCCCCAATTGCGGGAGGTCGCCAAGGAACACCACTTGATGATCGTCTCGATCGCCGATCTCGTCGCCTACCGGCTGATGACCGAACGCCTGGTCCGGAGAGCAGCCCAGACCGAACTCCCGACCGCTCACGGCGGGGCCTTCACCGCCATCGTCTACGAGAACGACATCGACGGACTGGACCACGTCGCCCTGGTCAAGGGAGACGTCACCACCGGCGAGCCGACCCTGGTCCGCGTCCACTCCGAATGCCTGACGGGCGACGTCTTCGGATCGAGACGCTGCGACTGCGGCCCTCAGCTGCAGGCCGCGATGGAGATGATCGACCGGGAGGGCCGAGGCGTCGTGCTCTACATGAGGCAGGAGGGCCGAGGCATCGGACTGGTCAACAAGCTCAAGGCCTATTCCCTCCAGGACCAGGGCTGCGACACAGTCGAAGCCAATGAAAAACTGGGTTTCAAGGCCGATCTGAGGGACTACGGCATCGGCGCCCAGATCCTGGCTGACCTCGGTCTGACAAAGATCCGCCTGATGACCAACAATTTGAGGAAGATCGTCGGGCTCGAGGGCTACGGACTGGAGATCGTCGAACGGGTTCCGCTGGAAATCGCGCCGACCGAGGACAACCACCGATATCTGACCACCAAGAGAAAAAAGATGGGCCACCTGCTCGAAATGGTATGAGGTGAAAAATGGCACAGTTAATCGAAGGCCGCCTGGATGCATCAGGACTGAAATTCGGCATTATCGTCAGCCGATTCAACTCCTTTATCTCGGAACACCTGCTTGAGGGCGCTCTCGATGCCCTGAGACGTCACGGCGCAGAGGAGGACGAGATCACCATCGTCCGGGTGCCCGGCGCCTTCGAGATCCCGCTCGCGGCCCAGCGCCTCGCCGGCCAGGGCGCATTCGACGCCCTGATCTGTCTCGGTGCCGTCATCCGCGGCGCCACTCCCCATTTCGACTACGTCAGCGCCGAGGTCACCAAGGGCATCGCCGCCGTCGGCCTGACCAGCGACCTGCCCATCGCCTTCGGCATCCTGACCACCGACTCCATCGAGCAGGCCATCGAACGAGCCGGCACCAAGGCCGGCAACAAGGGCGCCGATGCCGCCGCCACCGCCATCGAAATGGCCGATCT
>CAYSHZ010000141.1:0-9282 GCA_964430905.1 uncultured Thermoanaerobaculia bacterium | reverse complement strand
GCCGGATCAAAGGCGTGGCACGGCGTCACGCCGAAGACCATGTTGCACGAGGGGCACTTGCCCTCGAAGCAGTCCATCTGGAATTCGCTGGAACAGTTGGAACAGTTGATCATCATCGGCATGGGCATGGGCTGAATATTGAAGCCCATCGCCCTGACCTTGTCCACAACCTGAGTCCCCGAAGCAAACGATCCCGAACATCCATCATGCATAAATTATCTCCCCAGTTTGATTTTAGATTTCATTCGAGCGTTTCCCATGAAACGCGTGCTGAGAGCTGACAGCCGACAGTTGAAGGCTGAGCCTCTTGCAAAAACACCTTTCACAGGCCAATTTCCCCAAGTAGTCGAAGAACGGGAGGGGATAAACCCCTCCCCTACAAAGAAAAACGTAGGGGCGGAGTTTATCCCCGCCCGGGTTTCCCTGAATTTTGCAAGCAGCTGGGCTGATAGCTCTGACATCACTTCATCATTCCAGTCTTTCTCCCCGTCTCAGGCGGTTCCTCAGATCGGTCATTCTCCGATCCATGACCGCCAATTCCTTGAGGATCTCCCTCTCGTTCTCGGTCGTCTCTATCACCGACTCAATTCCGCCATTGGCAATGATCAATCGACGTCCACCCATCAGGGCCAGAACCGGGTCATGAGTCGCCATCAAAACGATCTTCTCCTCGGACAGCAGGAGCTCAAGGGCCTTTTGGCGATCGATTCCTGCATTCTCGATCTCGTCGATCAGGACGATCGGCGACCGGCTCAAGATTGCCGTGTCGGCAATCATAAGGGCACGGGACTGGCCGCCCGAGAGACTTGTGATCGGGGTCCTCGGGGTGAATGCCTCGCCTGCCAGATCATTGGCCTGGTCGATGATGCGAACGACCACATCGCGAACATTGTCCGCCAGGCGGCTCTCCGCGTGCATCTCCAGAAACTCCTCAACCGTCAAATCCATGACGAAGTTCATGTTCTGCGAGAGCTGAGCCACCAGCTTGTGGGTCGGCGAAAACCGCCATTTTCGGTCAGGCACCTGATCGTTGAGCAGAACCCTGCGCCCGGTCGGCGTATCCCCCTGGGCAACCCACTCGATGTCGGCCAGCAGACGACTCTTGCCCGATCCAGTCGGGCCAACGATGCAGATGGTCTCACCCGAATTGATGGTGATGTTCGTGAAATTCTCCGGAGAACCGTCCTTGTGGGTCCCCGGTAACAGGCTGAGCGACCGAACTGTATCCAGATCGTCCGCCAGGAAGAGCAGCATCTGCTGGACATGCTCGCTCAGACCTTCCAGGAGTTCATCTGCCGTCGTCACGGCATCCTCTCCGGCTGCAGTGACGAAATCCGAAAACACGTCAATGACGGTGGCGGACTCTCGCCCAGCGGTCTCAACCTGATGCCCGTCAAAATAGACCGCGGCGAAGGGGTAGTTCTCCAACAGGGCCCCAACCGTTTGGTTCTTGATGTCGTTGATCATTCTCAAGCCCTCAATCGATCTTCATCTTGCGGACGTTGCCCATCTGATAGCTCTCGCCGATCCGGGTCTCGCCCAGGCAGTAGGAGCACAGGGCCGACGGCATGGTGAAACGCAGCTGATAGCCGATCAGCGATTCCACTTCACGCTCTTCGTCGTCAAAGAGGGACGACAACTCGAAGGCGCCCTGGCCGGTCAGTCCATTGACGTGCAGCACCGCAGCTTTTGGATTGACCGCCGCCACCCGGGAGGCGAAGACCTCGCGTTCCGCCTGGGAGACGATGTCGCCCTTGGTGATGATGACGATGTCCGCCATCTTGAGCATCGGCCCGATTTTTTTCGGCGTCGTGACACCTGAGAGGTTGTCGACAACACAGACCGCCAGGACGTCCTTGATATGCGGGGAACACCGATTGCATAGGCCGGCGCTCTCGCTGACCAGAAGATCGAAACCTTCACGCCGCCCCCACTGAACGATCTCTTCGACGTTGGAAACGAAATAGTGATCCGGGCACAAAGGCCCCGAGAGGCCCTTTTTAACCGGAATACCGGCCTTTTCATACAGCACATCATCTTCGGTCGAGAGACAGTCAAACTTGACCACCCCAGCCTTGAGGCCCCTTTCGGCAAAGGCCTCCAGGGTTTTCAGGATCACTGCGGTCTTGCCCGAGGATGGCGGCCCGCAAACGGTCACCAGTTTCATCGGCCGTTCCTCCCCTCGTCGAACAAGACCTCGCACTCCTTGATCGCTGCAGCGATGTTCGTCTGCTCGATCCAGTCCCAGCCCAGCCAGGAGAAAGGAGCATCCGGGGCCAGGCCGTTGTCAACCTCGGGGTGGGTCGAAGGGAAGAGCCCCTTGATCGCCAGGACCTCGCCGACGTCCTTCGAACAGAAGAAATCAACGACCCGTTGCAGATCTTCACCTCCCGAGGCCTTGGCCAGGAGGAAGATCGGAGAGATGATCGCCCCGTCTTCCGGCCACACCGCCTGCATCGGCGAACCCGGCTGGGCCATCCGCGTAAAAAAGTACGGCATGATCGTCACCATCGGCGCCTTGGGCTTGCCACCGACCTTGACCATCTGGGCGGGGTGCATGCTCTCCAGCAGGGAACGCCCCAGTTTGCGAACGCCGTCGTCACCGTAGCGTCGCCTGATATCCAGCAAAATCCCCGAGAAAAGGTCGAAGTCTCCGACCGGCAGGGAAACTCTCTGTTCGAAGCGGGGCTCCAAGAGATCACCCCAGGTCCGGGGCAGGGGCTCGTCACCGAACTCCAGCGTGTTGACCAGAAAGACCGCGGGAACTACCGAGATCATCGCGTAGCGACCTTCGGGATCTCTCAGGCCGACACCCTCAAACGAGGGATTGAAGCCGTCATACGGCGTCCGGTCAGCGAAAGCCTGACGAAACTTCCCGATGCCATTGGGATCGAAGAAGGTCTCGAAACCCGCAGAAATGAAAAGATCGGGAAAATCCTCGGGATCCTCGATCGTGTTGACATGCTCATCCATCCACGAGGCGCCCACCGAGGCTGCCTGAAATTCGGTCACGATCGAACGGCCGGTTTCACTCTGAAACTCCTGGGCAAATTCCTCGAAGGCCTCTTCCAGTGGGATCCGAACCGGACAGGGCAGCAGGCCCATCACCCGTAGCGGGGCCTCGCCGTTTGATGATCCGGATCGGACAACCTCATCGGAGCCTGCGGCCCCTTTGAGCAACTCCACAAAGGCATCAAGATCAATGTTTTTTAGGCTGGTCGCCTGGCGCAGGGAAATAGCCCCCCCAAACGCCTTTCTTTTGCCCTCGTCTCCCATCTGGGGAAAACCCTGTGCCACAAAGACCGGAATAGTCTCCGGGAACTCCTGGGTAATCGCCAGCAGGGTGGCGTCTGGATCGATTGATACGGACATCGAATACACCTCTCAGGCCACGATGATCCACGATCTCAATTCGTAGGTCTTTGACCTGGGTCAAGAGGTACTCAAACAATGAGATTAATGTCGTTCCCGAATCGGTCCCACCTCGTACACCCTGATGATCTCCTTGGGCTCCCTCGTCACCCGAAAGGGGGTCTTCCACCGAACTGTCGAATAGAACCCTGCCTGACGGCTCATGGTTCTTATGGGAACGGAGCCCTGGTACGGATGTTCCTCTCTGAGTATCAGACGTTTCTTCAACTCCGGGCTGAACCGGCTCTTATGGGTCATGACGGGCCAGAGCACCAGACTCCCTTCCGGCGGCAATGGCGGCCGAACCAGCACGTCCTTGAGGCCGGCGGCTTCGGCATAGGTCCTGAAGCCCCAGTTGCCACAGAACCAGATTTCAGAGCCCGATCTTTTCAGCCTGGGCACCTCGTCTCGGATGAATGCCCTTCCGGCATCTGCAAATTGGGCATCCGCCATGCCGATGGCCACCGACAATCCGACCTGCACCACGACGCAGGCCACCAGAATCGGCCGAAGTCGATGTTCCAGACTACTCCGACGCAAAACGGCAACCACCAACAGGACCATCGCGGGCAGGGCCGGCAGCAGATGCCGTACTGCCTGGAAGAAAACGCCGAAGACCGCAACTCCTAGGCAGCAACCGACGCTGCCGACAACGCCATCGCGGGAACGTCGCGCATCACATTCGAGGAAACAACGACCGCAGGGGTCGACAGAATCAACAGTACAGGCCACAGACTGGCCGAGGAAAACCGGGAGGAAAGGGCAACCATTGCTGTCGCGAGAATCATCAGAAAAACGACCATCGGGATGTGGAGGACGACCTCGTTGAGACCCCACACGGCCACCAGAGGCGCAAGGACGTAACTCAAGAACGGCGGATTGGTCGTTACCTCGAACATCGGTTCCGGATCGTTGCGCCAGTTGATTTCACCAGAGAAGGGACGCAGCGGATCCTCCGTTATCTGCTTGGCAACCTTCAGAACCGGCGTGTCATCGATAGTGAACGCCTTGTTAAGGAAAGGCAGTCCCGCCAACAGCGCACAGAACAGGGCAATGATCACGCGTCCGCGGAGGCTCATGGGCGTGATGCTACTGCGACCATGAGAATCTCCCGTGCCGGGCCTCTGGGCTCCCTTTGTCGAAGGGGCAGAGCCTCCCTTCCAGATAGACATCACCCCTCAAGGGCGGCCAGAACCTTCTCCGGTGTGAAGGGGGTGCCAAACAGCCGAACTCCGACAGCGTTGTACACGGCATTGGCAATGGCCGGCGCAACCAGCGGAAGCGGCATCTCTCCACATCCTCGTGGCGATGTCCCCTTGCCGTAGGTGCTGATGAATTTGATGTCCATGTCTGGAACATCCTCAAAACGGGCAATATCGAAATCCGCAAATGAATCGGTGAGAATCCGGTTCTCGTCAACCTTCAACTCCTCTTTCAACGCATAGGACACACCCCACATCAGTGCGCCGAAGATTCCGGAACTTGCCATGGTTTCGCAAATGACAAGCCCGATGTCAAACGTCGCCCGCATCCTGTCGATGGTGATCTTCCCCGTCGCCCGATCGACACCAACCTCGACGAAAAGGGCGCCCAGTTGCCGACCACCGTGATTGATGATCGAAAGACCCAATCCATGATCCTTGGGCGGCCGATATCGACCGTAATCAATCATTTCGGCCCCCAGCTTGAGGAGATCCCGGTGCCACCGGACGTTTTTGAGCCTGAAGTCCAGCGGATCCATGCCGATGGAATGGGCCAGAGAACTCATGTGGCTCTCCAACGCAAAGACGTCCTGGGTGTAGCTGGTACCGCGAATGGTGGCATGCCGAATGGCCAACCGATACTGGGGAACGTGATACAGCCGAACCCTTGAGTTGGGGATCTTGTAGATATCGGTCGTCCCGAACCCCTCGTCCTGGAAGATATCGATGGACCTGGCAATGATCTTGCCGTCGGAATCCACGCCCGAAACCAGATCGACCGCAACAACCTCCTTGGCCCTGGAAAAGCGCTGGAAGACCTCGGCCCTTGAATACAACCTCTTGATCGGCAATCCGGTCTCTTGTGCAATCAGCGCGGCCTCCATCGCCGCACGGTGACCGATCTTCCCGCCGAAACCACCGCCCACGTTGGCGCCGGCCACATGGACCCGGTCTTCCGGGATTCCCGTCTCACGAGCGACCATCTGCCGCTGGAGGTGGGCGTGCTGCGTCGAATCCCAGATGTGCGCTTCGCCGTCGGCAACGACCGCCACACTGGTCTGCGGTTCGATGAAGGCGACGTTGGTCAGGTGGGTCGTGTAGGTCTCCCTGAGAATGTGGGGACAATCCTTCATCTTCAGCTCGACATCACCCGTTTCTTCCCTGGTCTTCTTGAGTTCCGCCTCGGCCCTGATTTGCGAGAGCAATCGGATCGGCTTCAGTTTTTTCGGCCTCATCGCCTTGCGGTCAATGGCCGCCATCCCCTCCTGGAGGGCCGGAAAAGTCTCCGCAACAACAAACGGACCCTGGCCCTTGATGTTCCCGGCCGTCACCACACCCTCAACGGCCAGTGCCGCTGTTGGGTCGCCGGACTTGAGGTGGTAGCCGGTCCGAAACTCAGGCGGTGAGAAGAACCCACCGTAGCGGCACCTGCCGACCATCACGTCACCCGAGTAGGTAATCTTCCCTGTCACAACATCGTGCGCCCGCACACTCTGAAGCCCAGGATCTCGATACATCTGGACCTTTTCGGGCGTTGTCGACGGATTGGTGAATTTCACACCGTCCCTTTTCATGTCGAACATGGAAATATTCGAATTCGGATCCTCTTTGACAAAGACTGCACCACGCTCAAAACACACCTTCTGAGAATCGACTCCCAGATACTTGGCACCCTCGGCAACAATATCGTCCTTGATCTCCAGGCAGGCACACCAGATCGGCCATACGATCTGGCTGGTGGCACAACTTCCCGAGGTCGGTCCATCATCGGGGCAGAGATCAGTATTCGACAGGAAAACACCTACCTGGTTCGTCTCAATTTCGAAGGCTTGGCTGACGACTGACACCAGGGCCGTTGTCAAACCTTGGCCGAGTTCCGCCCTTCCGGTATACACCTCAATCCTCTCCCCGTCCCGAAAGAGAATCAGCTCACTGAAGTCACGGAGCGGACTGGATTTCCGGCAAATGCTTTCGAAATCGACCAGAATCTGATCCTCATGGTCCAGACTCAAAAACTCACCCTTCGAACAACTGGTCACCGCATAGGCCATCGTCGTTGAACCCATCAGTTTGAGAAAATTCCGGCGTTTCATTGTCCGTCCTCCGCCCGGTCTCCCTCGTCCTGGCCAACCGACTCGATCGCCTTGATGATGTTCCGATAGACCGCACAGCGGCAGAGGTTGTCGTTCATGGCCTCGACGATTTCTCCCCTTTCCGGCGTCGGATTGATGGTCAACAACTCGGTTGCCTGAAGGATCATACCCGCCGTACAGAAACCGCAGGCGAATGCATCATGGTCAACAAATGCCTTCTGAACCCGGGTCAGTTCCCCGTCTTGCGCCAGCCCCTCGATCGTCACAATCTCCTGTCCAGGCTTGAGATCCTCGACGGCCACCAGACAGGACCGCTCCGCCCGTCCGTCAATCAATACCGTACAAGCGCCGCACGCACCCTCGCCGCAACCATACTTCGTTCCAGTCAAACCCAGCCGGTCCCGGAGAACCCACAGAAGTGGCTCGCTCGCAGGAGCGGACACCTCTCGGGGCCGACCATTAATCTTGAGTGTCCATAATTTCTGAGCCATCTTCCCGCCCTCCTGGATCGATCGCGAAAGCGCTCCCGCTGACCGGTGATTGAGCCCCCTGGAGGATACGGGGAAACCACCGCGTCGTCCATTCCGGACCTCCCCATCAGAAGGTCCAGTTGACGGCCAACGATAGGATGATCGGCGCCCAGCCGGCCTCTCCAGAATGCCCAGTCCACATACCGCCGGATGTTCCTCGAGAATAACCCCTGTCCACCCAGGGCACTGGACTCATACACCGGCCATCCTCCCTCGCCGGTGCGGCAGGCGGGAGACCTACTCCGCCTCGGCTCTCACCACGACACCCTCGAGGCTTTCCCCGAAGAGCCGAGCCTCCTCGTTCCACCGGTCAAGAAGAGGTTCGAGTTCCCCGCCACTCTCGATCAGCCCACGAGCCTCGCCCGATCCCGTCAGGAGATCGATGGCCGGTATGCCGGAGACAAATTCGTAGGGCTCGTCTCGCCACGTGAAGTCGTCCGGGTAGAGATCGTGAAGAGTCTTGAGGAGGTGAAGCCCCAGGGCCAGCGGTTCCAACTTCCGGCGGTCAAGGACATGCAACTCGACGCCTCCACAGATCTCGTGGGCATGTTTCTGGAATTCCGGCCTGAACCATGCTGCACGGAAGGCCACCCCTGGCAGTTCGAGGGCCTTTAAATTTTCAACAAGATGTCGGGGCTCGATCCATGGAGCGCCGACCAGGTGAAAAGGCCGGGTGGTTCCGCGCCCCTCCGAAAGATTGGTCGCCTCGACCAGGCAGAGTCCCGGATACAGTAACGCGGTCTCCAGCGTCGGCATGTTGGGGCTGGGAGGGACCCAGGGCAGCCCGGTGGCATCAAAGAGCTGCTCTCGCCGCCAACCGCGACACGGGATGACCGTCAGTTCAAGTCCGGGATAGCGTTCCCTCTGCAACAGCAGGCCAATCTCCCCCAGGGTCAGGCCGTGGCGGATGGGCGCCGGCAATTGGGAGACGAAACTCTCGAAGCCCGGCCGAACCAAGCCACCCTCACGAAGAACACCACCCAACGGATTCGGACGATCGAGGACGACGACCTCGACCCCAACCCTCTCGCATACGTCCATCAGGCCGTCCATCGAGGCGGCAAAGGTGTAGTAGCGGCTCCCGATGTCGGGAACGTCGACGACGACAGCGTCCAGATTTTCGAGATCCTCAGGCGATGGACTCAGGGTCGAGGACTCGTTACCGTAGAGTGACCGTACCGCAACGCCGGTCAACTCATCCAACCCATCACCAACGCCTTCCATATCCTGGGCGATACCTTCGATCCCGTGCTCGGGCGCGAACAGCAGGGCCGGCGCACCACAGGATCGCATCAGGGCCGACCGGGCGGGTTCCAACTCCCGGGTCACCGCCGCGTGGTTGGCCAACAGCGCCCACCGGTGATCTGCCACCGGGGCTGGATCGTCAATCAGCAATTCGAGACCGGTGATGACCGCCATGCAACGATCCTATCAGGCACCTTCCGATCGGCCCCACGAAAAGGTCTCCAGCCTGCGCTACACTCTTCCGATGCAACGTTTTTCTCTTCTTATTTTCGACCTTGACGGAACACTGATCGACAGCTTCCCCGGCATCACCGTGGCTCTCAACCGAACGCTCGGAGATTTCGACCGGCCCACAATCGATCTCGAGTGGGTTCGCAATCACGTCGGGCGCGGCGCCCATCGGCTGGTATCGGCCGCCTGCGGCCCCTCAATCGACGCCGATATCTTCCTCGCGGCCTTCCGGTCGCACTACCACGACATCCTTCTCGATCACTCGCCTCCGTTTGCAGGGGTTGATACGACCCTCCGTACCCTGGCTCGCACCTATACCCTTGCCGTCGCCTCAAACAAGCCCGCGACCTGGGTGGAGTCTATCGTCACCCATCACCACTGGGATGAAATCATGGCCGTCGTTGCCGGACCGGAGACCGTCGGCGCCCACAAACCCGCCCCGCAGATGATCGAGTACATTTCGAAGAAAACCGGCCTTCCCTTAGCGGAGACCCTGATGATCGGTGACATGACGGTCGACATCGAAACCGCCCATGCCGCAGGCATCCCGGTCATCGCCGTCACCACCGG
>CAYSHZ010000140.1:7841-9326 GCA_964430905.1 uncultured Thermoanaerobaculia bacterium | reverse complement strand
GGCCTGCGTATCCTGGGCTTTGTGGATGATGACCCTCAGAAGCAGGGGGCGGTGATCCAAGGGGTCAAGGTTCTGGGAACGACCCGGGATCTGTCCCGCCTCGCTGCGGACCTCGAGATTGACCATGTGGTCATTACAATCGCCCAGGCAAGCCGACGCGAGTTGAAGCGAATCGTCGAGATTTGCGATCGCAGTGGTATTCGGACCCGAATTATTCCGGGCTTGTACGAGATTCTTGAAGGACGGGTCGAGGTCTCCGCAATCCGTGATGTTCAGATCGAGGATCTACTGGGACGGGAGCCGGTGAAGCTGGAGGTGGACGAGGTGGCGACGTTCCTGCGAGGGAAGGTCGTCATGGTGACGGGGGCGGGCGGATCGATCGGCTCGGAGATGGCACGGCAGGTGGCGCGATTCGAGCCCGGAAGTCTGCTGCTGGTGGAGAGGGCGGAGTTTGCTCTTTTCGACATCGATCGAGAGCTTAGAACGCTCTGCCCGGAATGCGGGGTTGTTCCCCTGGTGGCCGATGTCGGGGATGAGCCACGAATGCGTTCGCTGATGAAAACCCACCGGCCTGCGGTGGTCTTCCACGCGGCCGCCCACAAACACGTTCCGATGATGGAGACCAATCCCACGGAGGCGATCAAGAACAACGTGTTCGGGACGCAGACCACCGCCCGGCTGGCGGGCGAGTTCGGCGCAGAGGCGTTCGTGTTGATTTCGACGGACAAGGCGGTTCGGCCGACCTCGGTGATGGGTGCGTCGAAGAGGGTTGCAGAGTTGGTGATTCAGGATCTGAATGAGCGCTACGAGACCCGCTTCGGGGCGGTTCGCTTTGGGAACGTGATGGGTTCTGCCGGCTCGGTGATCCCGATCTTTCGAGATCAGATCCGGAACGGCGGACCGGTGACGGTGACTCACCCGGAGATGGTTCGTTATTTCATGACGATCCCGGAGGCATCGCAACTGGTGCTGCAAGCCGGTGCGATGGGCGAAGGAGGAGAGATCTTCATCCTGGACATGGGCGATCCGGTTCGGATCCTCGATCTGGCGAAGGACATGATTTCGCTTTCGGGCCTGAAGCCGTTCGAGGATGTGGACATTGTGTTTTCCGGCATACGCCCCGGGGAGAAACTCTTCGAGGAGTTGCAGACGGTTGGCGAGGATATCACCAAGACCCGCCACCCCAAGATCTTCATCGGCAAGATCTCGGCCTATTCTGCGGACGAGGTCAAGGCCGCCCTGGAACGCCTGCGGGAGTTTTCGTTCAACGGCTACACGGGCGAACTGCGACGGTCCCTGTCGGAGATTCTGCCCGAGGCGATGCTGTCGAAGGATTGATGGCGGCGTTGCGGGCCCAGGGAACAACCGATGTAGGTGCATCCTTCAGGGTGCGCAATCTCCAGGAAACAATAGATGTAGGCGCATCCTTGAGGGTGCGCACCGGTAGCAGTTGCTAGGAACGCGGGCCCTGAAGGACCCGCCTAC
>CAYSHZ010000140.1:2189-7741 GCA_964430905.1 uncultured Thermoanaerobaculia bacterium | reverse complement strand
GGGCCCTGAAGGACCCGCCTACACAGCGCTCCGGTACTTCAGAGATGGCACTTGGTCAGGATTCTGTCGAGGGCTTCAAGTTCGGCGCCTGAGACGTAGAAGTGCGGTGAGAAGCGCACCATGCCCTGGCGAGCGGAACAGATGACGCGCCGATCCCGCAGTGCTCGCCGGGCTTCCAGGGGAAGAGTATCGGGCGGGATACCGGCGACGATGCCCGCAACCGGGTGGCCGGATCCCGGCGACCGGAGATCCCAGCCGTGGGCGAGAAGGATTCGGGTCAGGGCCCGGTTGAGACTTTCGATCCGCCCCTCAATGACGTCCGGTCCGATGGTGGTCAGGAGATCGAGAGCCGCGGACAGACCGGCGAGCCCGACGCTGTTGACGGCGCCGGGTTCAAACAGCCGCCCGTCAGTGTGGAAGTCAACCTGATCGAGGAAGGCATTGGCGATGGTCAAACGGACGTTTCTCCAGCCGGAGAGGACGGGGCGCAGGCGCTGTCTGAGTTTCTCGGATGTGGCCATCAGGCCGGCGCCCTCGGGACCGAGGAGCCACTTGTGGCCGTCGGCGACGACCGCATCGATGCCGATTTGGTCCATCTTCAGAGGCAGGACGCCCAAACCCTGGATCGCATCCAGAACAAAGATTATATTTCGTTCCCGACACAGACCGGAAAGGCCGATCAGAGGCGCGATCCACCCGGTATGAAAGGAGACCCAGGAAACGGCCAGGAGCCGGGTCCGTTCTCCTACGAGCCTGTCGATGACGGCGGGATCGACCTTTCCATCGGTCTGGGGGAAGCGAATGACCTTGACGCCTCGGCTCTGGAGATTGAGCCACGGAGCGGCATTGGCGGCGAATTCCTCGGCGCCGACGATGACCTCGTCACCCTCGGCCCAGTCCAGTCCCTCGGCAATCAGGGAGAGTCCCTCGGAGGTCGAGCGGATCAGGGAGATGTCCTCGGGTCGGCATCCGATGACCTGGGCGCCGATGTGGCGGCACCTCAAGATGCTGTCGTTCCAGTCCTTGTCCTTGAGGTGGCCGGCCATCTCCTGGTCCTTGACCCGCATCCTCATGGCCTCGGCAACCGACCTGGGAAGGGGACAGACTGCAGCGTGATCGAGATAGAGGTACTCCTCGCGGATGGGGAATTCGGGAAGCCACTGCCTGAGATCAAAGGCCATAAATGAGAAACCCTAGTGGCCCAACAGTTGCTCGCCGGCCAGGATCTCAATAGGCAATGCGTTCTCCGGCGGCGCCAGAGGACAGGTTGCAAACGGTGTGAATCCGCAAGGAGGTGTGATCGCCTTGTTGAAGTCCAGTGTGGCGGTGCCATCCTCCCTGAGTTCTGCCGTCAAGAACCGGCCGGCGCCATAGGTCTGGCTCCCCGATGTGCCGTCGGTGAAGACGATGAAGAGATTCCGATCCTCGGGAGTCTCGATCCAGGGTTGCAGCGTCATCTCCCGTCCGTATATGGAGAATCGGAGGGTGCCCGGCCACAGCATGTGGTCTTCGGTTCCGACTGCGGTGGGGATGGCGACGTCTCGCGGTGTCCGGAAGGCTTGCAGCCGGGCTTCAACCTTGAAGGCTGGATTGACGGGGAAATACCGGATCCCTGAGAATTTTCTCCGGGCCGGCGCCTCGGGATCCTTGACTCGGACGGCAAAGCGATTTCCTCTTTTGATGACGTAGGCCGTCAGCCGTCCGATGTGGAGGACGCTCGGCCCTCCCTCGTCGGCATCGGAGAGCAGGGGAGTGGTCTCTTCGACGGGTTCGCCGTCGAGGATGACCTCGGCGTCGGGATCAACATCCAGAATCACCTGCCCATCCTCAAGCGTGATGGTTCCCACTTCTCCTGAGATGCCGGGGGCATCCAGAAAGACTTCGAATTCGGGATCGGAGCCCATGAGATTTTCATCATCTTCGAGCCAATTGAGTCCGACCAGGGAAAGCCACCCATCCGGTGCACGCAGCTTCTCCTCGCGCTGGGCCCGCCACGCCTGGATCTCATCGGCATAGGAAAGGGCCCTGGGCTCCTGGTTGGTGTCTGGTGGGGGAGGGGTGGCCTTGCATGACGAGAGGCTGATTGCAAGGCCGACAACGCAGAGTAGAGATGTCGTCTTCATCAGGTGATTGTACACTCCCATCATGGCGATTCTACTGCGATGTGGTCCCCTGGGCGCCGTGGACGGTGAAGGGCGAAGGCTCTACGACTCGGTGACGGTGTCCCTTGAGGAGGGATGCCTGACTGTATTGGAGGGTCCTTCGGGTGGAGGCAAGAGTACGTTGCTGCGTCAACTGGTTGGACTGGCGCCGGCAGAAAACGCCGTGCGGGAGTTGTCGGGGCGCCGGTGGGATGACGATGATCTTCCCGGTTGGCGGGCGGCGGTTGGGCTGATGATGCAGGATGCGCCGATCATCCCCGGTTCGGTCCTGGAGAACCTGGATTTTCCATACGGACTCAAGTCGGCGGCAGGCCGATCCTTTGACGGTGAACGGGCCAGGGGACTGTTGGAGGATGTCGGATTGGGAGCGATCGCCCTCAATCGACAGGCCTTGACGCTGTCGGGAGGAGAGCGGCATCGGCTGGCTCTGGTTCGGACGTTGCTGTGGAGTCCGCCTGTGGTTCTGGCGGACGAGCCCCTGTCGGGATTGGACGGATCCCGGGCAGGGCGGTGTTTCGAACTGTTGGGCGAGTATGCAAGGCGTCCGGGATATGCGGTCCTGTGCGTGCTGCACGATCCCCAGATGGGGCGGGGCGCGGATCGTCATCTCTGCCTCGAGGCCGATGGGTTGAGGGCCGCATGAACGATCTGATTCAATTGACTCCGGTTGATCTTCTGGTGGCTACGGTCCTGGTGATCGCCGCCGGTCTGGTGTCCCTGGCGATGCGCCTGGACATCGAGAAACGGCTGGCTATTTCAACGATTCGGACGGTTGTGCAGTTGGGCCTGGTCGGGCTGATCCTTGAACGGGTCTTCGCCCTGAGGCGCCCGGTGCTGATCATGGCGATTCTTGCGGTGATGATCATCTTTGCGGGACGGGAGGCATCCAACCGGTCGAGTCGTTCCTATCGGGGTATGCGATGGGACAGTCTGCTGGCGATGGGGGCGACGTGCCTGGTGGTCGGCGCGGTGGTAACGCAGGTGGTCGTTGGGGTTCAGCCGTGGTATGAACCGCAATATGTCATTCCGCTGCTGGGCATGATCCTGGGCAACTCGCTCAACGGCGTGTCAATCTGCCTGGAAAGGTTGCTGGAGCATCTGTCGGTCCGTCGCCACGAGGTCGAACTGAGACTGGTGTTCGGGGCCACGCGGGCGGAGGCTCTCAAGGAACCTGTTCGCGCTGCGGTGAGAACCGGCATGATTCCGGTGACCAACATGATGGCGGCAGCCGGGATTGTGTCCCTGCCAGGCATGATGACGGGTCAGATCCTCGCCGGGGCGCCTCCGATGCAGGCTGTGGCCTACCAGATTGTCATCATGTTCACCCTGGCGGCGGCCAACGCCATGGGGTCGATGCTGATTGCCATCGCTGCGGCCAAAAGACTGGTCGCCCCCGGCGGCAGGTTGAGAATCGAACGCCTGGGGTGAGTGCAGATGGGGGAGTAGGGTCTCTGGGCCATCTTTCGACCGCGGTACCATCGGCACGATGAACGCGATTCAACACCCACTGCATGAACGGGCACGCGAGGCGCCGACGTCACCGGGCGTGTATCGGTTTGCCGATGCCCGCGGGGTTGTGCTGTACGTCGGCAAGGCCAGGAACCTGAGACGACGGGTACTGTCGTACTTCGGACGCCAGGATTTGGCGGAGAGAACGCTCGCGATGTTGGATTCGGCCCGGAAGCTGGACTTTACGGTGACGGCGTCGGAAGTTGAGGCGTTCATCCTGGAAAATACGTTGATCAAGAGGGAGAGGCCGCGCTTCAACGTCATGTTGAAAGACGACAAGACCTATCCCTACATCAAGGTAACGACGGGGGAAACGTGGCCTCGGGTCGAGTTCACGAGGAAGGTCCTGGATGACGGCCATAGCTATTTCGGGCCTTTCCTCGGGCAGTCGATGGCTCGTCATTTGATGGAGCTGGCACGGACGCGGTTTACGGTCAGGACGTGCACGATCGAGATCGACGGCAAGCTGGACCGCCCCTGCCTGTACCACCACCTCGGCGCCTGTCTCGGTCCCTGTGTTGACGGACTGACGACTCCAGAGGCCTATCGCCGGAGCGTGGACGAGTTGAAGCTCTTTCTCGGTGGGCGCCACAAGGAGCTGCTTGGGAAACTCGAAGCAAGCATGTGGGCTGCGTCGGAAGGGGAGGAATTCGAGAGGGCGGCCCGACTGAGGGACCTCGTGACGGTGGTCCATCGGCTGAGCGAGAAGCAGGATGTGGAACTCGGGAGCCGCGCGGATGCCGATGTGATTGCGGTGTGGTCGGATGGGGCCAATGCGACGGTCTGCATTCTGCCCTACCGGGAGGGCAAACTGGTCGACAAGAGGGAGTTTCATTTTGAGGGAGTCGGGGATGTAGCCCGGGCGGAGATTCTGACGGCGTTTGTGGCTCAGTATTTCGAGGTCAATCCTTTCATCCCGCCCGTGATTGAGACATCGGTCGAGGTGGATCCGGACGAACAAAGCCTGATCGAGGCCTACCTGGAACACCTCGGGGGAAGGAGAACCCGTCTGATGAGGCCTCGGCGGGGTCCCAAGGCCCGAAGAGTTCGTCTGGCGGACGAAAACGCCCAGGCGGCGTTCAACCTGAGGTTCAGAGCCCCTCGATCCCAGGCCCAGCATCTGGAACGCCGATTGGGGGATCTACTCGGGCTGGAAGGACCGGTTCGGAGGCTGGAGTGCTTTGACATCTCCCACTCATCGGGCCGCCATACGACGGCGTCATGTGTGGTCTGGAGATCCGGCCGGATGGAGAGACGGGAGTACCGTTCGTTCAACCTCAGGGAGGCCGGGGGCGGTGACGATTTTGCCGCAATCGGCGAGGCGGTGACTCGGCGATACCGGCGGTTGAGGGACGAGGGGCAGGAGATGCCGGATCTCATCCTGATCGATGGAGGTTTGGGTCAACTGAACGCTGCGCTGGCCGCCCTCGACGGGCTTGGGCTGGATTTGCCGCTGGCCGCCCTGGCAAAGAGGGAAGAGGCGGTGTGGCTTCCGGGACGGGACGAGCCCCTCGAACCCGACGAACATGATCCGGCCCATATGGTGCTTCGGCAGGCTCGGGACGAGGCCCATCGTTTTGCCCTGTCCCGACAGCGGCGGCGGAGAAAGAAGAAGACGCTGGCGACCGAGTTGCTCAATATTCCGGGAATCGGCCCCGGACGAGCCCGTACGTTGTTGACGACGTTTGGCTCGGTTCGGGGCGTTCAGGAAGCATCGGAGGAGGCGCTGGTCAACAGGATGGGCGCCAAGATTGGCCGTCACGTGTGGCGCCACCTTCACGCGGGAGAGTGAGGGACGGGATCAACGCCGGCCCCACGAACTAATGGCGTTTGGTATTTGGGATCGGATATGGAACCCGGGCGGGGATAAACCCCGCCCCT
>CAYSHZ010000140.1:0-2089 GCA_964430905.1 uncultured Thermoanaerobaculia bacterium | reverse complement strand
GCGTTTGGTATTTGGGATCGGATATGGAACCCGGGCGGGGATAAACCCCGCCCCTACGAACGCAATCGCGTTGGGTCGTTTCGATCCCGCCCCTACGAACACAACCGGGTTGGGTCGTTGCGGTTCCGGCCCTACGAACACGATGGCGTTTGGTATTTGGGATCGGACATGGAACCCGGGCGGGGATAAACCCCGCCCCTACGAACACAACCGGGTTGGGGTGTTGCGATCCCGCCCCCACGAACACAATTGCGTTTGGTATTTGGGATCGGATATGGAACCCGGGCGGGGATAAACCCCGCCCCTACGAACGCAATCGCGTTGGGTCGTTTCGATCCCGCCCCCACGAACGCAACCGGGTTGGGATCGCCCCCTGCCTTCGTAGGGGAGGGGTTTATCCCCTCCCGTTCTTCGATTCTTCGGGCACATTGGCCTGGGAGAGGCATTTTTGCAAGAGGCTCACTTGTCGTTCCAGAAGCTCCTGTGTATACTCCCTGCCCCGGCACCCGCCGAGATGGTGGAATCTCGCCTGGGAGGCAAAAAGATGGACCTGATTCGTGAAGTAACCCAGCAGTACCTGAAGAGCGATATCCCTGATTTCAAGGGTGGCGACAACGTCAAAGTGCACGTTCGACTCAAGGAAGGCGAGAAAGAGCGAATCCAGATCTTCGAAGGTCTGGTGATTGCCCGCAAGCATGGCGGAGTGAACGAGACTTTTACGGTGAGAAAGATGTCCTCGGGCATCGGAGTTGAGCGGGTGTTCCCCCTTCATTCTCCCAATGTCACCAAGATTGAAGTAACCCGGTTGGGCAAGGTTCGTCGGGCGAAGCTTTATTACATTCGTTCGCGCCGCGGCAAGGCGGCCCGAATCAAGGAGTTGCGCCGCGGCTAGCCGAGGCTCAACCAAGCCCCTCGGGGCTGAGGATCGACGTGCCCTGAAAGGTTCGTCGGCAATCATTGGAATCGACGAAGTTGGACGCGGGGCCCTGGCGGGCCCCGTTGTTGTGTGTGGTGTCCGGTTTTCCAAGATTCCCCGCCATGAGGGGGTCCGAGATTCCAAACAACTGTCAGCCTCCCGGAGGGAAAAGATTGCCGGATGGGTTCGGAACAACGCGGACGCCTGGGCAGTGGTCGAAATCTGGCCCGAGGTGATTGACCGGATCAATATCCTCGAGGCTACCCGACGAGCGATGCGGTCAATTGCACTGTCCCTGAGAGGACCTGACGACGTCGTCGTCGTTGATGCGGTCACGTTGGGGAAAGGTTTCGAAGATGTTCTGTCCCCAATCAAGGCCGATCAGCGGTTTATAAGCGTTGCCGCTGCATCCAATGTTGCCAAGGTTCACCGGGATGCGTTGATGGTAGAATTGGCTCAGAGTTACACAGTGTGGGAATGGGAACGAAACAAGGGTTACGGTACGCCTGGTCACCTGAGAGGCGTTACTCTTCATGGGCTTTCCATCCTTCACCGTCGAAGTTTTCGTTGTGGTGCAGCCGGTGGCGAGGACTCTGTGTCAAGGGTGTAGGATTCTGCGTCTTTGGTGGGTTTTTCCTGTGCTACCATGAGTCCTACGTGTAGGACGTTGGAGGGATTGAAAGTCAATGGCCATCAACAGGGACAAGATTCTCAAGGGAGCTGAGAAGCTGGTCCAGAAGGGCAAGATTGAACCTGCAATTCGGGAGTACGAAAAGCTCCTGAAGTTGAATCCCAACGATGTCAACACAATCAATCGGATTGGTGATCTCAACAGGAGGATCGGCCAGCTTGATCGTGCGGTGGAACTCTATGAGCGGATTGCCGACAGTTATGCCGCTGATGGTTTCACCAACAAGGCCATCGCCATTTTCAAGAAGATCAATCGATTGGTTCCAGACAGGGTTGAGGTCTTTGAACGGCTGGCCGAACTCTATATTCAGCAGGGCCTGGTCGTCGAAGCCAAGGATCAGTATTCCATCCTGGCAGAGTGGTTTGTCAAGAACGATGATTTTGACAACGCGGTGCAGGTTCAGAGAAAACTGATTCAAATCGATCCCGAGAACCACATTGGTCATCTCCGGCTGGCCGATTTGTTGTTCCGAAAGGGAGATG
>CAYSHZ010000139.1:0-9334 GCA_964430905.1 uncultured Thermoanaerobaculia bacterium | reverse complement strand
CAACTCATCCATGGCTTCAAGACGGGGCAGGGCGAGGAGTTACGGTGCTGTGGCGGATTCTTCAGGCTTTTGCCAAGGCGGAGATGGCCAGGGGATGGCCAGGGGACACTGCTGAACTCATGGGATAACGATGGATTTATGTGCCTGGCACCGAATTCCCGAATTCGAGCCACCTGAAGATGCACAGAGTGAGTACCCTGGCACCGAATTTAGAATATAAATCCTATTTCTGAAAGGTAGAAGTGGCAAAGTCCAGGCTCTCATCTATAAGAGGGATGTCCACGCAACGGGGCAGGATTGTAATACTGCTCCCGATGGCGTAGTTGTACCTGTGTCCGGCGAACAGGTTTCTGATGTAGTTGAAGGTATCGGTCCTGATAGATCCAACCCGTTGAGGAGAGGACGGATCCGTGATGTCGGAAATCCAAATTGTTGAGCTGCTATCGGCCGAAGTACAACTGTTGTCCGAAATCTGGTAGAGAAAATCCCCTGAAATCATCGTGTCACCGCCGTTGATGCAGTACACAGTAGTCCAATTAGCATTGTTTTCCGTTTTCAGTATCTCAACTGGAGAATCCGGAGTGGAAACGTCAATGACCCGGCTGCTGATAGAATTGTAGAGGTACGCAAGACCTGAACGTACAGCAATGCCATCATAGCCCTTCAGCACTACCTGGCCATCAATTTCGTCAACAAGATCAAGAGAACTCAGCTCGACCGGGTTCTGAGCATCGGAAAGGTCGAAAATCGCCAAACCCTGCTTGTATGCGACATATACAAGATGGCCGGAAATAGTGATATCTCCAATGGGATGTCCAACCCTTAATATGCCAATTTTCTGAGGTGAATGAGGGTTCGAAATATCAATGATGGAGGAGGTGCTCCCTGACTCGGGTACGGTGAGAAGTAATTTTCCGCAAGCCTCCATGTTCGAAATACTCGAGGCGACTCTAATGTCACTGATTACCACCGGGTGCCTGGGATCACTGATGTCATAGACCTTGAGTTTTCCATTCCGGGTGCCACAAAAGACAAAGTTATGGGAAATCGTGACTGTCATTGCTTCACCATGTGTATCAATCACGGCAACCGGGTGGATGGACTCGATCGGGTTGAGTTCGAAAACCTGAAGGCCGGCATCGCCGACGGCAGCAAAAGCAAAGTTTCCGGAAATAGCAATATCATAGCCATAGGTTGGGGTAGGAAAAAACCTCGTTATACTTGGGTTTTCCGGAGTGCTCAGGTCAAAAATTCTCAAGCCGTTGGACTCAATGGAATAGAGGTAGTGGGAACCGGAGATGATGTCCCTGATATACATATGGTCGATACCATCAATATTGACTGAAGCGGTCTCAACAATACTTGAAGGAACACTGACGTCAAGGAGGTGAAGTGTGGCGTAATCTCTGTGCCAGGTTGGTGTTTCCATCAGGGCAGCCGTGCCGCCGGAGACTGCCAGACCGTAGTAAGAACAATCGTAGGAACCTATTTCAACCGTTTCCCAGGGATTGCTGACATCGTAAATCATCAGACCTATGCTGGGGCTACTGAGGTACAGGTAATCATCCATTTGAAGAACATGTTCCGCAGAGCCGGGGAGTTCCCGGTTGCTTACCGGGAAGGGGACTTCCGGCGAGGATACGTCGATAATGATGAGCTTCGAATCGCCGATGTAGAGATACCCGTTGGCGACAACAATGTCTTTGGGCCAGGAGAGCTCATCACAGGGAAACTCGCTCAGGATCCGTGGATGACGAGGCGAAGACACCTCGATGATCGTAACCATGTCACGATCGACAAGATAGACAAAAGACCCATCAGTCGTGAGACACGAGGCGGAAACGGCAATGGAACTCTCGATTGAGGGATGGAAGGGGTCCCGGATTGAGATGACAAATAGTGTTTCACTGAGATAAACGTAGGCATAGGACCCCAACACTGCGATTTTCCCTCTTTCATAGTCATTTGTTTCGGGGAGGGTCATTAAAGAAAGATAGATCGGCGCTGCGGGATGGACGAGGCGAAGAATTTCAAACTGGGACCCTGAGACAAGGTAGGCGACGCCATCGCGAATCTCTGCATCGCTCAGAGATTCAAAACTATACCTTGCCAGTATCGAGTCACATTCGTTATTACCTTCCAGAGCAAAAGTGGTGTTTGCCGTCGAATAGAGGAAGCTGAGTACGACGAGAAAAGATGCGGTCGGGATGAATTGCCAACGGCTCATGGCTGCCTCCTTGGGACGGTGTTCCAGTTTGATTACGGATTCAGCCGCCGGAGTGTTGAGTTCGCATCTTCAGGGCAGGTCCTTTTCCCAGATCATCTATAGGGGAGGTCCTATATCAAGAGACGCACTTCCTGTAAGGGCCAGTGTTGAACTCTTTTGCACTGAGTGAGCAACCTGGCACCGACCGAGTTGGCACCGAATCCGGTCGCGGGCGAACATCTTCCAGGATGACTTCGAAGGGGGCGACACCTCGGCGTGGCAATAGACCCGTGACGCCTTGGACGACAGAATCCCAAACTGGAGGTCAACCGATGACGGAAGAACACGGGCAAGGGACACCGCTGAACTCTTGCCGGGGCCTCGGATTACGGTGTCCAGCTCGACCAGGCGTTGACGGCGCCCACTTCGAAGCCGTCCGAAAAGAGTCCGTCGTAATCCGACGACACCTCGACCGCGCCGCGGTCACAGATCGCCTCTCCATCGTTGTCGCCGTCGGCAGGTCTCGGAAGGTCACGTTGATCGACGAGCAGGGGCGAGCCGTCCGCCCCGAGACACCCGGCGGGATCCCCGCTGTCGATCACCGGAGAACCAGGAACGGGCATGACGGCCGTCTTGTAGTTGACGGCGCCCAAGATTCCGTCCAGGCCGGAGGCAGTGTTCACAAGGTCGCCTGTGCTCTGATAGAAACACGAGTCATCGACCGAGAGGTTATAGCCGAGAGATGTCACTACGCGGGAACACGGGGATCCGTTGAGGGTTTCTCCAAAAACGGTATGTCCGGCCTCGAGAATGTCACCAGCGTAATGGTAAGCACTCAAGTGAGCACCAAACTCGGTCGACTCTGTGCCGTTGAGATGAAACGTTTGACTCCCCCGTCTGCGGCCGTGTTCTCGACGAAGTCGACGTTGGTGAAGGTCGCCACATCGACATTGAAAAGTGCGACGGCGCCGCCGTTACTGTTGCCGGGATCGCCGCCCGTCAGGGTGACACCGATTAACTCGAAGTCGTGAGTCTCAACCGCCATGTTGACGGCAAAGACTCCGTCGGTTCCGACAATGGTCAGGTTGTCGGCGCCCGGGCCGCCGATCGTCACCTGTTCGGTGATGATGAACCGATTCGATCCCATCGTCAGCGTGCCGTTGACCGAAAACATGATGGTGTCGAGCGACGAGTTCCCCGCGGTGCAGCCGTCCACCTGTACGTTCTGATTGGCCGCCTGGATGGCTTCCCGCAGGGTACAATTACCGTTGACCGTAAGGTCGTCGCCGGTCGTATTGACAACAATCACGGCCGCCTCGATGAACCCGGCGTTGAAGAGCACGGATGCGATGAGAATCATGGCGTAATACTTGAACATTTGAATCTCCTTTTCCCAGGGACATCATGACGCGGCTTCCGAGTTGAAACCTCTATCAACAATTCCCCTTCCAAGACTGTGTTGATCGTCGGGGCCGTAGATTTGCGGAATACATGCCCGGAATGCTCGAGGTCTGGACGATCGGCTTTCCGGGAAACTCGCGATGGCACACGGGCTTCGTATGAGCGGCCGGTCGACGTTACAGCCGGAGCCGCAGTTCGGCTGCTTCCCAGAGCCGGGTGTTCCCGGTTCTTCATGCGGCCGCCCGGTGTCCCGCCTCGAGCCAATCACGGTATCCCTCTTATCCATTCGCACCGCCCGATACCCTATTTCGAGCTCCACGCCGAGGTGTCGCTGTTTTCAAAGCCGTCGGCGAAGATCAGATCCACACCGTACTGGATGACCTCGAAGGGTTGACCGGCGATCGTCATCGCCCCGTTTCGGGTGTTTCCACCAGCGAGGTCCGCGACGGAATACTCGACCACCCCGTCGCCCGTTCCGGAGGCTCCGGAAGTGATCGCCAGCCAATCGTCCTGACTGGTCGCGGTCCACTGGCAGCCGGCCGGGATCGTGACCGTCACCGATCCCGATCCTCCGCCGATCGGAAACGTCGCCGACGATGGAGAAATCGACGCCACGCAGGAGGAAACGTACCCGACCGACACCGTGTGGTCGCTCTCCGGCATCGTCAGGCTGTTGGTCAGGGCGGTGCCGGCGTCGTCGTCCGTTCCCGTCCATCCTCCGACCTCCCACCCCGCATCCGGGGCCGCCGTCAGTTGAATGACCTCCCCGCTGAGGTAGGAGCCCGACGAACACCCGGCCGATCCAGTCGGGGACGCAACCGGATCGGCGCCGTTGCCCGTGTGCTCGAGTGTCAGGACGTAGCACCCCTCGACGACCGTCGATTCGGAATCCTGATCGTTGGAGGAATTGGAATCATTGTCGGCGGAGGAAACCGACGCCGTGTTGTCCAGGGTCGTACCCCCCTCCGGTGCGGTCACGGAGACCGTGATCGGCGGGGCGGAACCCGCGGCCAGTTCGTCCCGGGTGCAGGTGACGGTTCCGGTGGACTCACTGCACGACCAGCCGGTCCCCGAAACACTGACGAAAACCACACCGGCGGGAAGGGTATCGGTCACCGTCAGTGAGGTTGCGGTGTCCGGCCCCGCATTGTCGACCTGCAAGGTATAGAAAAAGCTGGCGCCTTGGGTGACGGGGTCGGCCGAGTCGGTCTTGGTCATCGACAGGTCCACGAGCGCAGGTACCCGGAAGCACTGGGAGAACTCGGAGGTGTTCCAACCGGGGTCGGTCGCCGTTGCCGTCAGGTAGGCGCCGGACGTCAAGGAAGCGAACGTGACCTGTCCGGCATTCGAGCCGTTGGCCAGGGTCGCGATCGTCGTCTCTCCGAGGTAGGTCTTCCCTTCACCATATCCGGAGGGATCGCAATCGGGACTCTCATAAAAGTGAATGGCGAAGTTCGTGCTTGCCGAGGATTCAAGAGAGTAGCTGACCTCGCCGCTCGTCGGATCCACTGAATAAATGACGGGGAAGTTCTGCAGATTGTTGGGCCCGGTGTCGGCGTCATCGTCGTCGTTCGGGGTGACGCCACTGGTCCCGAGGTCGATGCCGAGGTGTCCACCGCCGTTGTCGTGAATCGAATTGGCCCGGATGGAGGTTGCGTAGGTATCTCCGCCGACCTCAACCCCCCCGGAATTGTAGGCGATGTGATTCGGGCTGTCGGGATTTCCGACCTGGATCGCGTGTCCACCCTCGAAGGAAAGGCCGAAGTCATCGTTGCCGAGGGGGGCGCCGCCGGCCGTCAGGCCGATGTCGTTGTTGAGAATATCGAGTTCCGTCGGCGAGGATCCGTTCAACGAACAGATCCCGTTGTCATTGTTACCGCTGATCAGGTTCCCCGCCGAGGATGTGCTCCCTCCAATGGTCGACACCTCCGCATTTTCGACGAGGATCCCGAAACCGTTCCCGATCGCGACACTACCCGTCTGATCGGTTCCGATGTAGTTTCCGGAAACCGTCGCGTACAGAACCCCGTCGTCTATCTGGATCCCGACGAAATCGCTGCCCGCGATGACGTTTCGCGCCGCCGGGGTGGTCCCGCCGATCGTCGGGTGCGACGTGGCGGTGATGAGAATTCCGTACGTAATGTTCTTGAGTTCGGCATCCCCCGAGGCGGTGAGCCCGATGAGATTGTTCTGGATCAGCCACGGGACCGTTCCGACCTCACCGTTGCAAGTGATCGATATGCCGCAGCGGGTATTCCCGGAAATGACGTTTCCACCCCCGGGGTCAGTCGATCCAATCTGGTTCCCGTCGACGTGGCCGGAGCCGTAAATACCCTCAAAGTTGGCACGGGCGGACGTTCCGCCCTGGTCGACCCCGATGTAGTTTCCGACGATCAGGTTGTTGACGCTCACGGTTCTTGTGATTTGAATTCCAGAGTTCGAGGAGGCGATGTAGTTCCTTTCGAGAGAGGTTGTTCCACCGATGGTGTTCCCGGGCGAACCCGAAATGTTGATTCCCGTGGACAAAGGGGCGGCTGCGCCGGTTTCGTCAAAGCCGATGAGACATCCGGTGATCGTGTTGTTTCCGCCTGAATCCAGGAAGATTCCAACGCCATCGAAACCTCCGATGACCAGTTTTGAAATCGACGCATTGCCGCCTGAAACTCTGAAGGCGGTCGCGTCGATCCCCGCAAGATCACCCTGGAGGGCCAGCCGCCCGGTCCAAAGCCCCGAGCCGACCGTGCCGTCGATAACCGTCGCATCGGGTTGCGTCAGCTGAGGTAAATACGACGACGGCCGAATCACCGATCCCAGCGCGAGATCGAAGGTGATCGTCGAACCCGCATCGAGGGCGTTGGCGGTGTTGATGGCTTCACGGAAAGAACAGTGTGTTGCATCGCACGTGCCGTCATCGGCGTCGTTGGTCGAGTTGACTTCGATGAAGTAGGTCGTTTTCGAGGCGGCCACGCTGACCGATCCCTCGTTTCCCAGGAGAACGAGATCGTCTCGAGTGTCGATATTGAGCCGGCCGGCAATGACAGCCACCGCCGGTACGGCCGGGGCCTGGACGGCTCCGAGACGGGCGCCGGACGCCTTGAGTTCACCGGCATGATGGATCTCGACCCGTTCTTCGGCAGGCAACGAAAGGATCAGATCATCACCCGGCCGGCCGGAAGCCCGTGCGGCCAGCATCCGGCCCTCGGCCGGCAGGAAACCGAGAGGCTCGATGGCGAACCCACCGTCTCTCAATCGGGCAAGATGGACGGTACCGTCGGCGAGCCGAACGGCCAGCTGGGATTGCCGATCCCGTCCAACGAAGTCTCCGGCGGCGATGTCGAGAACACGGCCGTTGAAGTCCAGGGTCGACGTTGTCGCAGGGCCTACGGCCCGGCGCTTCTCCGGCGCCCAGGAGAGCCTCCGGTCACGTCCGGACACCACGACGACGGCGCTGCCCGAAACGGCGGCGACATCGACCCAGCCGTCTTCATTGAGCCGGTCGACCGCCAGGGCCGTCACCGATGCGGGCATGGCGATGTATTCCGGGGTGAGGCTGAAGGCGCCGTCCGGGCCCTCGAAGACCAGGAGCGACGAACCCACCGGGGTGTCAACGGCGACCGCCAGGTCCTTGAGTCCGTCCCGGCGGTTGAGGTCGCCGGCCTCAAAGGCCGTGATCTTTCCATTCAACTCAATGAAACCGGCATCGATCGGGTGGGCTTCCCCGTCACCCTTCATCCAATACAGCCGGGACAGACCGGCCTTCGCGAAGACCACATCGAAGTCGCCGTCGGCATCCCAGTCACCCACCGCAAGCCAATCGGGCGCAAAGGGGAGTGGGTAGACCACACCCTCTCGTGCAAACGGCTTCTCCGGCATCAGCCCCTTTCGTTCCCTCTCCAGATCGTGATGGGGACCGAGACGAAACCGGACATCGCCCAGGTTGACGACGGCAAAGGCTGCGTCGCCGTCGCCGTAGGCAACCACGAGGTCGATCATTCCGTCGGAATCCAGGTGACCCAGTGCCGCGGTTCGGGAGCGGCCGAGGTCGACGAAGGCCTTCTGATTTTCGGGCGTGACAAGATCGGAATACAGCGTCTGCGTCTGCCAAAGACCGGCGCCCCAGGCCGGGGACGGCAGGCCGGTCGAGGCGAAAACCAGGACGGCGAGAACGGTCAGAATGACGGAACGAGTGGATTGATTGGATGACGGCATCGGAACCTCCAGAGTTCAGTTTTCACCTCCCAGAGACCGCAAGTACCATGCCAGGTTTCGAGCCCATCTGAGGACCGTGAAAGTCCCACAATCGGGACGAATTGCCCCACTAAGCCCTCCGAAAGAGATGCCTTCGTGTTAAATCTAAAAGACTTTCTGATATTTCCCGAAACTGGGACAAAATCCCAAAACCGAGACTCAAGGAGATAACAAAGGAACTCCGTTTCATGTCCTCGATCATGTCTCCAGATTTCCGAATACTTGTGAGGTTGTGATCAGTGGAACCCCAGCACCTGCTCACCTGCTGATTGAGTCTTCCATCTCTGGCGCCAGCTTGGCTAGCCGCCGCAACACCCGCTGAACAAGGCCTTCGTCGATCACACCGCCCCAGTGCCCGTCGCAGAAACGCTCGCCCCTCACGCACCACGTCAGCATCGACTTGATCCCGGCGAGATCGGCTTGGGCAACCCGACCCTCATCGCGGATCATTTGACTGATATCCGGCGGACCGTAGCCGTGGTCACACCAATATTCTTCAGCGACTTCGAGAAAGAACCTCTCAACATTGGGGTCGTACTCGGGCCAGGCGCAAGTTCCCTCTGACGCTCCCCCCCTCCACCGAATGATTGGTTGGAACCCTTCCTGGTCGAAGATCGGCAGAAAGGCGAGCAATTCCTCAACATCCCGCCTCGTCGGATTGATTTTCATCATCGATCGGACCTCCGGACTCCACCGATCCACCATAGCATCGGCACAACGCCCGGATATCGTGTTTGTTTTCGTTGGGTGCCACCCATTAGAGTGTCCAAATTTAACAGCAGGGGCAGGAAAATAAGGGAAAGAAAGAAAAACCCCAGGGTCGGCCCCAGATACACCCCCAAAACCAGCGGTTCCCGAATTCTTACGAGTTCGTGACCTTGAGGATGAGCCAGATGAATGCTGGAGGATGAAAGGGAATCAGGGGAGTCAACAGAAGGGCAAAAAACCCGAATGCCGTTGCCCGGCTTTTTCGTTTCTGATTGAACATCTTCCAGGAAGGCTTCGAAGGGGGCGACACCTCGGCGTGGCAATAGACCCATGACGCATTGGACGATAGAATCCCAAGCGGAGGTCAATCGATGACGGAAGAAAAACAACGTGTGGTGGTCCTTGGGGCCAGCAAGAACCCCGAACGCTACTCCAATATGGCGATCAACCGTTTGCTGGAGGCTCGACACGAGGTCATTCCCATCCACCCCGCACTGGAAACCATCGGTGATCTGAAGGTCGTGCCCACCCTTGGCGAGGTCGAGGGAAAGGTGCACACGCTGACGGTCTATGTTTCGCCCAAACTGTCGTCCAAGATGACGGAGGCCATCGCCGCCGTCAAACCCGGCCGCGTGATCTTCAACCCCGGCACCGAGAACCACCAACTCGAGGCGGAGCTGAATTCTCGCGGGATTCCCACCCTGCATGCCTGCTCGTTGGTGCTGCTCTCGACAGGTCAATTCTGATCAGTAATCAGGGTATCGGGATCAC
>CAYSHZ010000138.1:0-9344 GCA_964430905.1 uncultured Thermoanaerobaculia bacterium | reverse complement strand
AAAAAAACCGCACCCGAAGGTGCGGTTGGTATCGATGAAAATCGTTCGATGATTCTCTATTCTTTTTTCTCGGTCTCCTCGGCAGCTTCTTCCGCCTCGGGGGCTTCGACTTCGGTATCGGCGGTCTCTACTTCAACCACGTCCTCAACCACTTCGGTCTCGGCGGCCGTCTCTTCGACAACCTCCTCGACAGTCTCGGTTGCAGCCTCTTCAGCCGGCGCCGTCTCGGCGACATCGCCGTCACCTCGACCACCGCCAAACAGGCCCTTGGCCCGGTCCATCAGTGAGGTCTTGCTACCTCCGCCGTGGTCATCACCCTTTTCTTTGGGCTGATAATCAACAAATTCAATGATCGCCATCTCGGCATTGTCGCCGTGACGAGGACCAATTCGTAGAATTCGAGTGTAACCACCATTACGATCGACAAACCTCGGGGCAATGTCGTCGAAGAGATGACGCACGACTTCCTTGTCCGACACCATGGTCAGAATCCTTCGGCGATTGGCCAACGTGCCCGTACGGGCAAGGGTGACCATTCTCTCCGCCATCGGGCGAAGTTCCTTGGCCTTGGAGATCGTCGTCGTGATGCGCTCGTGCGTAAAAAGCGCCGTCAACTGGTTCCGGAACATCGCCTTCCGGTGGGCACTGGTCCGACCGAGCTTCCGGCCGTGAACTCGATGTCTCATGGTAACTCCCTCGCTTCAGGCATCAATGCCAAACCCAAAACCCATGGCCTCAAGTTTGGCCTGGACTTCCTTCAGCGATTTCTCGCCAAAGTTCCGGATCTCGACCATCTCCTTTTCGGAGCGGGAAACCAGATCACGGAGGGTCTTGATATTTGCGTTCTTCAAGCAATTCATTGAGCGGATGGAGAGTTCGAGCGTATCAATGCTCTTGTCCAGTTCGGACGCCTCTTCCGGCTCGGGTTCAGGTTCCGCGACAAACTCAACTTCCTCTTCCTGACCAAGGGCCGCATAGATATCCATGTGGCCTCGAATCAGCTGCGCCGCCTGACTGACACTCTCCTCAGGCTTGACGGTACCATCGGTCCACACTTCGAGGATCAATTTGTCATAGTTGGTCTTCTGGCCGACCCGAGCCATTTCCACGCGGAAATTGGCCTTGATCACCGGGGAGAAGGCGGAATCCACGGGGATGAAGCCCAGATCGAGGTCCTCGGTCTGGTTCTCATCGGCCTGGACATAGCCCCGCCCGACTGCAACTCTGACGGTCATCCGGAAAACGGCATCGGCCGACAATGTAGCAATGTGAACGTCAGGATCGACGATCTCAACCTGGGCGGATCCTTTTAACATGCCGGAAGTGACATGTCCGGGCCCATCAACCTCGAGGGTGATGAACGCGGAGTCCACTCCATAGAGCCGGATCGGAACCTGCTTGAGGTTGAGGATAATGTCGGTCACATCTTCGACGACACCTGGGGTGGCCGAAAACTCGTGGTCGACACCCTCGATCTTGATCGCGGTGACGGCTGCCCCCGGGATCGAGGAAAGCAGGGAACGTCGAAGCGTATTGCCGACGGTGGTTCCCCAGCCTCTTTCAAAAGGCTGCGCAACAAATCGTCCATAGGTATCGGTAACGGTTTCCTGCTCGAGGGTCACCGTTGAGGGACGTTGGAACTGGTGCCAAATCATCTGCACACTCCTCAGCGAGAGTAGAGCTCGACGATGAGCTGTTCCTGAATCGGGAATCGGATATCCTCGCGAGAGGGCGCCTCCAAAACCTTGCCGGTTACATTGGCGGCGTCGAGTTCCAACCAGGCGGGGACACCCCTGCCCTGGGCAAAGTCGATCGCTTCTTCGATCTGAGCCAGTTTTCGGCTCTTCTCCCGCAGCGAAATTTCCATCCCGGGTTTGACCCTGAAGGACGGAATATCAACCCTGCGACCGTCGACCAGGACATGGCCGTGCCGAAGCAACTGCCGAGCCTGCGTGCGAGACGTCGCAAATCCCAGGGAATAGACGACGTTGTCCAACCGAAGCTCGAGGAGCTGAAGGAGGTTCTCGCCGGTCACACCCTTGCGGCGGTTGGCATCACTGAAGGTCCGCCTGAACTGACCCTCGAGTACGCCGTAGACACGGCGAAGCTTCTGCTTCTCGCGCAACTGGATACCGTAGGCTCGAGGCTTCCGCCTCCGGGCGCCACCGTGCTGCCCTGGGGGTTGGTTGCGTCGCTCAATGGCGCACTTTTCCTTATAACAACGCTCTCCCTTGAGGAAGAGTTTCATGCCTTCACGACGACACAGCCGACATACAGGCCCTCTATAACGTGCCACTATCAGACTCCTTGCAATTCAGACGCGACGACGCTTGCGCGGACGACACCCATTATGTGGAATAGGTGTCACGTCACGGATACTCTTGATGTCCATTCCGGCTGCCGCAACGGCACGAATCGCCGACTCTCGGCCGGGACCCGGGCCCTTGACGCGGACTTCAACACTGCGAACGCCGTTGTCCTGCGCCTGTTCGGCGGCATTCCGGGCTGCAAGCTGGGCCGCATAGGGCGTACCCTTGCGCGAACCCTTGTAACCGATCCGTCCACCGGATGACCAGCACAACGTGTTGCCGCTGGGGTCGGTGAAGGTAACGATCGTATTGTTGAAGGTGGCGTGAATATTGGCAACGGCGTGCGGGATATTTTTCTTTTCCCGACGCGGCTTGCGTGCACCCTTGCGATCCTTTGCCATAAATAACTCCCGGTCCTACTTGCCGACTTTTTTCTTGCCGGCAACAGCTTGACGCTTCGGACCTTTTCGCCCTCGCGCGTTCGTGTGGGTCCTTTGACCACGAACCGGAAGACCCCGGCGGTGGCGGATCCCGCGATAGCTGCCGATTTCGATCAGCCGCTTGATGTTCATGGCGACCTCTCTGCGGAGGTCACCCTCAACCTGACCCTCGTCTTGAAGGACGCGCTGCAAACGAAGGATCTCGTCTTCCGACAGATCCTTGATTTTGATGCCCTCCTCGACGCCGGCGGTTGCAAGAACCCCCTTGGCACGGGTGCGACCGATACCGTAAATATAGGTCAAGCCGATTTCGACTCGCTTGTTAGCTGGCAGATCAACACCTGCGATACGTGCCATGAATCCTCCTCGATTATCCCTGGCGTTGCTTGTGTTTCGGGTTTTCGCAGATCACCCTGATGACGCCTTTGCGTCGGATGATCTTGCATTTCGTACACATGCGTTTCACGGACGGACGAACTTTCATTGTCGCCCCCTTTTCATTTGTAACGGTAGACGATACGACCCCTCTTCAAATCATATGGAGAGAGTTCGACAAGTACTTTGTCTCCGGGCAGGATACGAATAAAGTGCTTCCGCATCTTCCCCGAAATATGGGCCAAGACCTCATGGTTGTTTTCCAACTCGACGCGGAACATTGCGTTGGGCAATGGTTCCACTACTGTCGCGACCACTTCGATCGCTTCTTCCTTGGCCATTTCTACTCCTCAACCCCGAGCACACGGGCACCATTCTCAGTGACTGCCACTGAGAACTCAAAATGGGCGGCGATTTTACCGTCTTCTGTCCTGGCTGTCCAGCCATCATCGTCAATTTTCACTCGCCAGCTCCCGGCGGTGATCATCGGCTCGATCGCAATAACCAGTCCGGTCTTCATCAACTGCCCACGCCCCGGGGTCCCATAATTGGGAACCTGGGGGTCTTCGTGAAGGCTGCGGCCGATGCCATGCCCCACGAAATCTCGAACCACACCAAAGCCGACGGACTCCGCACATCGCTGAACGGCAGCACCGACATCACCCAACCTATTGTTGGGCCTGACCTCAGCTACGGCATCCTCGAGACATTGACGCGTCGTCTCCATCAGCCGGCGGACCTCTTCGGAAACCCGTCCCACACCGAAAGAAATTGCAGCATCACCAAAGAAACCATCCACCACGGAGCCACAGTCCACGCTGACCAGATCTCCGTCGCGCAGCCGCACGCTCCGGCTCGGGATCCCGTGAACAATGACGTCGTTGATGGACACACACAAGGTACCGGGGAAACCCCGATACCCCTTGAAGGCAGGAACCCCGCCCTCAGAACGAATCAAGGCCTCCGCCATCTGATCGAGTTCCCATGTCGTCACACCGGGCACGGCCGCATTGCGGACGAGCTCCAGTGCCCGATGCACCAGGCGATTGGCCCGGTCCAGGGCATCGATCTCAGTCGGGGACTTGAGAAGAATCATTCTCTAGCGCCTTCCGCGAACCCGGCCACGACGCATGAAACCGTCGTAATGCCGCATTACCAGTTGGCTTTCGATCTGCTGCACGGTATCCATCGCCACCCCGACGACAATCAGCAACGAGGTGCCTCCGAAGTAGAACTTCAGACCAAGACCCTGGGTAATGAACGTCGGAATGATCGCATCCAGGGCGCTGCCGATGACGGGGATGGTCGCAACCTTGAATCCCGAGATCAGGATCTGCGGGAGGATGGCAACAATCGCCAGGTAGACCGCGCCTACCAGGGTGATTCTGGTCAGAATCCGATCGATGAACTCGGCCGTTTTCTTTCCTGGACGAATACCGGGAATGAAACCGCCGTACTTCCGCATGTTCTCCGCCGTATCCTCAGGGTTGAAGATGATCGACGTGTAGAAATAACAGAAGAAGACGATCGACAACAGATAGACCAGGTTATAAAGAGGCTGACCATAGCCAAGGGCCTCAGTGATCTTCTGCAACCATCGATTCTCAATCATCTGACCCAGCGTCTGGGGAAACGACATGATCGAGGCCGCGAAGATCACGGGGATCACGCCACCGGTGTTGAGGCGCAAGGGCAGATAGGTACTCTGACCGCCATAGACCCGGCGCCCGACGACCCTCTTGGCATACTGGATCGGAATCCGCCGCTGCGCCCGCTCCATGTAGACAATTGCCGCCACAACCCCGAGCATGAATATCACCAAAACGACGATCGTCATGATGCTCAGAGAGCCCTGCTGAACGTCGGTGATCGTGCTGAAGATCGCACCCGGCAGGCCGACGACGATTCCCGCGAAAATGATCAACGAGATGCCGTTGCCGATGCCTCGCTCGGAGATTTGTTCACCGAGCCACATGACAAAGGCTGTTCCAGTCGTCAAGGTCAAGACTGTCAAGAACCGGAAACCCCAGCCCTGAAGTTCCAGGGGAACCAGATGCGCTCCCCCGGGGGCCTGGGTTCTCTCCAGGAAAAAGGAGATACCCATACCCTGAATCACGGACAGGACAATGGTTCCGTACCGTGTGTACTGGGTGATCTTGCGTCGTCCGAGTTCACCCTCCTTGGAGAGTTTCTCCAGATAGGGCCAAACCACGGTCAAGAGCTGCAAGATAATCGAAGCCGAAATGTACGGCATGATCCCCAGAGCGAAGACCGTCATCCGTCCGAGCGCTCCACCAGAAAACAGGTTCAACATACCGAGAACCGTTCCCTTGGCAGCCTCCGCAAACTCGGCCAACGCCATGGGGTCCACACCGGGAATCGGAATGAAGGCGCCCACCCGATAGACCGCCAGCAAGGCGAAGGTGAACAACAACCTCTTCCGAAGATCGGGAATCGCGAAGATGTTGCGGAAACTGTCGATCACGATGCCACCGTCTCGCAGGTGCCCCCCGCGGCCTCAATTTTGCTCCTGGCGGAGTCGGAAAACTTGTCTGCCACAATCGAAAGCTTCTTCGACAGATCTCCGGTAGCCAAAACCTTGACCGGCTTGGGGCCCCGACGAATCAGACCCTTCTCGATCATTGTCGTCGGGTTGACCTCGTCACCATCGTCAAAGACTCGATCGAGGTCCCTCAGGTTGACTACCTGGTAGTCCACCCGAAAAACGTTGAAGAAACCACGTTTGGGAATCCGGCGAACCAGGGGCATCTGCCCACCCTCGAAGCCGTAGCGACGAGAATATCCACTGCGGGACCTCTGGCCCTTGTGACCCCTGCCTGCGGTCTTGCCGTTGCCCGAACCCGGGCCCCGGCCGACCCGCTTGCGGGAACGCTTTGCGCCCGGTGCGGGATGAAGATTATGCAGTTCCATGGTCATGCCTCCACCTCCTCGACTGAAACCAGGTGCGAAACCTTGGTCACCATGCCGCGGATACAGGGATGGTCAACCCGAGTTACGGTCCGACCGATTTTCCCCAGTCCGAGTCCCTTGAGGACCTTCTTCTGGTTCTCCGCATAGCCGATTCCGCTCTTGAACTGGGTGATTTTCAGCATCTTCTTGGATTTTTTCTTGGTCGCGGTCATGACGCACCGCCCTCCTCGGCCTTGGCCTCGGCAACAACCTCGTCGCCCGTCACCTCGGCGTTGGCCTCTTCAGCGTCGGCAACAACCTCGGTCGCAGCTACCGCCTCGGGCACATCGGCATCGGTCGATGTCTCCGGCGCCTCTTCGGCAACAGCGGGTGATGCGGACTCGGCCGGCCCTTCATTACCGAAGCTGACGCCCCTGAGGCGCTGGACCTGCTCTGCGGTCATCAGCTGACCCAGGGCATCAAAGGTTGCACGAACAACATTAAATGGGTTCCGGCTTCCGACAATCTTGGTCAGAACGTCCTGGATGCCGGCGGACTCCATCACGGCACGCACGCCGCCACCGGCAATAACGCCGGTACCCGGAGATGCGGGACGCAACAGGACACGAGTGCCTCCCCAGCGACCCCATACCAGATGAGGCACGGTTCCACCGACCATCGGAATTCGAACCATGTACCGTCTGGCCTGCTCGGATGCCTTCTGAATCGCCGGCGGTACCTCTCGGGCCTTGCCGGTTCCGTAGCCCACCATGCCCTCACCATCTCCAGCGACGACAACGGCTGAAAAGGAGAAGTTCTTACCACCCTTGACAACCTTGGCAACGCGGTTGATGTGGACGACTGTTTCCGCCTGCTCAGTTTCTCGGTTCATCATCATCACATCCCCTAAAACTTCAGGCCGGCTTCACGAGCCGCCTCAGCCATCGCACGAATCACACCGTGGTAATTGAATCCGCCACGATCGAAGACCACGGTATCCAGACCCTTTTCCTTGGTCCGTTCACCAATGGCCTTGCCGACCAACTTGGCGGCCTCGGAGTTGCCCCCGTGAGAAGCACTTCCAGCAACGTCTTTTTCCAGACTGGAAGCTGAAACCAGGGTGATCCCGGTCTCGTCATCAATGACCTGCGCATAGACATGACGCAGGCTCCGATACACCGCGAGGCGCGGCCTTGCGGCGGTTCCTCGAACGGTATTCCGATACCGGCGCCTAATTCTGGCGCGGCGCTGTTTTCGGTCTTTAATACGACTCATGCTGTCGCCCCCTGCTTCCCGGCCTTGATCTTGACGACCTCGCCGACGTACCGAATACCCTTGCCCTTGTAGGGCTCGGGCGGCCGAAGCGATCGAATATCCGCGGCAATTTGGCCGACCTGCTGACGGTCGATTCCGGACACGGAGATACGATTCGCCTTGCCGTCGACCTCAATCTCGATTCCCTCGGGAATCGGGAAATCGATGGTGTGGGAATAGCCAAGGTTGAACACCACTGATTTGGCCTGCTTCTCTGCACGATAGCCAATACCGATGATGTCGAGTTCTTTCTTCCAGCCCTCAGAAACGCCGGTAGTGGCGTTTGCGATGAGAGCCCTGTTCAGGCCGTGAAAAGCGCGGGTTTGCCGCTCTTCGTTGGCCCTTCCGAGTGTAATTTTGCCGTCCTTGACCTCAGCATCGATTCCGGGCATCAGGTGGACCAAGACAGAACCCTTGGGCCCCTTGACCTGAACCACACCGTTTCCAACGTGGATTTCGACACCGGAGGGAACCGGGACAGGCAGTTTTCCAATCCGAGACATGGCGCCCTCCTCCTACCAGATCTCACACAGGATTTCGCCACCGACCCGCAGGCCACGAGCCTGTTCGTCGGTGAGGACACCCCGATTGGTTGATACCAGAGCAACACCAAGTCCGTTGCGGACCTTGGGCAGGCTCTCGACGCGGGTGTAGATTCTGCACCCGGGAGTCGAAACTCTGCGAAGGCCGTGAATTACGGGCTCGCCGTCATCGGCATATTTGAGATAGACCCGGATCAGGCCCTGGGGCCCCTCTTCCACCAGCTTGAAGGTTCGAATGAACCCTTCCTGCTTGAGGATCTTGGCAATCTCGACCTTGACTTTCGACGCCGGAATATCCGTCCGGTCGTGCCGCATCATGGTCGCGTTGCGGATTCGAGTCAGCATATCGGCAATGGGATCGGTCATAGTCATGGTCGCCCCCTTTACCAGCTGGCCTTGGTTACGCCCGGAAGATAACCTTCCAGGGCAAGTTCACGAAAACACACGCGACACAGATTGAACTTGCGCATGTAACCACGAGGCCGACCACAACGGCGACAACGATTTCGATGCCTGATTTTGAACTTAGGTTGCTTCAGGCTCTTTGCAATGGATGCCTTGCGTGCCACGGACTGCCTCCCTACCTACCTGCGAACGGCATCCCGAGACCGGCCAACAGCGCACGCGCCTGGTCATCGGTGGGAGCCGAGGTTGTGATGGTGATATTCATGCCCATGGTGCCTTCAACCTTCTCGTAGTCGACCTCAGGGAAGATCAGAATGTCACGAATTCCCAGTGTGTAATTGCCACGACCGTCAAATGCACCGGGGTTGACCCCCCTGAAGTCACGAACTCGAGGCAGACCGATATTGATCAATCGATCGAGGAACTCGAACATCCGTTCCCTTCGCAGGGTGACCTTGGCGCCGACCGGCATGCCTTCGCGAAGCTTGAAGGCCGCGATGCTCTTTCGAGCTCGCCGCATCACAGGCTTCTGTCCGGTAATGCTGGTCAACTGCTCCAGCGCCGTGTCAAGGAGCTTGGCGTTTCTTGACGCCTCGCCCACACCGATATTGCAGGTCACCTTTTCTACCCGGGGAACCTGCATGGGATTGGTGAGTCCGAACTTCTTCTGAAGCTCCGGAAACACCGACTCACGATATTTCTCTTGTAAGCGCGCCATCGTCCCTCCTAACGGTCGAGAATCGCGCCGTCGACCTGTGCGACGCGGACTTTTCGTCCGTCGTCGAGAATCTTGTATCCGACACGGGTTTTGTTCCCACTGTCGGGCGAAACAACCATCACATTGGACACGTGGATTGCGCCCTCGCGCTCGACGATGCCACCCTGGATGCGCTTCTGAGGATTGGGTCGGGTGTGGCGTTTGATCATGTGAACGCCCTCCACCACAACCCGCTCACGCGCGCTGTCCACTTTGAGCACCTTGCCCCGTCGCCCGGCATCCTTGCCGGCAATAACTTCCACGGTGTCACCTTTTTTGACCTTCATCTCGG
>CAYSHZ010000137.1:0-9348 GCA_964430905.1 uncultured Thermoanaerobaculia bacterium | reverse complement strand
GTCTTCTGCGCCTGCACTTCGAAGATCATCCAAACGATCCCGAAAAGCACCAAAAAAACCAGACAACCCACAACAGGTGGAACCCGAATCTTCCCAATCGAACCTTGTCCCTTCATCATGGGTCTACTCTAACCCGACTGCGGCATAATGGCCCCATGCAGAACCTCGGCTCACGCGTTCCTTCCGGCGGCACCACCGACACCGATGAAATTCTCGACCTCTTCCTCGGCTGGGCTTCGGATGCCGGCTTCGATCTCTACCCCGCCCAGGAAGAGGCCCTGCTGGAGCTGATGTCCGGCCGCCACGTCGTCCTGAGCACACCGACCGGCTCAGGCAAATCGCTGGTCGCCCTGGGTCTCCACTTCAAGGGCCTCTGTGAGGGCCGGACCTCGTTCTACACGTCACCGATCAAGGCCCTGGCCAGCGAAAAGTTCTTCTCCCTGTGTGAGACCCTCGGCCCGGAAAACGTCGGCATGAAGACCGGCGATGCTTCGATCAATCCCGACGCCGGCGTCGTCTGCTGTACGGCAGAAGTCCTGGCCAACATGGCCCTGCGCCAGGGCGCCGATCTCGATGTTCCCTACGTCGTCATGGACGAGTTCCATTACTACGCCGACCGCGATCGCGGCTGGGCCTGGCAGGTTCCCCTGATCACCCTGCCCTCGACGACCTTCCTTCTGATGTCGGCCACCCTGGGTGACGTCACGCCGATTGCCCATCATATCGAGAAGAAAACCGGCGGTGAGGTGGCTCACGTCACCTCGATCGAGAGACCGGTTCCGTTGGACTTTTCCTACCGCGAGACACCCCTCCATGAGACCGTCGAGGAACTGGTAGCCGGCGACCAGGCGCCGATCTATATCGTCAACTTCACGCGCAACGACTGCGCCGAACTGGCCCAGGGTTTGACCTCAATGGGCCTGACCAGCCGCCGCGGCCGCGAAGCCATCCGGGAGGCCCTCAAGGGCGCCCGCTTTGACACGCCCTATGGACGAGAATTCAAGCGTTTCCTCGGCTTCGGCATCGGCGTCCATCACGCGGGCCTCCTGCCCAAGTACCGCCTGCTGGTCGAGCAGCTGGCCCAGCAGGGCCTGCTCAAGGTTGTCTCGGGAACCGACACCCTGGGCGTCGGGGTCAACATCCCGATCCGAACGGTGCTGTTCACCAAATTGGCCAAATTTGACGGTCAGAAGGTCGGCCACCTCAAGGTCCGGGATTTCCAGCAAATTGCAGGACGTGCAGGTCGCAAGGGCTTCGACGACCGGGGCTGGGTCGTCGCCCAGGCGCCCGAGGACGCCATCTCCAAACGCATCGCCGCACGAAAGGCCGCGGCAAATCCCGGAAGACGGATCAAGAAGAAACCCCAACGGCCACGACGGGACGGCGAGGTTTCCTGGAGCGAAGACACGCTCAAGAGAATGATCCACTCGCCGCCGGAACCCTTGCGGTCCCGTTTCCGTCTGACCAACGGGATGATCCTCGATCTGATCCAGCGCGATGCCGACGTCAACGACCCCCAAGCCGGCAACTTCGCCGCCATCCGCAGCTTGATCCGGGATTGCCACGAGGATCCAGAGAGCAAGAAGCGCCTGATTCGACGAGCGGCGGAGCTGATCCGATCGCTCTACCGTCTGGGCATCATCCGCATGGTCAGGGATACCGGTAGTTCCTATCTCTGGGTCGTTCCGGATGAGGATCTGCAGGTTGATTTCTCGCTCTTTCACAATCTGTCTCTCTTCCTTGTCGAGGCGATTGGAGGCTTGGACCCTGAGGGAGAGGAACTCTCGCTGGACCTCCTCTCTGCAGTCGAATCGGTCCTCGAAGATCCCACCGTCATCATCCGGGCCCAGCTCTCCAAGGCCAAGACCGAGTTGATCAACCGACTCAAGGCCGAAGGCGTTCCCTACGAGGAGAGGATGAACCAACTGGACGAGGTCACCAACCCCCAGCCGTGCCGGGAGTACCTCTTGGCGGTCTTCGAGAGATTCCGGGCTGCCCACCCCTGGGTCGGCGGGGACCTGGTGGCCCCGAAGTCCATCGCCCGGGAAATGCTTGAGGAGTGGCTGAGCTTTGGCGAATACACCCGGAGATACGCCCTCCAACGGTCGGAGGGCATCCTCCTGCGCTACCTCTCCCAGGTCTACAAGACCCTGGACCAGAACGTCCCGGACCAGGCCAAGACCGATGCCGTCTGGGATGTCATCGGCTGGCTGCGTTCGGTCATCGAGCGCATCGACACCTCGTTGATCGAGGAGTGGGAAGGCCTCCGCCACCCCGAACTCAAGCTCGAGGGCATGAGCGAGCACGAGGCCCACCGCCTCGTGGTCCTCCAGCAACTGATCGAGAACCAGAAGAGCCTCCAGAGTCGGATCCGGGCGGAGTGCAGGCAGTTGGTCCGGGCGCTGGCCGCCAAAAACTGGGAGGATGCGGCCGCCGGCATCGGATCGGTTGCTGTTTCAGACGACTGGACTCCCGAACTGATCGAAGAGGCCATGGCGCCCTACTTCGAGCGCTACGAGAGTCTGCGCTTCGATCATCAGGCCCGTCTGGCCGAAACCACCATCATCTCCCGCGAAGCCGAGCGGCGATGGAAGGTCCTCCAGCGCCTCCTCGACCCCGAGGGTGACGACACATGGTGGCTCGAGGCCGCCGTCGATCTCTCGGGTCCGGAGAGCCTGGATCGGCCTCTCCTCCAACTTGTGCGAATCGGATCGGATTGAAGACGGCCACGGCGTGAGCCGACCGAACCGTGAGATTCCCGATTCAATCCTCTCCGAATACCTGGGCGGTGAAGACCTCGAAAACGGCATCCCGGCGCCAGGCATTGGCAGCCAGCCCGGCCTTCCGGGCCAGATGATCCAGCATCGTCTCGCGGTCCCAGCCCTGCTCCGGCGCCACCTGGGGCAGGAAGACCGCCCGATGACCCTTCTTTGACAGCAGTACGCCGTGGACACCAATCCTGATGTCCTCGGGACCCGCCACCGGATGGGACGGAGACAGCAGGGAGACCTCCACCTCAATGTCCTGGAGTTCCCCGAGTTCAAGCGCCGGAAAACGCGGATCGGTCGAGGCCGAGACCGCCGCATGCACAACCGCGTCCACCACCGACTGGCGGGCCTCGATCACCCCCATGCAGGCCCGCAACCGCCCTTCCTGACCGGGTCTGATCTCGGGATGATTGAGCGTCACGAAGGCGCCCGCCGGAGCTCTCAGCACCGGATCGTCTTCATGGGCCAGGAACCACCGGGCCAGCTCCGGACCGTGTCCCAAATGCGTCTCAAGAACCGCGCGAGCAAGCCCGACGACGGCCTCCTGTTGTCCGACACTGAGGTTGGGAAGATCGGTCGGCGTCGCGCGGTCCTTCCATTCTTCCCAGCGACCGCTGAAGGCTATCGAGGCGTACGAGACGGACTGCTTGAAGTCCCCGGTCATCTGGCCCGATGTCGTCACCTCCAGAACCCGGCCCTCTCCGTCAAATGCGTGGGACACCATCTCCAGAAGGACCTCAACCGGCTTGCTGCCACAGACCGTATCCCCGGAGACCTCGACCTGGCGCCGAAAACCGTTGGCGCTGCCCGCAGCTGCAAGTTCAGCCGTCACCCGGGCCAGATCCAACAGGCGCTCGCCGATTTTCGGATCTCCGGCGAACGGGGCCCACCGGTAGGCATCGCCATGATGGCTGAAGTCCGTCGAGACAACGACAACGGTCTCCGGACCGAGGAACTCCGCCAATGCCTTGGCAATTCCCTCAATCTCGGCAGGGCCACTGTGATGACCAATGAGGATGGGGACGATCCGAGCCTCGGGAAGCACGATCTGAAGGAAGGGGATTTCGACTTCAAGGCAGTGCTCACCGTCATGGGCCGAGGACGGGCCCCGGAACACGGCCGAAGACCGAAGCTCTTCGATGACTTCACGGTCGATCTCCACATCGCCAAGCGGAGTCCTGAAGGCCGTAATCCTCGACGACGGCAACGCCCCGCCACGAAAACTGGCCTGATGAGAGGGTCCGATCAGGATCACCCGGGTCGCATCCGAACCCTCAAGGCGTCGAAACGCCTGGGCCGCCGTGGCCCCCGAGTAGACATAGCCCGCATGAGGCACGATCACGGCACGCGCTGGGGAGCCCGAAACCTCTGTCCGGGCCAAGAGGCGATCCACCGTCGATCGCAACGCCTCTTCATCTCCCGGGTAGAATGCACCCGCCACGGCCGGAGCACGAACCGATCCAAAGGAAGAGAAAGCAGTCATCAACACCACCCCCAGCACGAGAGTCACAACCCATTGAAAACGGAGACCTGCCATTGAGAAACCATGGTACCCGATGCAGACGTCGAGACCACTTTCAAACGGTACCAAAACGGAAACGGTGCCACATGAGCTGCTTGCAAAATTCAGGGAAACCCGGGAGGGGATAAACCCCGCCCCTACGTTTTTCTTTGTAGGGGAGGGGTTTATCCCCTCCCGTTCTTCGACTACTCGGGGAAATTGACCTGTGAAAGGTATTTTTACAAGAGGCTCACGTGGCACCCAATGGTTCTTTATTCCGTTGGAGGGTTCTCGTTGAGGGTGCGCACGGCATAGGCCAGAAGTCCGATTTCGGTTGAATCCAGGCGATCGCCATACGGCGGCATGTCCAGGACGGGCCTCTTCCACGGCGTCCACCACGCCCTCTGCGCAGACCGACCGTCACGCACGATGCCCTTGATCCCGTCCAGAGTCTCGGCCTGCCGCTCGAAGGATGCTCCAAAGAAACCCGGAACCTCTCCTCCGACCGTACCGGGGTTGGAGACTCCCCCGCCACCCATCGGTCCGTGGCAGTCGAAACAACCCATCTCCGTCGCAATCGTCAGCCCGATCCTGACCTCGCTTTCGTCGGATACCTCGACGAGGTTCGCGGCAATCTCCGTTCCCAGAATCAGCCGGTCCATCCTGAGCCGGGAAACTCTCTCCGCGAAGGCCGGCATCGGCCCCGCCATACCCGGTACCGCGGGGCGACCCTGCATCAGGGCATCCCTGATGACCGAAGCACTCTCCGGAGAGGTACCGTCGCCTCGCCACCAAAAACCATCGGTCGTCCTGGGATGACAGACCAGGCACCCGTTGGACCTCAGGGCGCCAACCGCAAGGCCCGCCTCCGAGCGTTCCTGCCAAAGCCACAGCCGACGGTGGACCCAGGGCGCCAACACCGCCACAAGAATGACCAGGACGACCACCGTCCGACCTACCCGTGAGGGTCGTTCCCGGACCTTGGTCGTTGCCCGTGTGCGAGGAGATTGTTTTCGTACCATCGTCGAATTCTACCCTGGATTGGGACAGGACTCTTCCCGTCAATTCCCCCAGGCGCCGGTGTCACCGCTTTCGAAACCATCGGCAAACAGGGGTGTCTCCGGAGGCGTTCCCCCGGTCGTCTTGACCATGACATCATCGATGTACCAGCCCCTCTCCTGTTCCGAAGAGTCGGAACCGAATCGCCACCTCAAGACGACGGCGTGGCCGATGTAGGGTGTCAAGTCGACCCTCGCCGTCATCCAGCCGGAACTGTTTCCGGTGTAGCCGGGCTGGTTACCCAGACCATTGACCGTGGAATCGGGATAATCTGGATCCGGCGTCAGGCGCTGGTAGGCGCCGCCATCGACGGAGACCAAGATCTGACCACCGTCATAACCACTTTCGAGTGCGTACCAGTGGGCAAACTCCAGCTGGGCCGTGTCCAGATCGGCCCCCAGGTCGATCGACGGCGAGTCCAAGGTCCAGTCGGCATTATCGGCGTAGTCACTCCCGAGAACCGTGCCCCAGACCTTGGTACCGGAGGCGGAGCCGGCCGTAGAGTCAACCCCCCACTGCCAGGAGCCCGAGGCCGTGAAACCACCGTCATCGTTCTCGAAGTCCTCGTTCAGAAGGTCTGTCGTCGAATCCAGCTGAAAATCAATTTGCTCAATGGCCTGATCCAGCTGTACCGTCTGCTGGATCGATGCAAAATTCGAAGCAGAAACTCTTACCTGATAGCTACCTTCCACGAGATCAGCCACGACGTAGACTCCGCTACCGTTGCTGGTTCCCAAACCCGAAGACGGACCCGAGAAAACTACAGCCGCACCTTCGATGGGTTCACCGGTTCCGGCATTCGTAATCGTTCCGGAAACTGAAATGTGGAGGATCGGCGCCAGAGCAAGATCGACATCCAGGTCGGCACCACCGGCACTGACGCTGAAAACCGATGAACTCCCATCGTGATAATCCTCGGCCGTCACGGCCAATGAGTAGCTCCCCGCCATTACTGAGGAAAAAACATAGTCCCCTGAAGCATCACAGTGAATCGCCGGAAGAGGACTACCGGTGAGACGTACCGCCGCTCCCGGAACCGGCAAACCACTTTCCGAATCTGTGATCGTCCCGGAGACCGACACACTGTCTGAGTCCCGCACCATGGCCACGTTCTGAAGGACCGAAACAGCCGGTCCGGAAACGGTGATATCCGAAACGGTCTGACTGATATAACCCCATGCGGAGAACTCCAGATCCCACGTCCCAGCCTCAATCGGCCGATGGTAGTCGCCGAAGTCCGGATCCGAATAGGCATAGGTCTTGTAGGTCTCATCGTCGTGACCGACAACTTTGATCGTCGCAGCGACGGGATCGCCAGTCACGGAGTCGGTGACGAGGCCACGAATACCGTTGAGGGCCTCTTTCATGAAGTCCAGCATCGCCTGCCGGTTGTAGCCCCAATGAGTCTCAAGCTGGTTGGAATCCAGGGTCTTTGAATCGGAGAGTTCGATCGTCACCTCGCGACAGCCGTGGTAGTAGTTCATGAAGTCCTGACGCCCGCCGTCGATGGTGTACCAGTCCCCGCCGTTGGTGATGCCATTATCAAAACCATCCATGTAGCCCGATGGCGCCGCCACATGAACGGCGTCGGCATAGATGTGACTGACAGTCTGGTACCACGCATCATCGGGATGAGGATTGTTGTCCGGCGAGCCCCCTGTCCAGACATCCCACGGGTAGTTGACGACCTCGGCGCCACCGTGGAAATTGGCCGACATCACAAAGCTCTCGGCCTCTGCCAGATCCATCATCGCCTGGACCTCTGTTTCCCAGCTGCCGGTGCCCGGATCATCACCAGAACGGGGATCGGGAAAACTCCTATTGGGGTCGGCACCGTTGGACAGGGACCGCTGCGAACCGGAGACATTGCCATCACCGCCGGCGAAGGTCCCGTCCGGATTGGCCAGGGGATTGATCCAGATGACCAGATTGTTCACGAGGCCCGAAATCTCGGTGTCCGTCGAGTACTGCGTCAAGAGTTCATGAGCCAGACGCAGAGTCAAAACGTAGCCGGTGGTCTCATCGCCGTGCATGGTCGCCGTATAGAAAAACTCGGGCTCGTCCTCCTCGACGTCTGGATTGTCCGAGATCTTGAGAGCCAGCAAATGGTGGTCTCCGTCCTGGGTTCCGCCGATATCGACCAAACGACACAGCGAGGGATAGGTCGTGGCGTAGTAGTTCATCAGGTCGACGTACTGGCTATAGGTCGGATAGCAGTTCCAGGATGCCGGCGGCTCGAAGGGAGGGCCGTCGGGGTCGGAGCACATCGTCAATGCCAGCGGATCGCGGTCATCTTCCACAACCTCGAAGTCATAGCCCAGGCGCTGGAGTTCTTTGAGTTCTTCCGGCGTTGCCCAGCCATAGAGATCAAACCCTCGGGTCTGCTCATCGAGATTGATGATCCGTCCGACCCGGTCCTGCTCGGCACGGTCCTTGACCTGTAGGTGCACCAGCGTGGGCAGCTCCATGGCCCCCACCACGCCAACCAGCGTCAGAAACACAAGACCAGCAAACACAATCAGCAACGATGATCGCCTCATCAGACCTCCATGCGCCGGGCAACACCCCCAACCGCTGCGGGGGAGTATAGTCCCGAGATCAGCAGAACTGCAAACAGTGTGAAAGAGGATTCTTCGCGTTGTCCCCCGTCTCGCAGTGTCCTTCACACAGCGCGGACTTCAACCCGTAGGAGCAGAAACGCCGGAGGCATTGGCCGTACATCGCACAAGCAACCCCGCCACCTGACGACGAAGGGCGAAAAAGTGCCGTTTCCGGCCGGGAACTAGCCCGTTAGTCCGGGTGGGGACTGCGAAGTTCCCGAGGCGAAAAGGAGGGATTTTTGTGCAAGGTCAAGGAAGACAAGGGTTTCCGCGGAGGCGTACTCCCCGTACGTCGCACAAGGAAACCCGCCGCCTGACGCAGAGATTGCCAAAAAGCACCCTTTCCGGCCGGGAACTAGCCCACAATACACAGACCCAGGTGCAGTCCTACATCCGGGGAATTCTGGAAGTTGGCAAGGTTCTCGGTCAGGGCAAAACTGAGAATCGTTGCCCCTACCCGATACCGGAGTCCGACACTGATTTGGTATTCGACGCTGGAGAGTTCCGAAGCAGTTTCATCCCGGAAGATGCTCCCCGATACCAATCCCTGCACCACTCCGCTGACCTTTGGGGACAACCGATGGCTGTAGGCCACCGTCACGCTGGGGATGTCCGCAGGGCTGAAGTCGGCCAGGTCGAAATCTCCAAGCCAGACATATGAGGCACTGATATAGAGGCCACTCCGCTGCCAGTGCCGTTCAAGCATCAATTGGACACCGAAGTCGGTGTGACCGTTGGAGAGAAAACTCCTTTCGTCGGCGATGGCTGGTTTCAGGGCCCATTCCATCGCGGCCTTCCACACTCGACCGAAACCCGGAAGGGCGTGCCGGACTCCAATCGTTGGATCGCCCCATCCATCTCTTGGGGCATCGAACATCTCGAAAACACCATCCCCAAATCTCATCAGAACCTGGTATCGATTCCGGGCTACCAAATCTCGACCGGCCTGAGAGATCCCGAAAAAATCATGGAACTCCATGATCGAATGATCCAATTGTCCACCACTGAAGGTAAAGTACGGCAACTCTGCAAACAGCTGGACCCGGTCGCTCACCCCATAGTGAACCCCGAGATTCAACAATCCAATCTCTCCATCGAAGTAGAAAACGTCGCCTGGAGCTCTACCTAGAATCGCCTGAAAGTCCTCCGGAGACAATGGAGACTGTGAACCTCGTTCCTTCAGGAAACTCTTGACCGAATCGCTCATCAGGAAAATATTGGCCAACGAAAAATGACTCTCGAATCCCCACCGCCCCTTGCCGACCAGGGATGCCGAGGAGGGCATGAACCCCAGTGTCAATACTGCCGGCGGTGTCATATCCCGGATCCTCAACGGACCCGGAGGCCCACAGACTTCCTGGGCCTGGAGAATCACTGGGGCCATCAAGATCACCCCCACAATGGCGGCCAACCACCCCCT
>CAYSHZ010000136.1:0-9350 GCA_964430905.1 uncultured Thermoanaerobaculia bacterium | reverse complement strand
CGAATTCAGATTCAACCGATGTTACGGCCCACTCAATGGACGTGACCGGACTTTCAGCGAATACGACCTACTACTACCAGGTCTGCTCGACCGACGCGTGTGGCAACGGACCGACGTGCTCATCGGAGGCGACGGTGACCACGGCTGGTGGTTGCGTGCCGGGCGCCGGTGAACACCCGATCTTCATCAACGAGCTGCACTACGACAATTCCGGTGGAGATACCGGGGAGTTTGTCGAAATAGCGGGACCTGCGGGAACCGATCTGGGAAATGGACCGTGGACGATCGTGCTGTACAACGGGTCCAACGGAGAGGTTTATGACACCGTTAATCTCTCCGGCACAATCGATAACGAGGGAACGGGTTATGGCGCCCTGTCCTTTGCCACGGCCTCGATCCAGAATGGCGCCCCGGACGGATTGGCCCTGGTTGATGATTCGGGTTCGGTGGTGCAGTTCCTCAGTTATGAGGGGACCTTCACGGCCTCGAATGGTCCTGCGGTCGGCCTGACCTCCGTTGATATTGGGGTTGACGAGACCCCGGCGCCTGCGGCCGGCTATTCTCTCCAACTGACCGGTGGCCCCGGTATTGTCTACGAGGACTTCAGCTGGAGTGGCCCGGCGGTTGACAGCCCTGGATCCCTCAACAGCGGTCAGACGATGGAATGTTTGGCGCCGCCGAACCAGGTTCAGGACCTGACGGCGACCTCGACCAGCGGCCAGGTCGTACTCGAATGGCTCGATCCTTCGAGCTACCCGGCAGGGGGAGTGACACGGTTGTGTCGTGATACCGGGACCTACCCGACCGATCCAACGACGTGTACGATTGCCGGAACAGTGACCGATGTTGCGGGAAGCGCCGACGGGTACGGCAGCCTGACGGATTCCGCGTCCCTGGCTAACGGAACCCGTTACTTCTACTCGGCTTGGGTTCTGGATTCCGGAGGGACGGCCTCGGCGAAAAAGTCGGTCTCGGCACTGCCCTTCGATACTACGGGTTCGGCCAAGTGGAGCTACCATTCTTCGGCCTCGTCCCTGGCGCCTCCGGGCCTCTATCCAGGCGCCGTGGGAACCGGTGCAATCTATGCGGTGGCCAACGACAACACGCTGCATGCGATGGATCCCTCGAACGCAGGGGGTCATTGGCCCCGGACGGCGCCCTTCAACTGGCGGCCGATGCCGATGAATGGTCCCGCCGCCCAGCGGCCCCCGGTGGTACCGACGACTGTCGATACCTCGGACCTGGTTGTGTTTTTGGGGTCCGAGGACGGCCACGCCTACGCGGTCGACGCCCATTCTGGAGCGACCCTCTGGCAGAGTTCCCAACTGGCAACGATGATCACGGCCTCGGTGGCGGGTCGTTTCTCGACTTTCGGAGGAATCTACGATCTGCTCTTCGTCGGTTCGAGGGACGCGGGGGCGGCCAATGCTCTGTTCGGGCTCAACCCGGCGACGGGAGCGACGCTCTGGACTTTCGACAATGGTGGAACGGCCATCGGCATCATTTCTTCGGGTGTGACGGTTGATTACGCCAATGACCTGCTGTATTTCACCTCAAGGGAACATACGACGGGTTCGACATCGACCCTGTGGTGTCTTTCCTTCACCAATGGTGGCGCCTCGGTGGAATGGGAAAGAGCCCTGGGAGACATCGACGGCGCGCCGGTCCTCTTTGGTGGTCGGGTCTATGTCGGCACCAACAGCGGCGAGGTCCATGCACTTGATGCGGCCACCGGAGCTTCGCTGTGGCCGTCCCCCTTCTCGACCGGCGACGGTCCGATCAAGGGTTTCGTGACCCCTGGGTCCACGGGTCTCCCGCGACGCCTGGTCTTCGCAACGACCAATGATGTCTGGGCCCTGACCGATGGAGGATCATCCGTTGCACTTGAGTGGAATCAGGGCGGTGTTTCTGGGCCCTCCATCCCGCTGGTTCTCGAGGGGACGGGAATCTACGTGGGTTCGATCGATGGCAATCTCCACCAACTCGATGAGACGACCGGTGCCGTTGGTTCGTCGTTGGTCCTCGGAGACGGTTCGGCAGCGATCGGCAGCCCCTCCTATGATTTTATCAATGCGATGCTGTCGGTCGGATCGGAGAACGGAGCGCTTTACGCCGTGACCCTGCCGTTGCCGTAGGCGGTACGAAAAGCGATGTCGCCGACACCAACTTCGAACAAAAGTCCTCTTCTGTCGTATTTCTTGGTATGGGAGGACCATGATGAGATCCGAAGGAACCCACAGCTGGAGCAGGAGCGAAACGATGGCCGCCGAGACCATTCGGGCGGAACTTCGGACACTCCACGAGTTGGACCCGTCGTCATCACGTCTCCTTGAGGCCCTCGCATGTGTTCTGACCAGGGTTGCCATGGCGGATGAGGACATCAGCGATTGCGAGACCGTCGAGATGGAAGGAACGGTGATGCGCCTGGCCCAGCTTCCTCCGGCCCAGGCGGTTCTGGCGGTTGAGATTGCGAAGCAGCGGACATGTCTCGGTGGAGTCGGCTACACGGCAGCCATCAGTCGGGATCTCAGGCGTCAAACTGATCCCAGGTACCGGCTGGAATTGCTGCACGGTCTGATCGATGTCGCCTGTGCCGATGGGGATCTCAGCGATTCGGAAGGCGCCGCCATCCGGAGAATCGCGACCGAGTTGGGCTTTACCCCACAACTGGCCAACGAGTTGATCGAGGAGAGCAGACGAAGTCTTCATGCCTGAATCTTCCAAGGGTTGGAATTCGGCCCCGTACCCGCTATTTCAATACACCTCGAGCGATCGAAATGGTCTCCGGTCGGGACCTCTCACCCCTCGATAGGCTTCAGGTCCGATCGGTGGAGTGCTACCTCGAGAGGTGATATACCCCCGGCAGTTGTCGGAACCGAAGAGAGCCTCAGGGAGCCTCAGGCACCGCGGGGATCAGGATCGGGTCCTGGGTCATGTTGTCGATGACCGATGCATAGGCCGCGGTGGCCACGCCGGACAACTGCTCGATCATCATCGTGCCCCGGAGATCGACTCCCTGGAGTCCCATACGGGTTGCAACGTTGAATTGGCTCAGTTGACCCGGGGCCAACCATAGATTGGCAACGGTTCCGGCGATTTCTCCCTCCTCATTGAACAGGGTCAGGGCCACCTCGGCGCCTCCATTGCTGTCGATGTTGAGGAGGCCGAGATTGGTTCTGAAGCCTGTGTTTCCATCGGCCGACAGGGTGATCCCGGGGATGAAGGCTCGGTGGCCCGGAGTCAGCAGGTCGGTTCCGTCGAAGACGTGGAGGTTCTGGCCGAAGGTTCCCCCCTCCGAATCGAGGTTGTAGGTTCGTGCCGCCGGTTGCAGCGGCGGTTCCTGGCCGGGCCCGTCGACGATGAAATAGCCCTTTGAAGTCGTGCCCTCGGGCAGGAACTCCAGAGCAAGGACATCGCCGTAAAACAGTGCATATCCCGGCTGCAGGCCATCGATCTCCAGCGGGTCGTTGACCTCGAGATCCTCGGACGGTACGTAGGTCACATCGGTGTTCAGCGGCCGGACGTCGGTGTTGAAGAAGGTGATGTCCGATCGCCACTGGCTGTTGTTTTCGCCGGAGAGGTGGGCCACTCCGGGAATGACCATTGTCCGCGAAGCCGCTTCGAGGGCCATCGGGTTGTAGAGAACAGGATCTCCGGTTTTGTTGTCAACGACCGATGCCCAGGCCATAACGGTATCGACGTCGGTGTCCACGCGAACCGAGAAGAGGTCCAGATCGGTTCCCGCCCATGCGACCTCCGCAATGCCGTTGATCTGGATTGTGCTCATCGCCGGGATGGTGGCGGCAACGGGTTGCCCCAGGGAATGCCCGGTGTCCGAGACGATGTACAGGGTCACCTCGGTCGCCTCGGTCCCCAGATTGGCCAATCGGATGTTGGTTCGTGCCTGTGTGTTCTGGGCGAGGCCGGTCAAGAAGAGCCGGTCGTCGACGTTGGGGGGAGCGGGAGTCGAGGGAACGAATTGTCCGAAGGTCCCGTCCGGGGTTTCGTTGTAGGTTCGAGAGGTGATGAATGGTGCCGCACCGCCATCTTCGGGGGACTGGATCAGAAGTGAACCTACAACCGGTTGGGCGCCGTCCAGGACGCCGGGAATCAGTTCCAGAACGTCTTCGAGAGCGGCCGTGCCCTGCGAGGGAATCTGAAGCACCAGGGTGGGGTGGTCGACAAGCCAGTTGGGGGTGTTTTCCGCAAGAAATTCGACGCTGAGATCGAGGGCCGCTTCCCGCGGGTTGAAGATCCATACGTCGGTTCGCCACTTTGTTTGGTTGAGGCCGGGGGCATGGACAGCCGAGGACACGATCCATCCATCGGCCGAACTTGGCGGATCCTCGACGACAAGAATGCCCGTCTCAACGTCACTTCCGAAACAATTGCGGGCCTCAAGCCGAACCGAATAGAGTCCGGCCTCGTCGAATGCCCGGCTGAAATGCTGCTGGTCAGAGGTGGCAATAGTCTCGCCGTCTCTGCTGATGGTCCAGATCCATTCATCAGGCGCAGTATCCCCTGGGTTGGGGTCGTCGTAGGCATCCTGGTGAACCGTGTGAGCGCGTCCTTCGACGGTGATCCGGGCCGTTCGTGCATTGCCGGTGTTGGGTGCGACTGTGTAGGTAACGGCGCCGTTGCCCGTCCCGGTGGCGCCCGCGATGATCTCGACCCAGCCGGCAGTCGACGAGGCTGCCCACTCACATCCGGCACCGGCACTGACCGAGATGCTGTCGGTTCCACCGTTCTGGCCGAAATCCCGGGAGGCGGGGTCAACGTGGTAACTGCATTCTCCGCCATCGTCACACTGCCCCACATTCTGGACGGTCAGGGTGTTGGTGGTTTCGTACAGCCCACCATTGATCGTCAGTCGAATCGTTTTCTCACCTGCAGACGCATAGATGTAGGTGTCGACCAGGCAGCTGGTAAAAACCGGATCACAGACGTACTCCGGTTCCAAATCACCACAACCATCGCCGCCGAAATTCCATTCGGCGCTGTCGACGCCTCCGACACCGGTGATCCTGAAAATCACCAACTCTCCAATTTCCGGATTCTCGGGTTCGAACTCAAAGCCGACTTCGTCATCCTTGGCCGGCATTGCGTCTTTGGCCGAGAGATCGGTGAAGAGGACCGTCTGGCCGGTGTAGACGGGGTTGGGGGACATACTGAAGGCGGCCGAGGGTTTGTCGTCCTTGGTGCAGCAGGTTCCGGAATCCGAGACCTCGACCGTGTGGGTGACTTCACCCTGCTCGGCGACGAGATGAACGGTCTTTGGACCCGAGTCCGAATAGCTCCACGTGATATGTCTGCAGTATTCCGGCGTCCAGCTACAGTCGATAACGCCGACATTGCCTTCGCAGTCGGTTCCACCGAAATCCCAGCTGACGGGAACGATGTTGGCGTCACCGATGGTGAAGGTCACCGTTTCTGAGATCCCGGGCGTTTCCGGATCCCACGAGAAATCGACATCTTCCGCAGCCTGGCCGGCGCCAGCGAGGATCATCAGCCCGAGAAAGAAGCCGAGACGTGTGATGGTGGTCACGCCGGTTGTTCTCGAGGGTGCTTGTGTCGGTGCACTTCTGCGGTTCAACGTCAACATGGTTATCTCCTAGTAGAGATTGAAATTTTGAGAATTAGTATGGTATACAATGCCTATTTTGAGATCCCAATTATTGATATTCCCAAAACCGTCTCCTCTCTCAGGCTACACCCGCACCTCCCTGGCCGTCAATCGGAGAACGAGGGCGTTCGGTCGCCAAAGGAGTCGTTCGCCCTGGTACGGACTGTTGGCCCGATGGAGTGATTTCCCTTGACACCTGACTCAGGCAGGGAATAATCGCCTGTCTGAGAGGGGTGCACGATGGCGATTGTATTGACCGGAAATGACCTGACAATCGAGGATATCGAGGCCGTCGCCCGCCGGGGCGAAAAGGTCGAGTTGGACAGCGGTGCTGTGGAGCGCATCAAGGCGTGCAGGGCGTTCATTGAGGAACGGATCGATGCCCACGAAATCATGTATGGCGTCAATACCGGCATCGGTGAGTTTTCCGAAGTCGTTCTCAACGACGATCAGGTTCGGGAGTTCCAGAAATACCTGATCTATAACCATGCGGCGGGCATCGGCGACCCGGCGCCAGTGGAGCACATTCGCGCGGCGATGCTCCTGAGAGCCAACGTTCATGCCAACGGTAACTCCGCATGCCGTCCGGAAATTACCCAGACCCTGGTGGCGATGCTCAATGCCGGCGTTACCCCGGTTGTCTGTGAGAAGGGTTCGGTCGGCGCCTGCGGCGATCTGGCGCCGATGAGCCAGATTGCCCTGTTGATGATGGGCGAGGGAGAGGCCTTCTTCCAGGGCCGGCGCCTGCCCGGGGCCAAGGCCTTGGAGTTGGCAGGCATTCCGGTGCCCGGACTCAACGCTCGTGATGGTCTGGCGACGATCAACGGTTCCAACCTCCTGACCGGAATCGGCGCGCTGGCGGTCTATGATGCCGAACGGTGGTTGAAACAGGCGGAAATCGCGGCAGCGATGAGCCTGGAGGCCCTCAAGGCCAACATGAGGCCCTATGATCGGCGACTCCACGAGGTACGAGGATTCCGGGGCGCGGTGACCTCGGCGGCCAATATTCGCAAGGTTGTCAAGGGTTCGGATCTGATGACCGGCAAAGAGAAGGTCAAGGTCCAGGATGCCTACTCCATGCGCTCGACGCCTCAGGTCATCGGCGCCGCCCGGGACCAGTTGCGCTGGACACGGTCACAGATCGAGATCGAGGCCAACGGGGTCGGCGACAACCCTATCTTCTTCGCCGAGGACAAGGTGGTCATCTCCGGCGCCAACTTCCAGGGCACACCGGTCAGTCTGCCGATCGATACCCTGGGCGCCGCAATCACGATGATTTGTGTGCTGTCCGAGCGTCGGCTCAACCGTCTGACCAATCCGGCACTGAGTGTCGGCCTGCCTCCGTTTCTGACCAAAGGCGCCGGGATGTTCTCCGGTCTGATGTTGAGCCAGTACACGGCCGACATGCAGATTGTCGAACAGAAGATCCTGTCGGCGCCGGCCTTCATCCAGAGCATTCCCGCTGCGGCGGATCAAGAGGACTTCGTGTCGATGGGCATGAATTCCTCGCTCAAGACCCGTCAAATTCTTGATACGGCCTGTGGTGTCCTGGGTATTGAATTGATGGCCGCGGCCCAGGGGTTGGACCTCCGCGACTACGATTTCGGCAAGGGAACGCAGGCGGCCCATGCGGTCATCCGCAAGTACGTGGACTTCCTGGAAATCGACCGACCCCTCCACAAGGATCACAACGCGATGATGAAATTGGTTGCAAGCCGGGAAATTCTCATTGCAGTCGAGGCCGAGGTCGGGCCGCTGGGGACATATTAGGAGCTGTCAGCTGTGGTGGGTCGAGTTGGACGGGGTCCAGCTGATGGTGTGTGCCGGTTATGGTGGACCGAATGGTCTCGAAGAGTTCCGGGCCGTCGACGATGGCCAGATGCAGCCGCCCCTCGTCGAGCAGTGTGTATTCCAGGACCTGTCCACTGAAGACATCGGGCTGGGTCAGGACCGGCAGTGTGGGGCGTTTTTCGGGGTAGGCGTCGCCGGGCCAGGAGGTCGTTCGCATGACCAGGGCCGCCTGGAGAAGCTGACGGAGGGCGGTGGTTGCCTGGCAACGACGGATGGTATTGATCATGTTGGGCTGAACGGTCCATGCCATTCCCTGAATCGGGCGCCACCAGGGAGGCCTGGGGGGTGAATTGAAGGCCTCCGGGGATGTGCCGAAGGAGGTGTCAATCAGCTCCAGAAGGTGGGTTCCGGATTCCAGGAAGGCGGCCTGGAACAGGCGCTTGATGATGGGGCCGCTCAGGGGGCCGATCAGCATTCCCCGGAGGGAAGCGTCTGGTTCGGCCTCCTCCCAGCCATCGACCCAGTGAGACGTTTCGGCGGTCAGGGCCATCCGCAAGGCTTCCATGAGATCGACGGTGGGGACCAGATCGGAAATCAGTTTCTGGTTTCCAGGGTTCATTGGAATCGGGGACTGGACAAGCTCGAGCAGGCAGCGGTTGAGCCTCCCCTCGATGGCCGAGCCCATGATTACGTCCAGAAACCGGCCCTGGACCTCCAACCCCTGGGAAATATGCAGGAGTGGGACCAGGTGGCGGGTGGCCTGTTCGCCATGACCGGTCTTGATTGCCAGCCGTGCCTTCGTGGCAAAGAATCGTGCGGCAGACATCAGGCGAAGATGGATCTCGATCGGAGACCGGTCGAGGCGATCGTCACTGTCGGAGGGGCCGGACAGGGCGGCGGTCTCGGGAGGTTCCGACACCAGAGCCTGGGCGATGGCATCCAGGGTGTCGCGATTGCGGTCGGCAACCCTTATTACCAAGGCGTCGTTTTCTTCAGTCCACTGCTCCAGGGGCAAGGTCGTCAGGCTTCCGATTGATTTCTTTTCCTCACGTGTCATGTCCAGCTTCGGGACAATCGCAGCCGCAGCCCGCAACTGGGCGTCGGAGCAAGTCTGCGGCATCGTACCTATGGTGGATGACACGGCGGCGAAGTCTGCCTGGGCATTCTGCAAGATCCGGATGCTCCACACCTTCGCAGCGACCAACAACCCCGCCGCAACCGCACATACGATGACGGTTGCCTTGAGAAAAGAGTGGATACGAGATGAAGTCCTGGTGGTCATGGCACTCCCCTTTCCGGGTCTTCACAGGACACTCTTGGTCCTGGTTGGTCACAGGAATTGATGGTCCTTCATCCACTGGTCGTTGAAGATTGTGCTCAGATAGCGGGTTCCCGAGTCGGGGAAGAGCGTGACGATCCGGCCTGGAGTGTCCAGGCTCTCGGCAACACGGCGAACGCCCCACAGGGCTGCGCCCGAGGAGCCGCCTGCCAGGATGGCCTCCAATCGTGCCAACTCCCGGGTGGCGAGGAAGGCATCGCGATCGGAGACTCTGAGCATATCGTCGATCAGATCGAACTCGGGGCAGCCGATGATCTCCTCGTCACCCAGGCCCTCGATCAGGGAAGACCCCGGTTCGACCAGTTGGCGCCGGTGGAACCAGTCGAAAAAGACCGACCCCTCCGGGTCGATCGCGACGACCTTGATCGTCGGATCCTGTTCCTTGAGGTACCGGGCCGCGCCGCAGATCGTTCCCCCGGTCCCGATGCCGGCCACCAGGACATCGATTCGGCCGTCCATCTGTTCCCAAATCTCGGGGCCCGTCGTCCGGTAGTGGGCCTCGTTGTTGACGCGGTTGTTGTGCTGGTCGGGAAACCACCAGTCAGAGTTCTCGGCCGCCAGGCGGCGTGCCTTCTGGTTGTAGCTCTCGGGGTCGTC
>CAYSHZ010000135.1:0-9426 GCA_964430905.1 uncultured Thermoanaerobaculia bacterium | reverse complement strand
TCTCGGGCCCGCCCGGCCAGATCGACGATCTCACGGGCCAGGGTGACCATATCCTTGGTGTCGGCATCCTTGATCACCGGCACAATCAGACCCTGAGGCGTGTCGACCGCAATCCCGATGTTGTAGTACTTCTTATAAACGATCTCCCCGGCCTCCTCGTCGACCGAGGCGTTGAAAATCGGAAACTCCTTGAGGGTTGCAACCAGTGCCTTGATGAAGAAGGGCAGAACCGAGAACTTGACTCCCGACTCCGCCTCGATCTCAGGCTTGAGATCCCGGTAGGCAGCCATCAGCAGGGTCGCATCGGCCTCCTCGACGTGGGTCACATGGGCCGAGATCTGTTTTGATTGCCGCATGGCTCCGGCAATGACCTTGCGGAGGTGGGTCAGGGGCACTTTCTCCACCGGACCGTCGGCCGTGATCGTCACATTCCCTGGAGGCTCAACCGGAGTCGTAACGGACGACTGTGGCGGTGCACTCTCACCCCGTGAGGCCCTCTCGACGTCCTCATTGGTGATCCGTCCGCCGGAACCTGTTCCCGCCACCTTCGAAAGATCCACACCGAGTCGCCGAGAAAGCGCCCTGGTCCTGGGCGTCGCCAGCGGACGGGCCGAGACTGCGGGCGGCGCAGTTTCCTCGGAGATCCCGGCCACGGGCGCCGACTCCGGTTCTCGAGTACCCTCCGGCATCGGTGTCGTCGTAGGTAAGGCCTCCCCTGCCTGTCCAATGACCAGGAGGGTGTCACCGACGTGGATCAGATCCCCTGCTGCGGGGTGAATCTTGAGAATGGTGCCGTCCCTGGGCGACGGAAGCTCGACAACCGCCTTGTCCGTTTCGACCTTGAGCAACGGCTGATCCTCAACCACGGCGTCACCTTCGGCTACCAGCCACTCGACGACCGTTCCTTCATGGATGCCCTCTCCCACATCGGGGAACAAAAATTCAAAAGCCATAACTACTCCCTGCGTCCAATCTCAACCCATGCCAATGGTCTTCCCCTGACAACTGATAGCTGACAGCTCCTCATCAATACTCCATCGTCTTGACGGCCGCCGCGACAACCCGATCCCTGTTTGGCAGATAGAGCTTCTCCAGGTGCGACAAGGGAAAGACAGTGTCAAAACCGCAGACCCGCTCGACCGGCGCCTCCAGGTACATCAGGGCGTGCTCGTTGATCTGGGCGACGATCTCGGCGCCGAACCCGTTGGTCTTCGGCGCTTCGTGCACGACCACCGCCCGTCCAGTCTTCTTGACACTCCCGATGAAGGTCTCCCGATCGAGGGGATTGAGACTTCGAAGATCAACGACCTCGGCCGAAATCTCCCGAACGGCCAGGACCTCGGCGGCATCGTGACAGACCCTGGTCATTGCACCCCACGCTATCAAGGTGACGTCTTCGCCCGTGTGTGCCACCGACGCCGAACCCAGAGGCACGGTGTAGGGCTCGTCCGGAACGTCTTCCCGGAAGGCCCGGTAGATCCTCTTGGGTTCCATGAACAGCACGGGATCGTCACTGCGCATCGCCGCAATCAAGAGACCCTTGGCATCGTAGGGGTTGGAGGGAACGACCACCTTGAATCCTGGCGTGTTGAGGAACAGGCTCTCGTAACTCTCAGAATGATGCTCCGGCGGGTGAATACCGCCACCGTAGGGCATGCGAACCACCATCGGCGTCGTCAATCGACCGCGGGTTCGGTTGCGCATCCGGGCCGCGTGCGAGAAGAGCTGGTTGATCGCGGGATAGACGAAGCCCATAAACTGCATCTCGGCCACCGGACGAAATCCCGTGGCAGCCAGGCCCACCGACAAACCGATGATGCCACTCTCGGCCAGGGGCGTATCGATCACCCTTTCGGCGCCGAACTCTTCGATCAGGCCATCGGTCGCCCGGAAGACACCCCCATCAACGCCGACATCCTCTCCCAGGACCAGAACCGTCGGATCCAGTCTCATTTCGTCCCGCATGGCGTCCCGGACGGCCTGGGCGATCGTCAATCTCTGCGTCGCGCCGCTCATCGTTCCACCTCCGCCTTGAGGGCCGCCATCTGCTCGGCGACATGAGGCGGCATCTCGTCATACATGTATTCGAAGATCGCCTCGGGCGGTTGGGGAGGCATGGCCTCGAGCTCCTCCACCTGGAGATCGACCCAGCGCCGAGCCTCGTCCTCCAGCGCCTCTTGCCTCTGATCGTCCCAGAGTCCGTTCAGCTCGAGGTATTTGCGCAGCCGGGGAATAGGATCGCGCTCCCGCCACGGCGCCACTTCTTCCTCGGAGCGGTAGCGGCTGGCATCGTCGGCGGTCGTGTGATCTCCAAGACGGTAGGTCTCGGCTTCGATCAAGGTCGGACCGCCCCCGGACCGGGCCCGTTCGAGCGCCTCGGTCACGGCAACGTGAACTGCAAAGACATCGTTCCCGTCAACCTGGATTCCCGGAACACCGTAGGCGTGGGCCTTTTGGGCCAACGTCTCCGAAGCCGTCTGTTTCGACAACGGCACCGAGATCGCCCATTGGTTGTTCTGAATGATGAAGACCGTGTTGGTTTTGAAGACCCCGGCCGCGTTGAGCCCCTCGTGAAAATCACCCTCGGAGGTCGAACCGTCACCGCCGAAAACAACCGCGGCAGCCTGCTCTTTCCGGAGTTTGAGCGAGAGTCCAACGCCGGCGCCGTGCTGCCACTGGGATCCCACCGGAACGGCGATCGGAAAACAGCGAACGCCCTCAGGAAAGGCCGAGCCCCGTTCGTCACCGGCCCACAGGGCGTAGACGGTGTGACCCGGGATGCCCCGCAAAACCATCACCGCCTGTTCCCTGAATGCGGGAATCAACCAGTCGCTCTCGTCCATCGCCATCGCCGTGGCGACCTGAATCGCCTCTTGTCCCTGGAACGGAGGCCAGGTGCCCATGCGGCCCTGCCGCTGGAGCTTGAGCGCCTTGGTATCGAAGGCCCGCATCAGGACCATGTTTCGGTAGAACTCGATGATCCGATTGGGATCGAGTTCCGGCATCAACGCTGCATCGACCCGACCTTCGGTGTCCAGAATCTCGAGCCTTTGCGTCACCGCCTCGTACACTGTTGTGCGCGGCATAAATCCCCCTGCTGTCTTGAATGGGCCGCCGGCAACCGGCGTTTCCCGATACTGTTCGTCCAGGAAAACCGGAAAATAGGGCCGGATATTCCTTCAGGGAACCGATGACCATCGAATGGGAAAACCTCCCAGTGGTGCGTTATTGTTTGCTGGAGAGATCAGATCCTGGAACGATCAAGGGTTCGGCGACTCACCCTCTCTTCATCAGCGCCACCGCTCTCGTTGCAGCGCCGAGCAGCGGGGCATCCTGGTCCAGGATCACCGACACGGGGATTCTCTCCAGAAAGGAACGCATCCGGCCCTTGTCCAGGAACCTCTCGGTGAATACCCCCTCCTGCAGGGCCGGAAGGATCTTCGGCGGAATCCCCCCCGCGAGGACGACACCCCCGGTCGCACCGAGGCCCAGAGCAACATTCCCGGCCTGGGCCCCCAGGAGGGCCACGAAGAGCTCCAGGGCCAGAGAACAGGGCGATGGCGATCCGGCCTTCAATGCTTCCGTTGCCACCGCCGCCGCCCGGTCCTCAGGATTTCCCAACGACTCGAACCAGTCGCCAATGGAATCTCCAGACCGACTGAAGAAATATTCCGCCAGATCGACCAATCCAGGCCCGGACAGCAGGCGCTCCCAACTGACATGGCCGTATTTCTCCGCCAAAAACCGGAAAATATCGAGTTCTTCGGGCGTCCGCGGGGCAAAGTCGGCGTGGCCTCCCTCCCCGGAACAGACCACCGACCCCTCACCCATCCTGACCAGGGCGGCCTGTCCCAGACCGGTCCCCGCCGCCAATACCGCAAGAGTCCCCCGGGGATCCGCCTCTCCCTCCTTGATGTGGCTCAGACCGGACGAATCAAGAACAGGGATGGCCCATGCCGTGGCCTCGAGGTCATTAATGACCGTCACTTGATGAAAGCCAAACTCGTTTTCGAGGACATTGGAATCGACGACCCACGGCAGATTGGTCAAGTGCGATCTGGCGCGTTTGACCGGCCCGGCGACACCGAAGCACGCCGACAGGCCCCGGAGTTCGGCATCGGCACAGACGGAACCGAGAGCCTCAATAGGACCGGAAAAATCTAAGGAGGGCGCGGTCCAGTCCCGAACCAACTCCAACCCACTCTCTCCGACCGTCCACAGACCCAGTCGAATCTTGGTGCCACCGATATCCCCGGAGAAGACCAGTGATTGAGATCTCATGGCGGTCAACTTCTCCCCCATCCCGTCGTCACTCAGCTGAGCTGCTGAGCCGCCCACTCCGGAGGACGGGGCCGTCCATCCTGAAGGGCCCTCACTTCCAGCCGACCTCTCCGCAAGGCGGCAACGGCCTCGGCCGCAGCGTGGGCGCCCGGAATCGTGGTGATATAGAGCACTCTGGCATCCAGTGCGGCCCTGCGAATCGATCCAGCATCCTGGGCTGCCCGCCGGCCCGCTGCAGTGTTGACGACCAACTCAACCTCGTCCGACGCCAGCAACTCCGGAATGTCCGGCCGACCCTGCCCGACCTTGGCCACTTCGACAACACCCTCGAAGCCGGCTGCACGGAGGGCCGCCGCAGTTCCCGCAGTTGCTGCCAGCGAGAAACCCAACTCCTCGAAGCGCGAGGCCAGCGCCGGCAATCGGCCCTTGTCCCGGTCGGCCAGCGACAGCAGGATCGTTCCCTCCGCCGGCATGCGCCACCCCGCCGCCAGGGCCGCCTTGGCAAAGGCCTCGCCGAATGTCCGTCCCCTTCCCATCACCTCACCGGTGGAGCGCATCTCAGGCCCCAGCAGGGGATCGACCCCAGGGAACCGATCGAAGGGGAAGACAGGGAGTTTCACTGCGGTCTCGACCGCCACGCCATCGGTGACGCCGAGATCCGCCAGGCGAGCTCCGGCACAGACCCGAGCCGCCAGTTCGGCCCATGGATCCCCGGAGGCACGAGCCAGGAAAGGTACCGTTCGCGAGGCGCGCGGGTTGACCTCTATGACGAAGACCGTGCCATCCTGGATGGCGAACTGGACATTCATCAAACCTCTGACATCCAGGGCCAGCGCCATCTGCCGAACCTGCCGTCGCAATTCCGCCTGAAGTTCCAGGGGAAGACTGACCGGCGGCGTCACGGCCCCGGAGTCACCCGAATGAACCCCGGCCTCCTCAATATGCTCCATGATGCCGCAGATGACGACTCGTTCCCCGTCGGCAACCGCGTCGACATCAACCTCGAGGGCCCGCTCCAGAAAATGATCCAGCAGTACCGGACGATCCGGATCAAGGGCCGCTGCCCGCTCCAGATATTCCAGGAGTTGATTGTCGTCGTACACCTTCTCCATCGCCCGTCCGCCCAGAACGTAGGAGGGCCTGACCAGAACGGGATACCCCAGCTCGGCGGCGGCCTTCAACGCCTCTTCGGCAGAGGTCACCATCGCTCCCGGAGGTTGCTTCAGCCCCAGCCCTTCAAGCAGGGCCTGGAAACGCCCCCTGTCCTCGGCACGATCGATCGCATCACGGTCTGTGCCCCACACCGGAATGCCATGGGTCTCAAGCGTACCGGCCAATTTCAGGGGTGTCTGCCCACCCAACTGGACCAGGACTCCTACCGGTTTCTCGGCCGCGCAGAGGTCCAACACGTCTTCGGCATGCAGGGGGTCAAAATGGAGCCGGTCAACCGCATCGTAGTCGGTGGAAACCGTCTCAGGATTGCAGTTGACCATCACCGCCTCAAGGCCCTCGGCGTTGAGCCCCGCAACCGCCTCGACACAGCACGCATCAAACTCTATGCCCTGACCGATGCGCACGGGACCGCCCCCCAGGATCATCACAGCCCGGCGTGATGCCGGCTGCTCATCGAGATCCCCGAACGAACCGTAGAGATAGGGCGTCCGTGCCTCGAACTCGGCGGCACAGGTATCGACCCTCCGGCGAACTCTGCAAATACCGGCGTCCAATCGACGGGACCTTGCCGCCTCCTCGTCGATTCCCCACAGGCGCCCAAGATGGGCGTCGGAGAATCCCAGGCTCTTGGCGGCCCTGAAGACTTGAATGTCGTCGAATCCGGCCTCTGCGATTCGCCTCTCCGCCAGGACCAGCCCCTCGATCCGCCTCAGGAACCAGGGGTCAATTCCGGTGATGCTGTTCAACCGTTCGATATCCCAGGCCCGTCGAAAGCCCTCCGCAACCTCCCAAAGACGTTCCGGAGACCGCGCTTCGAGCCGATCCGTCAAGTCCCGATCGGATGCGTCTGCCAGAGCCGGCCATGCCTCCAGGGAATCCCGATCAACCTCCAGGGAACGAATGGCCTTGAGCAGGGCCTCCTCAAAGGTTCGGCCCATCGCGGCGACCTCGCCGACCGCCTTCATAGCCGTACCCAGCTCGGCCGAAGCCCCTGGAAATTTTTCGAAGGCGAATCGGGGCACCTTGACCACGACGTAGTCCAGCGCCGGTTCGAATGCCGCAGGCGTTGTTCCGGTGATATCGTTGACAATCTCGTCCAGCCGACGCCCCAGGGCCACCTTGGCGGCAAATCTGGCAATCGGGAAACCGGTCGCCTTGGAGGCCAGTGCCGAGGACCTCGACACCCTGGGATTCATCTCGATAACGGCATAGGAACCGTCCGACGGATTGACGGCGAACTGAACGTTGGCACCCCCGGTCGCCACTCCGACTGCATCCAGAACCGCCCGGGCTGCGTCCCTCAGAACCTGGTACTCGCGATCGGTCAGCGTCTGAGCGGGCGCCACCGTGATCGAATCGCCGGTATGGACACCCATCGGGTCAAAATTCTCGATCGAACAGACGACGACAAAGGCCCCCGCCCCATCCCGCATGACTTCCAACTCGAATTCTTTCCAGCCCAGAACCGAACGCTCAACCAGGACTTCGTGGGTCGGAGAGGCATCGAGCCCGCGATTGAGGATCGCAACAAACTGCTCCTCGTCCATCGCAGTTCCACCGCCCCATCCCCCCAGCGTGAAGGACGGTCGCAGGATCGCCGGCAGGCCGACTTCGGCCAGAGCCTTCAGACCAGCCTCCAGCGACGAGACCGTCACCGCCGGCAGAACCGGAAGGCCGGCCTCGACCATGGTCTTTCGGAAGAGCTCCCGATCTTCCGCCAAACGAATCGATGCCACCGAGGCCCCGAGCAGTCGGATACCCAGCCTTTCGAGAACACCGGCCTCGTCCAACTCGACGGCAAGATTGAGAGCCGTCTGGCCGCCCAGTGTCGGAATCAATGCATCGGGGCGTTCCTTCTCAAGGACCGCCGTGACCGCCTCAAGCGTCAAAGGCTCGACGTAGGTCCGATGGGCCAGTCTGGCATCCGTCATGATTGTCGCCGGATTGGAGTTGACCAGAACGACCTCGCAGCCTTCCTCGCGAAGGGCCTTGACTCCCTGGACACCCGAATAGTCGAACTCACAGGCCTGGCCGATTCGTATCGGACCGGCACCCAGAATGCAGACCTTGGACGGCAGCGACGAAGAACCGGGCGGGCGATTCATTGCCCGAAACTCCTGCATCGCTCGGCAAAACCCCGGATCAGGGCAAGCGCGTCGTTGGGCCCCGGGGCCGCCTCGGGATGAAACTGAACCGCCGCCAGCCCCAGCCGCGGCAAGGCCAGACCCTCGACCGTCCCGTCGGTCAGATTAACGTGGGTGATCTCGACCTCGCGAGGCAACGAGGCCTCCTCGACCGCGTAGTTGTGGTTCTGCGCAGTAATCAAAACCCTGCCGGTGGCCAACTCCCTGACGGGATGATTGCCCCCGTGGTGGCCGAAAGGCAGTTTGACCGTCCGGGCGCCCAGGGCCAACCCAAGAATTTGGTGACCCAGACAGATTCCCAACAGCGGCAGACGTCCCAGGAGTCCTTCGGCCAGGGCACGAACTCCAACGACGGCTGCTGGATCTCCGGGCCCGTTCGACAACACGACACCTGCCGGTTTGGCAGCCATCAGCTGATCGAGTGTCGTCGTCGGAGGCATGACCCTGACCCTGAAACCCTCGGCCACCAATCGTCTGAGAATAGACCTCTTGACGCCGAGATCGATGACGACGACATCCTGCCCCGGGCCGGGCGACACCGCCTGGTGGGACGGACTCTGCCAGGGGCCGTCACTCCACTGATATGATCGATCACAGGCTACCTCGGAAGCCAGATCACACCCGTCGGTCCCGCAGGCTTGCCGAGCCTGCTCCCCTGCCCGGTCGAGATCGAGTTCTTCCGACGCATCCAGAACGCCGGGGACCGCACCGTGATCACGGATCCTGCGAACGATCGCTCGGACGTCGAATCCCCACCCAACAGTAACCCCCATTCGCTCCAGCCACTGTTCAAACCCCTCCTCCGAACGCCAGGAGGACGGGGCATCGTCGAGATCCTGGACGATCAGGGCACGACCCCAGGTTCGGTCGCTTTCGGCGTCGAGAGTGTTGATTCCGACCTGCCCTACGTGGGCGGTCGTCAGACACAGAATCTGCCCATGGTAGGAAGGGTCAGTCACCATTTCCTGGTATCCGGTCATTGCCGTATTGAAGACCACTTCGCCTTCGACCCGGGCCGGTTTTCCGGCGGCCCAACCCCTGAAAATCGTTCCGTCGGCCAGAACCAAGACGGCCGGACGAGGATCTGTAAGACAACGAGGCAGGCCTGCTTTCGTTTCCATCGGGCTGGAGGTTAACACAAGCCCTGGTCATCCCAGGACTACTTCCGGAAGACAATCCGCGGTAGTCTATGGATCCATGACTCAGAAAGTCAGCCCTGACCGATGGGAAGAGATTGCTCGGCAGGTCCGGTCTGCCCGGGCTGGGTCGGAGGATGCCTTTCGGAGTCTTCTGGAATTCCACCGGTCCGCCATCACTTCGACCCTGTTCGCCTGTGGCGTTCGCTGTGACGAGACCGCCAAAGATCTGGCGCAGGACGTCGCCCTGAGGGCGTGGACCCAACTGGACCGCCTCTCGGACCCCCGTGCCTTCCCCGCCTGGATTCGGAGAATTGCCGCAAATGCCGCCAGAGACCACCTTCGCCGCACCGCCGTTCGCAAGGAGGATTCCCTCGAGGCTGCGGTTGCCATCGAAAGTGATGATGATCCCCATGCAAAGGCGGTCCGTATCGCCGAGATTCGTCTGATGCTGGTGGCCATCGAGGAAGAGGACTCCGAGACCATAGTGCTCCTCAATGCACGGGCCGACGGCGTTCCAATTGCCGAACTTGCCACGAATGCCGGCATCGCCGAGGCCGCAATGAAGATGCGCCTGATGCGAATCCGCAAACGCCTCAGGAAACGGCTCGAAGACCTGCGAACCGGAAAAGCCTAGAGCCCGCACTCTTAAGAAACTCCCTCCGTGACGGGGGAAGATGGGACGAGTTGAA
>CAYSHZ010000134.1:0-9438 GCA_964430905.1 uncultured Thermoanaerobaculia bacterium | reverse complement strand
CAACAGCAACAGAACCAGAATGCCGGGGCAGGGACCGGACCAGTGGGCAGTTTCAGCGTCAGGAACCGTTGTCCGGAACCGGGTCCGTTGGCCGGGACGGTTGACCGGGGCCGTGGCGGCTGGCCGAACTCGGGGCCGACGCCGTTCCTGCCGTCTGACGCTGAACCTGGCGCTGCACCTGCCATCTGAGGCTGATTTCTGTCCCCGTTTTCTGACGCCGACCACTGCCCCGGCCGCATCCGCAAACCACCCCCTCAAGCCCCTACGACAGACCCAAGCCCGGTGTGGCGCGAAGCGCCCACCCCCCCTTGCGTCTCTGCGCCTCTGCGTTTTCTCGTCTTTCTCTGTGCCCCTGCTGTTCTCCGAGTCTCTGTGGTGAAAAATCGGGACGTCGCCTGCGGATCGAACCCCTGTATGATGCCGACCAGGGAGGCGCCCATGCGCACTGCTGCCATTTTTCTCGTTCTCGCAATGATTCTGACCTCACCCGTTTGGGGTGCGAAAACCGACACGGCCAAGGCCGACGAGGGTCCGATGTCGGCATCGACCTTTGCCGGTCTCGAGCTTCGAGGCATCGGCCCGGCCATTTCTTCGGGACGTATCATCGATTTTGCGGTCGACTCCGGCAATCCCAGCCGCTTCTTCGTGGCGACCGCCTCGGGAGGTGTCTGGAAGACCAACAACTACGGCGCCACCTGGACGCCGGTCTTCGATGGCGAGGGGTCCTCCTCCATCGGCTGCGTCGAAATCGATCCCTCGAATCCGGACGTCATCTGGGTCGGCACCGGGGAGAACAACTCCCAGCGCTCGGTCTCCTTCGGCGACGGTGTCTACAAGAGCCTCGACGGCGGCCAGAGCTGGACCAATGTCGGCCTCAAGGACTCCCAGCACATCGGCATGATCGCCATTGATCCCCGAGACACCGACGTTGTCTACGTCGCGGCCCAGGGACCACTGTGGAACTCGGGCGGCGACCGGGGCCTCTACAAAACGGCCGATGGCGGCGCCACCTGGAACCGGGTGCTGGAGATCTCCGACAATACCGGTGTCAACGAGGTCCACCTCGATCCCAGGAATGCCGATGTCATCTACGCGAGCGCCTACCAGAGGCGACGACGGACCTGGACCCTGATCAACGGCGGCCCCGAGTCCACCATCTACAAATCGACCGACGCGGGCCTCACCTGGCGCAAGATCAACAAGGGGCTCCCCTCCACGGATCTGGGACGCATCGGGCTGGCCGTGTCGCCCGCCGATCCCGACGTCGTCTATGCCATTGTCGAGGCCGTTCGCGACGAGGGCGGATTCTACCGTTCGGATGACCGCGGTGAGAGCTGGACCAGACAGTCCGACCACGTCTCCGGCAGTCCCCAGTACTACAACGAGATTGTCGCCGATCCCACCGACGTCGACCGCGTCTACTCGCTGGAAACCTGGATGCGGGTGACCACCGACGGCGGGAAGACCTTTTCGAAGATCGGCTCTGCCTTCCGCCACGTCGATGACCACGCGATGTGGATCGATCCCGCCAATCCCAAACATCTCCTGGTCGGTTGCGACGGCGGCATCTACGAGAGCTGGGACGGCGCTGCTACCTACACCTTCAAGGCCAATCTGCCCGTCACCCAGTTCTACCGTGTCGGCATCGACAATGCCGAGCCCTTCTACTTCGTCTACGGCGGCACCCAGGACAACGCCACCCTCGGCGGGCCCTCCCGAACGCGCTCTCCCACAGGCATCGGCAACGAGGACTGGTTCGTCACCGTCTTCGGCGATGGCTTCCAGACCCGCGTCGATCCCGAGGATCCGATGATCGTCTATTCCGAGTGGCAGTATGGCGGCCTGGTTCGCCACGACCGTCGATCCGGAGAGATCGTCAACATCCAGCCACAGGCGCCACCCGGTGAAGAGCCGTGGCGATGGAACTGGGATGCGCCCCTGATCATCAGCCCCCATTCCCACACGCGGCTCTATTTCGCCGCTTCCCGGCTCTTCCGCTCCGATGACCGCGGCAACTCCTGGTCGACTGTTTCTCCGGTGCTTCATCGGGGTGTCGACCGAGACACCCTCGAGGTCATGGGCAGGATCTGGGGGCCCGACGCCGTCGCCAAGTCAAACTCGACCTCGACCTTCGGCAACGCAGTCGCCCTGTCGGAATCGCCCCTGGTCGAGGGCCTGCTCTACGTCGGCACAGATGACGGACTGATCTGGATCAGTTCAGACGACGGCGAAAACTGGCGTACCGAGAAGTCCTTCCCCGGTATCCCCGAGAACACCTACGTCGCCCGGCTGGAGGCCTCGATTCACGATGCCGACACCGTCTTCGCCACCTTCGACGCCCACAAGGACGGCGATTTCAAGCCCTACGTCCTCAAGAGCACCGACCGCGGAAAGACCTGGACATCCATCGCCGGGAACCTCCCGTCAAAGGGCATGGTCTGGGCCCTGGTCGAGGACCACGAGGTCTCACAGCTCCTCTTCGCCGGCACCGAATATGGCCTGTTCTTCAGCAGAAACGGCGGCGGCGACTGGATCCAACTCAAGGGCAATCTGCCGACCGTTGCCATTCGCGACATCGCCGTCCAGCGCAGGGAGAACGATCTCGTGCTGGCAACCTTCGGCCGGGGCTTCTATATCCTCGACGACTACTCGCCCCTGAGAACGGCCGACGAAAAGACCCTGAAAGCCCAGGCCCACCTCTTCGACGTCAAGGACCCCTGGGTCTACATCGAAACGTCCAGACTGGGACTGCCGTCACTCAACAAGTCCTTCCAGGGGGACGGTTTCTTCGTGGCGCCCAACCCGCCCTTCGGCGCAGTCTTCACCTATAACCTGGCCGAGGGCCTCAAAAACCGCCAGGAACAGCGCCTTGAGGCCGAGGAAAAGGCCCTGGAAAACAAGACCGCCCTGGAATATGCCTCTCTCGACCAACTGAGGGCCGAGGACACCGAGCACGATCCGGCCGTCATCCTGACGGTCCAGGATGCAAGCGGCGCCGTCATTCGACGGATCGAAGGTCCCCGCACCAAGGGGCTTCACCGGGTAACCTGGGATCTCAGACTGCCGGCAACGACCCCGATCGATCTGAACCCGCCGGAAATCTCGCCCTGGGGGCCGCCACCCCGCGGGCCGCTGGCCCTGCCCGGGGACTACACGGTCTCTCTGTTGAGTCTGATCGACGGTGAGATGCAAAGCTTGGCCGGTCCGGAGACCTTCACCGTCAAGCCTCTCGATCTTGCAACCTTCCCGGCCAAGGACCGCGTGGCGGTCCAGAAATTCCGGCTGGAAGCCGCCGAACTGCAGCGCGTGGTCCACGCGGCAGTTGAAATCGTCTCCGAGACCAGGAACCGCATCAACCACCTCCGGCAGGCCGTCCTGGAAACACCCAACGCCGATCCGGGGCTCCTCAAGGAAATCACGGACATCGAGGGCGAACTGGAAACGATCAACATCGAGCTGAGGGGTGACGGCTCGGCCGCCCGGCGCAACTTCGCCGTCGCACCGTCGATCCTCTCTCGCGTCGAGGGCGTCGTGGGCGACCAGTGGTACGTCACCTCTGCCCCGACCCAGATCAACCGAGATTCTCTGACATGGGCAGGGGAAGCCATTGGCCGCCTGCTGCCGAGGCTCCGGCAGTTGATCGAAGGACGACTCCAACCCCTCGAGAACACCCTTGAGGCTGCCGGGGCGCCCTGGACCCCCAGCCGGTTTCCCACATGGGAGGCCAGGTAGTCATCAAAGGATAACCCCGATCGATGACTGCACTGAACCGGATAATCCCTATCCGGAAAGTCCGGGCGGGGACTGAGCGGTTCCCGAGGCGAAAACGAGCAGTTTTTCGTAAATATCGAGGAAATCATTCTTTGCGCGGAGTTTGGGACATCGCGCACCGACCGGAGGGCGGTCACGGCGAAGCCGTGGAGGTCGCGGAGCGACCAGCGTGGGTACTCCCCGTACGTCGCACAAGCAAACCCGTAGATTGACGAAGAGATTTCGGAAAAGGGCCGTTTTCAGCCGGGAACCGGTTAATGGATGTACCCCAGCTCCCTCAACCTCGCGCGGTCCTCGTCCGTGAGATCGGCATTCTCGACGGTGCTTCCGCTTGTCTGCAACAAGCGCTTCAGAAGCTCCTCCCTCAGGTGATTGAGCCTGCCGGTCTCGGTGCCTGCCAGATCGGTACTCTCTGTGGGATCGTTTTCGAGATCGTAAAGCTCTTCCCACTCGCGGTCACTGAGTGAGTGGATGTACTTGGAATCATCCAGGATGATCGCTCTCTTGTCGGAGGCTGCTTCCGGTCTGAAGGTCATTGCGATCACCGGTGGCCCTTCCGCCTCTCCCCGTCCTTCGATGTCCGGCATCAGACTCCGCCCGTGGAGACCCCGCGGAATGGCGATACCGACAGCGTCAAGCGCTGTCGGAAGGAGATCAATCAGGCCTACTCTCCGATCAACCACGGTCCCGGCCTTGATGTGGCCCGGGTAGGAAAAGCTCAAGGGCACACGGATCAACGTGTCATAGAGCTGCGAGATATGGCCAATGTGGTTGTGGTCGCCCAAGCCTTCCCCGTGGTCACCGACGAAAATGAGCAGGCTATCCTCCAGAAAACCCCGTTTTTCGAGAGTACCCAACAGCTCACCAATGCGGAAATCGAGGTATTCGATCTCCGCCACGTACCGATTTCGAATCTCGGAGACCGGCAGAACCTCCTTGCAGGTCAGGTTGAAGGCTGTGCGAACGGACTCGGACATGCTGTTTTCCAGTCTGAGCGAGGCGGGAAGGGTGGAGTTGAATACCGGGGAACCGAAGCGCCTCGCCTCAGCATCCCATCCATCCCCTAACCGAAAATCCACAGCCTTGCCGGAAAAAGCAAAATGAACAAACCGATAGCGGATGCCGACATCTTCCTCATCGGCCACCAATCGAAGAAGGCTCGAGCCCGGCGGCACATCAAACTCCACCCGGGAACCCCGTCCGTTGGCCTCGATACGGCCGACCTCGGTCTCACCGACCATCAGTCGAACACCGGGGTAGTTCCGGTTGGGAGGCGCGTAGGGCTCGTGGGGATCACTGTAGTGAACCCACAAGAAAAAGGGTTCGCCATCCCTGTTTTCGATCCAGGGGAAGACCACTTGGTTGACCTGCTCGGCATTCCTCATCCAATCGCCCTGAAAATCATCGTCATAGTGGTCAAACCCCTGGGAAAAACCAAAGCGGCCCTTGAGCACCCCCAGGCTGACGAACGCAGCGGTCGTGTAGCCGGCATCCTTGAAGATCTCCGCCATGGTCGTCACGTCTTGAGAGAGTACCTGGGCGTTGTTGTGGACCCCGTGTTGGGAGGGCAACATCGAGGTAAAGATTGAGGAATGGCTCGGACCCGTGATGGGAATGTGGGAGTGGGCCCTGGGGAAGCGGGCTCCTCTCATCATCAAGTCGTCGATATGGGGTGATCTTGCCGGGCCCCCGAAAACGGACAGGTAATCAGGTCTCAAGGTATCGACGACAATCAGAATCACGTTGCTGGGTTTCACCGGCACTCCGGGAGGACTGACGACTTCGGCCCTGGTCCACTCGACCGCAGCCCCGGGCGGGGCACCTTCGGTGGAGACGGCGCCCAGACCGATCGCCACCACATAACCGGCAAACTCGGAGAGATCAACCCGCCACCTCCCCACAGCACCTTCTTCCAGTCGCTCGCCGGCCACCTCGATCTTCGGACGATCACCGATGCGGACCCACGCCTCGGCCTGGACGGGGCCAACCCCGGCTTTTGCCTCGAGATCCAGAAAAGAACCGCGTGCCGCTCGAGTGGAAACAACAGTCGGGTTTCCAACGAATGTTACAAGAGCGGGCTCGGTCCATCTGGAAACCCAAGACCAAACCTTCGATGATCCACGAGTCGTTCCGGCGTCGAGGGCCAAAAATTCGAACGCAACAGCCAGGGTACGGCGATCGACGCTTCCCTCCTCGCAGTCCATCGGTCGACCGACGTGATCAAACCGGAACTCCAAGCGATTCGAGCCGTGGGCAATCTGTCTCGCCGGCAAAGAAACACTGTAGGTTTCCATCCCCGGTCTGAGCTCGAGTGTCGTCATCACCACATCATTCAGCACCACCCCAACTTCCTGAACCGATTCACCAGGCCACGAGTAGGGTCTGCACCTGAAAGACAATTCGAAGGGTCGTCCCCCGTCCAGATCGATATCGAGGGAAACACTCTTTGAGCCCGCCCACACAAAAGGCTCTCCGGTCTTCGGCCGCTCAACCTTCCACCATTGACCACCGGATGTGCGCAGTTTCTCGGCGTCAAACCTCAGAGTCACAGATGGTTGCCGAACCCTCGCCGCTTCCTCCCTGAGATCGAGGATGACACCTTCATCTGAACCACAGCCGATGAGACCCGGGATCACCAACGCCAAACTCACCACAGCAAGTTCTAAGCTATACCTGAAGAACTTCCCCCCCACCACCGTGACAGTATAATTGCTTCCAATTCTATTTGTGCTCATGAAATATCTCCTGCCCGTTTCCGGTTGGGCCCGGAGTCCCGTATGATGCCGTCTCGGAGCGGGAAGGAAGCTACAACCCGCCCGGCCGCAACCTCTCCCGCGGTCGTACGTATTTTGCATTCAGCGAGGAGACCGTATGGCCTGCAGAACAACACGAATGATCTTGATCACTCTGGGCATCTGCCTGATGGGCAGTGGGCCCGTTCTCGGGGAGAGTCTCCGCGATCTCGCCGAGAGTGCCCTCCTGACCCACGAGAGCATCGATCGTACGGACAGCAATGTCCGCCGGGCCGAGGCCAGGGTCCGGTTGGCCCGGTCGGTCCTGATGCCCACCCTGGACCTCAACGGAACGACGACCTGGTATGGAGACGAGGCCACCCTGGACCTCTCACCGACCGAGTCCTTCGTCATTCGGCCCTCCAATGACTGGGGATGGAGCGCCGACATTCAGCAGCAATTGTTCTCGGGTCTTCGCGATTGGCGGGCCCGGGATGTCGCCCTGCTCCAGCGCGACCAGGCCCTGCTCGAGAGAACGACCGCCGCCAACAATCTGGTGCTTGAGGTTGCCGCCGCTTTTCTGACGGCGACGGCGGACGCCCAAAGGGTCGAGGTGGCCCAATCCAACCTCGAACAGGTCGAAAGCCAGTTGACGGTAGCCAAACGGCGTTTCGAGGTTGGAGAGACCGCCGCAGCCGACGTGGCCCGATGGCGATCCGAACGGGCCGCAGCCCACCAACGCCTGGTTGTGGCCCAGGGCGATGCTGCGCTGTCACTGAGACGCCTCGAACGGCTGACGGGTACAGAAGACATAGAAAGCTTGGCGCCACTGCGCCACGTGCCGGCTCCAAAGGGAAGTGACGACAGTCTCGTTGATCAGGCCATGGTGACTCGCCTGGAGGTAGCAACCCTGGAACACCAGTTGCAGGCGGCCGGTCTGATGATCAAGATCGAAAAGGGAGGATGGCTGCCCGAGGTCTCCGCTCATGCCCAGTACTTCAGCCAAAAAGCGGTTTTCCCATCGAAGGATTGGACCTCTATTGCCCTGACCGCAACAATCCCGGTCTATGACGGGGGCCGGACAGCCGCAAGGGTCGCCGAGGCCCGGGAAGATCTCCGTCAGGTCGAGTTTCTGAAACGCGAAATCTACCGAGGCATTGCCGACCAGGTCGATGCCGCAGCGATTGGTCACCGGGCGGCCGTCGCGGCCGACGAAGCAGCAACTGAACGGGTCGAGGCCGCCAGGGAAGCCTACCGCCAGGTCGATCGGGCCTACCGGGTCGGAGAAAGCAGCGCAACCGACCTCCTTACAACGACGACCGAACAAACCGATGCCCAGACGGCGGCGATCATCGCCGCGGCACAGCGTGAATACCAGGCCATTGCCCTGCGCCATGCCGTGGGTCTCAGCCCCCTGCCGGATCTTGACCCCATGGCCGTCCTCTCGGCCAAGACAGCTTCTGAGGAGTGACACAGTGCGATCATCAGTATTCCCAGTCCTTCTGCTGACCCTGGGCCTTGCGGCCTGCCATTCGGACAATTCCGAAGATCCTGCCATCGCGCGGGAGAAACTCGATCGCAACCTCGAACCCAGGACCGTCAGCGAGATTGAGCCCGAGATCAGGGAAGAGCGCCCAACGGTCGCCCTGGTCGGCGAAGTCAGGGCATTCGACACCGTCCAAATTTCCTCGGAAGTCGCCGGAAGGGTCGAGAAGGTCAACGTTGAGGTCGGTGACACGGTTTCCAAAGGCGAGGCTCTCTTCTCGATGGATCGCAGAACCTTCGAGCTCAGGCTTCGCCAGGCCGAAGCACGGGTTCAGGCGGCCAAGGCAGATCTGGACCTGGCCCGTCGCGAACTGGAACGCAAGCAGGATCTGGTCTCTGACAAGACGATCCCCCAGGCAGCCTTCGACCAGGCACAGGCCCGCCACAACCTGGCGGCCGCCGCACTGTTGGAAGCCGTCGCCACCCGTGACCTCGCCCAACATGACTTTGAGGTCTCGATCATCAGGGCCCCCTCGGCGGGCGCCATCACCGGCCGGATGGTCGTCGCGGGCCAGTGGGCCGATGTCGGCCAAGCCATGCTGGAGATGGCTGTCGGAGGCAAGGTCAAGATTGTTGCCCGGGTTCCCTCCCACTGGGTCACTGCCCTGCAGGGCCTGGACGGATTCGACTTCACGGTCAACCCCGGCGAGAAGCCCCGGCGGGCCAGGCTCTACTCGATCGACCCGGTTGTCCAGGAGTCCAGTCGATCGTTCGAGGTCGTTGGGACGGCCCCGGCCGCGGGTCTCAATCCTGGACTCTTCGCCAACGTCACCCTGGAGTCTCCCGAGGCCGTCCAGAGTCTCTGGTTGCCCGTGGGAGCCGTTCTGACCTCCGACACACCCAAGATCTACCTGGTCCAGGACGGCCGGATTGCGGTCAGACGCATTCAGACCGGTCTGCGGGACGACGGGATGATCGAGATCGTCTCGGGCCTCGACCCCGGCGAGAAGGTCATCTCCAGCATCGCCGGACTGTCGCGTGATCTCCCGGTCGAGGTAGTGCAATGAGGAGCTGTCAGCTGTCGGCCATCAGCTGTCGGCGGCTCTCAGCTGTCAGCTGTCAGCTGTCAGCTCTCGGCTTTGGCGCCTTCGACGGGCCGATATACCCGAAGAGTCTCAACAAGGGAGGGGATAAACCCCTCCCCTACAAAGAAAAACGTAGGGGCGGGGTTTATCCCCGCCCGGGTTTCCCTGAATTTTGCAAGTGCCTAAGCTCTCAGTTGTCAGGGGTCAGTAGCTCTCAGCTCTCAGCTATTCGCTGTTGGCAGGGGCCGCCTCTCGGCGCTCGGCTGCTTCCGGGAGCGCTCTCCTCTGAGGCTCCGAAGGCGAGTCACTTATGAACCTCTCCGGAATTGCCATCCGTCGTCCGGTCTTCACCCTGATGCTGATGC
>CAYSHZ010000133.1:0-9453 GCA_964430905.1 uncultured Thermoanaerobaculia bacterium | reverse complement strand
CCTCAAGAGCGAAGAGGAGATGCTGAAGATCCGGAAACTGGAGTCCGTTGGTGTACTGGCCGGTGGTATCGCCCATGATTTCAACAATATCCTGGTGGCCATCCTGGGAAACCTCGACCTGGCCAAACGGATGACCCCCTCCGATCACGAGTGTCGACACCTTCTCGAAGAGGCAGAGAAGGCCTCCCTGAGAGCACGGGATCTGACACGTCAACTCTTGACCTTCGCCCGGGGAGGCGATCCGGTTCGCGAGACGGCATCCCTGGGAGAATTGATCCGTCAGTCGGTCGATTTTGTTCTTCATGGGACCTCAACGATCAGCGAATTTTCTATTCCCGAGGATCTCTGGCTGGTCGAGGTCGATACCGGTCAAATGGGACAGGTGATGCAGAATCTGGCTCTCAACGCTTCCCAGGCAATGTCCGGTGCGGGGCAAATCAAGATTTCCTGTGCCAACGTTGGCGATATCATCCAGGAGACGTTTCCCGGTCTTCCCGTCGGACCCTACGTCAAGATCCGTTTTTCGGACTCCGGCATCGGAATTCCCGACTCGATCATTGAGAAGGTCTTTGATCCCTACTTCTCGACGAAATCCGAAGGCAGCGGCCTCGGTCTGGCCGTCGTTCATTCGATCATCACCAAGCACCGGGGAAGGATTCATGTTGAATCGAAACCCGGCCGAGGAACCTCGTTCTCGATCTTCCTGCCGGCCATCGAATCCTCAACACAAGCGGCAGCGTCCGAAACCCAGGATCCTGCATCCCCATCGATGACTGTCCTCCTGATGGATGATGATCCCAACGTCTTGAACATCGGAAAAAAAATGTTGGCATATCTGGGCCACACCGTTGTCCTGGCCGACAACGGTGCGGAGGCCGTCCGTCTCTTTGAAGAGAGTCGGACGGGTGGTCAACCGATCGATGTTCTCATCCTGGACCTAACAATTCCAGGTGGAATCGGTGGTACGGAGGCTCTTCGCAGAATCAAGGAGATCGATCCTTCCGCCTGCGCGATTGTCTCCAGTGGATACTCACACGACACGGTGATGTCCGACTTCGAAACCCATGGATTCAGGGCAGCCATAGCCAAGCCCTTCGGCCTCGATGAATTGAACCGTGCGCTTGGGGCTGCGTCGCACTGAACTCATGCTATGTTGACGAGGATGAAGAGGCCTCAACTGACGACCAGAGACTATATCGAAGGCATTCGAAATCGGGATCGTGCAATCCTCGGTCGGGCCATAACCCTCGTGGAATCAAACAATACTGACCACCGAAGGCAGGCCCAGGAACTCTTGAAGACCCTGCTTCCCGACACCGGAGGCGCTCATCGAATCGGAATCTCCGGTGTTCCCGGTGCGGGCAAGAGCACCTTCATCGAGGCCCTTGGCGTGCACCTTGTCGAGGAGGGCCACAGGGTGGCGGTGCTGGCGGTCGATCCGTCATCCACCCGCACCAAGGGCTCGATCCTCGGTGACAAGACACGGATGGAACAGTTGTCCGCCCGGGACGCCGCCTTTATTCGGCCCTCGCCGACAGGAGGATCACTTGGAGGTGTCGGCAGGAAGACCCGCGAAACGATTCTGGTATGTGAAGCTGCCGGGTTCGACGTCATCCTGGTGGAAACGGTCGGAGTCGGACAGTCGGAAACCCTGGTCGCAGAAATCGTAGATTCCTACCTTGTCCTGGTCCTCGCCGGAGCCGGTGATGAGCTCCAGGGCATCAAGAGAGGTATCCTGGAACTGGCCGACATCGTTGCCGTCAACAAGGCCGATGGCAACAACGTCACCGCCGCCGACGCCGCCAGAGCTCAGTACGAACAGGTATTCCACCTCTTCAGACCCCCAGACAACGGACATTGGGATCCACGGGTCCTCACCTGTTCCGCATTGACCGGCGATGGACTGAATGACGTATGGAAGGTGTTCGAGGAGCACCGAATGACCCTGGAACAATACGATCTTCTCGACAAACGACGGAGTCGGCAACGCATCCAGTGGATGTGGTCCATGGTCGACGAAGCCCTGATGGAGGCCGTTCGTACACACCCCAATGTCGCATCCCAGATTGAGGCGCTGGAATCTGATGTCCTCCGAGGCACAACAACAGCCTCCGCCGCCGCCGAGAAGATTCTCGAAGCCTTCAAGCTGCCGTCGTAGGGGGAGGAACCCTTCTCACCCCTCCGGCCGATGTGTCTCGGGAATAGCCACGGAGTTTCCGTCTCTCAATGCGGCGAATTCCGGCGACATGATTTCGACTCCGTTCTGGTTGAAGGCATCAAGAATATTGGCGTGGAGATCCGACGTAATCTTCGGCAGAAGGTGGGGCTGGTGGATCGTAACATTGAGCTCGTAGACGACCGAAAAATCTCCCAGTTCCAGCTGCCGCACGAAGGGCTGCGGTATCTCGGAAACACCCTCCGTCTGGAGGGCAGCCACCATCAGCAGATCACGAACCTGCCTCCAGTCAACATCGTATCCGATCGACAGGGTCGTATGGTGAATCAGGCCCTTCTTCCGTGCCTGGGCGTTGAAGTTGACGATGTGATCTGCCATGACCTTGGCGTTGGGAATGGCCACCTCGACATTCTTGGGCGTCCGAATTCGAGTAACAAACAGGCTCCGCTCGACAACGATGCCCTCGATTTCCGAGATCCGAACCCGATCCCCCAGTTTGAAGGCTCTCATATAGATCAGAACAACGCCGGCAACAACGTTCCCCACCGCGCTGGTCGACCCCAGAGAAACCAGTACGCCAAGAAAGATCGAGACACCCCGGAATGCCGGTGAATTCGCACCTGGAAGGTATGGAAAGATGACGACAATTGCGAAGACTATAATCAACAACCTGACAATATTGAATGTCGGAATCGCCCACTCGGGGTAAAAGCCCCGAATCCGGATACGCCCCGACCCGATCCCATCGAAAACCAGATGAATCAGGCGGAGCAGGTACCACACCACCGTTCCAATAATGATGATAACCAGAAGATTGGGGATGAATGAAACCAGTTTCCCCCCCAAGTTCTCAAGGATCTCGACGATCAGGTTCACCGCGCCCCGATAAATATGCTCCGTCCATCGAAACATACGACAACCAATGGCCACCGTATTCAATACAATAATGACCGTCACAATCAGCTTGAGACCCTGAACCACCAGGACAAGAAATCCTGCAACGTCGTGTCCGGACAGTATCTCCTGCTCCTGAAGGTGAAACCCCCTGAAGGAGTCCTTCCGGTCATTGATCCTATCTTCAACCCCTGTGAAGAAACCTCGCAACAGGCGAATCACTATCAGGGCCACGACAAGAATACCGGCGGTGACACCCGCCCCAACCAGCGGATTCCCAAGGACTTCAAAACCGGTCACGGAACCGACGATCATCTCGAAGAAGTACCTCAAATCATCCACCACTCATCTCCCAACTGCACCCAGAGCACATCTCAAATCCAGACAGAACAAAAACGTCATTGCCGGACAATCTCGATCTTCCGGCTTTCGTCGTCTTCCCGAGCCAGGACGACCCTCCAACGAGGCGCCCCGCTCACGACAAACACCTCCAGGGCGGTCCGGGGCCACTCCACCGCGACGACCCCCCTCTCGTCCGCAAGAACCTCTTCCAATCCGACTTCTCGAAGAGCATCCGGCGAATCCGGCAACCGATAGAGGTCGACATGGTGTAACTCCGAGACCGGGCCCGAGCACCTGTAGGACTGCACCACGACAAATGTCGGCGAGCCGGCATCACGGGGATCACCCCCGAGACCGCGGAGCAGACCTCGCACGAATGTTGTCTTTCCCGCAGCAAGGTCACCCTCAAGGAGAACCAAATCCCCCGGGTCGAGTCTTTTCGCAAGAAGCTCACCGCAGTCTTCGGTCTCCGAAGCGTTGGATGTCAGAAATATCTCGGAGGCTGCCATCAATCACCCGAGCTCGGTCATCTCGGCCCAGGCCGAGGCCACCCATGAAGGAAGTTCAGCGGCCGGAACCGCTGCCGGCCACGTTTCGGCCCCCAACTCCCCCGCTCGACCGTGGAGCCAGCAGCCGACGATCGAGGAACGAACGGGCTCCAGATCCTGCGCCATCAAGGCACCGATCAGACCGGTCAGGACATCCCCGGATCCCCCGGTGGCCAGATGTTGGTCCCCCGTCGGATCGATCCACACGCGGCCTTCCGGGTCGGCGATGATCGTCCGGAATCCCTTCGCAACGACAACAGCACCGGACAGCCGAGCCGCTTCCCGGGCTGCACCCATCCGGTCAGTGACCACATCAATGGTCGGCCTCCCCAACCGCCGCCCCAGTTCACCGGGGTGCGGCGTCATATCCGTGGGGCCCTTCCTTTTGGTCAACCGATCGAGAGAGCCCGCAAGCATGTTGAGAGCGTCCGCGTCGAGAACCAGCGGCCCGTGCCACTCCCGCAGAACCAGGTTGAGAACCTCGTTCGCTCCCGCTCCTGTTCCCAGACCCGGTCCCACCGCAAGAGCCGTCATTCGCCCAAACACACTTTCCAGACCCCCTGGGCCAGAGGCTTCTCCCGCGTCGTCGGCCGGAAGTTCAAGCGTCATCGCTTCGAGACAGGCGGCGTCCACCACCGGAAGGGTGGGAGAAGGTACAGCTACAGTGACCAGACCGGCTCCTCCAACGACCGCAGCCCGGGCAGCCATCGACGCGGCCCCGCCCCGGCCCCGAGCACCGGCAACGACGAGAAGATGTCCGAACGATCCCTTGTGTCCGCCGGCCGATCGGTCCGGCAGGAGAAGACCGACATCATCGGCCTCAATCCACCACGTTGTGGTGCCGTTCTCCAGAGCACTCGGAGGAATCCCAATATCAACCACTACGACGTCTCCACAGGCTTCACAGGCCGGCGGAAGGCAATGACAGGGCATCAGTGCAGCGAAAGTCACACAGACATCAGCGTCGACCGATGGACCCGGAATGTGCGGGGCCGATCCATTCAATCCGGTTGGAATATCCGCCGCAATGACGGGTGCAGGACACCGGTTGATCATGTCCACAACCCGGGCCAGTCGGCCAGCGAGCGGTCGGTCCAATCCGGTTCCCAGCAGGGCGTCGACCACAACGTCCGGGGAAGCTGGACCCAGGAGCTTCTCTTCGAGGACTCCAAGGTCATCGCCGTCAAGTACCGTGAGGTTCAGCCCGAATGATAGCGCCAGTTTCAGGTTGGCACGGGCGTCCCCCGACAGTGAATCCGGATCGGCAAGCAGAACAAGATCAACTTGGTGCCCCCCGTTGGCCAGGTGCCGTGCCGCAGCCAAACCATCACCACCGTTGTTTCCCCGTCCACAGAGAATCAACACCCTTCGAGCTTCCGGCCACGCCTCTCTGAGAACATCAACCAAGCCCGTCGCGGCGTTCTCCATCAAGATCAGACCGAGTACACCAAGGTCCTCGATCGTGTGGCGATCAGCTTCCCTCAAAGCATCATTGTCAAGAACCGGGAGCATCTGAGAACCTCCATCGTTGATTCGCCACAATTCTGCCACAATCTGCCACGGAATTTCCTTAGTCTTGCCCACTCAATACCGGGAGGGTCACCCAGAATATCGGTATGGCGAATGATCGGCAACTCGCCTACAATCGCCCGCACAGGGCATCGGCTTCCCAACCGCCGAGGCAGGAGACACCATGCGAGACGTTCAGCCCAAGACCACAGACCATCCCAGTCACCAAATTCTCTTCCCCCTGGCCGTCGGCGCCCTCTTTGTCATGACCCTGTTTATTGGGGCGTTAATCGGGTGAGACTCCGCCACAATCGACTGAACACCTGTTCCCATCGACCGGTTCCCCTTTTTCAACTCTCCAAAGAATCAATCACATACCGTCCATTCCTCATCAGGGGCAATCTTTCTCCGGCCTCCATCGAAAGGTCAACTCTCGCCGGTCGAACTCCTGGCTGGAGTTCCTCGATATAGACCCTGTCCTGATGGGTCACCGCCCCGGGGCTCGAGAACTGGTCCGGCCCGATCTGTCCGCCGAAATGCTCACTCCGGCCGAAGGCGATGTGAAGTCCCAGCTTCTCGTCAAGTAATACCTCACCGACCGGCCTTACGCCGAACGCCGCCAAGACGCCAAGACCCAGCTCGGCAAGATTGGCATATGCAGGCTCAGTCGAGATCAGCACGCCTTCCTTTCGGGAAACCGGACCTGTGCTGAGGACTTCCACGGCCTTGTTACGCTCGATCCGGTAGAGAACGATCTCACCCTCCAGTTGCACCGGGAGCACCCCCTCACTGGAGCTGGGATCTTCCTGGATTTCCCCCTCGTAGGGCACGATGTAGGCCTCACCCGAAGGGAGATTCCCAGCCATCCCCGGCTGGGGCAGCATCCCTCCGGAGGCATGTCCACAACGGTGACGAAGGTCGAGATGCAACTTGAAGGTCCCCATACCCGAGACATCGAAGACGCAATCGGCCCCAATCGCTCGATCCAGGTACTCCTTGAGGATCATCACTCTGCGGTTGACCTCGGTGTAGTCCAGACGCAACGCCGGCACCATCTCCGGCGAGAATCCCGGCATCGTTGCCGCCCGGCAACCATAGACCGGGCAAAGCATCTTGAGAGGAGCAGTCGCCGACAGTTCCGTCGGAGCGAGGAGGAGTTGGTGATCCGTCAATACGGTCTTCATCGACGTCTGCACGATGCCTGCCGTCTCCTCCATGGTCTCGGGCAGAGTTCTTCTCGGATCCCAGATCATGGCGTCCTCGGGCAGATCGGCATTGTTGGCCCGTGCGTTGCGGTAGAGCACCAGCGAAACGTCCAGACCGTGTATCTCCCGCGCCTCGTCCAGGGCCACCGCCCATGTGGCCGCCATCCGGCGCCGGACCCGCCACGCCTCGTTGTCGGCCAGCACCTCGTCCGGAAGATCGACCAGAATGGCCAGGGCCCTGTCGCTTGAGGTAGGAGCAAAAACCCGCGTCACCAACTCGCTCAGCTCGGCAGGGGAAATATCAGACAGCATGGAACCTCCTCGTTCTGCTCGATATGGTACCTCGGACCCTACCAACCGTCCCACTCAACCACGATCTCGTCATACCAATCGACCGACCCCGGCAAATCGAGGGCCAGAGTCACCGATCGACCTCGGGCCACCCGGTCAAAAGGCTTGCCTCGGGCCGTCTGGACCAGACCGCCGTCCCGCCATCCGGATACTGTGAACCAGAGGTCATCCGGTTCGAGATCCCGGGAACACCGATTTGTAATCTCGATCTCGAGGAAATTATGACCCAGGCTTGGCGTATTCGCCGTGATCATCCAGCTGAAGCCGACGCACGTCGGCGAATCAGCCTTGGCCCTTCGAGGACGTCGAGTGGGCAAAGGAATCAGCGTCGGTGTAGGCGTTGGGGTTGGAGTCGAAGGCGGTCCCGGCAGCACGACGGGCGTTGCAGTCGGCAATGGCGTGGGAGTCGGCAACAACGTCGGTGTCGGACTCTCGGCCGGAAGAATCGTCGGCGTCGGAATGACAGACGGTGACGCCTCCTCCCCGGACCGGGTCGCGACCAGGACAAGAACCAGGATCACCACAAACCCAACGACCCAGGAAAGAGCCGTTGGGCCCCGTCGGGCCGGCCTTCGCCGTGCGCTTGAAGATCCCGATCTATCCATCGATCCAGTTTACGCCGTATGCGGCGGTGCTGCAGGACCAAATACCTTCCCTGGAGCCCTCAGCAAGTCTTGACGCAGTGCGGCATTCCGTGTACCTTGGCCTGGGCGTCGGACCGGCACACAGGGTCCATAGCCTTCGAGGAGGTTCGGAATGCGTTGGGTTGTCTTCAATCAAAAAGGTGGCGTGGGAAAAAGCACAATTGTCTGCAACCTGGCAGCAATCAGCGCGATCCAGGGAAAACGGACCCTGGTCGTCGATCTCGACCCCCAGGCCAACTCCAGCCACTACCTCCTGGGTGACGAGGCTGATGGGCTCAAACCCAACATTTCCGGCCTCTTCGAGCAGAGTCTCGGTTTCAGCATCTTCAAGGACGGGACCAAGTCTTTCGTCCACCACACACGGTTTGAAGACCTTCATGTGATGCCGGCCAGCAGGGATCTCGAAGACCTCCAGTCCAAACTCGAGGCCAAGCACAAGATCTACAAGCTTCGGGATGCATTGAAGGAACTCGATGACTACGACGCCATCTACCTCGATACTCCCCCTGCAATGAACTTCTTCACGCTGTCGGCGATGATTGCGGCTGAGAGATGTTTGATCCCATTCGATTGCGACGATTTTTCCCGACGGGCACTCCTCAACCTGCTCGAGGACGTCGACGAGGTCCGAGAAGACCACAATCCCGGACTCGAGGTCACCGGCATCATCGTCAACCAGTTTCAGGCCCGGGCCCGTCTCCCACAGCGGATGGTCGACGACCTCCTTGACGAAGATCTGCCGGTCCTCGAACCCTACATCACCGCCTCCGTCAAGGTCCGAGAGAGCCACGAAGCGGCCATGCCCCTGCCCTATCTGGCCCCCCGCCACAAGGTGGCACAGCAGTTCTGGGATTTATGGGAGGGTCTTGAGGAGGCGTAGTTCTTCCCATCCGGAGAACCCAGATGGGAACGAGCCTGGTTCTCAGCGATAGTCGAGGCGGGGTACCTTGGGAATCAACCCCTGTTCGAACGCCCGATCGAGGAACAATCGCATGGCCTTCCGGCCCCGCTCTCCGTAGTCGACAGTCAAATCATTGACGTACATTCCGACAAATTGATCGGCCCTGTCTCGGTCGAGGCCCCGACCGTAGTCCAAAGCATAGTCCAGGGCATGCGCCCGGTGTCCCAGGGAGAACTCGATGGATTTTCTCAACAGGACAGAGACCTCGCCGATGACCGCGTCTCCCAAGTCCCTCCGTACGACGTTTCCACCCAGCGGAAGTGGCAACCCGTCGCTCTCTTCCTGCCACCACACGCCAAGATCCTGAACCAGGTGGAGGCCCTCGTCGGCCCACGTCAACTGGCCCTCGTGAATCACGACCCCGGCATCGACTTCTCCGGCCATGACGGCGGGGCCGATTGCGTCAAAAGGCATCACCGCCATCTTGAGGCCCGGCATCCACATCTGAAGAGCCAGGGCCGCCGATGTCAGTTTCCCAGGGACACCGACGACACACTCTTTCAACGCGGCCGGCTCGAGATTCTTGCGAGAGACCACAATCGGTCCATAGCCGTCACCCATCGAGGCTCCGGAACCCAAGAGCGCGTATCGATCCTCAAGGTAGGCGTAGGCGTGAATCGACACCGCAGTAACCTCATACGTTCCCTTGAACGCTTCCTGGTTGAGAGTCTCGATGTCGGAGAGTACGTGTTCGAACCGGTAGTCTCCGGTAGGGATCAACTCCTTGGCCAGGGCGTAGAACATGAACGCATCGTCGGAATCAGGCGAGTGTGCCACTCGAATCAAGGTCATCGTGCCTCCAAAGAGCCGGCATAATACCACC
>CAYSHZ010000132.1:4897-9489 GCA_964430905.1 uncultured Thermoanaerobaculia bacterium | reverse complement strand
GCGGGGGGGGGGGGGGGAAAAAAGGGGGGGGGAGGGGGGGGGGGAGGGGGGAGGGGGGGAGGGGGGAGAGGAGAATCCGGTCGATCAATGATGATACTCATGACACCATCCTGACATATTTATCGATCTCACCGATAACCTCCGGTCGGTGCAGGAAGGCATTTGACGGGCATTCAAGCGCAGTACCCCGAGGCAATGCTTCCGCCAACCGTCGCGCATTGACCTCGCCATGAAGACGATCGGTGGAGGCAAAGGCCACACCAACCGGATCGAGGATGTTTTCAAAACCCTCGATCACCCGAAACCCCTCCAGCGCCAGGGCAGACAACTTCAGACGCTCAAAATCCGCACCCTCGGCCGTCCGGCGATACCTCTCGTACTGCTCCGGTTCTGCCTTGATATCGAGACGAAAATGGCGCAGATACCACAGAATCAGAGGCACCAACGGACGATAGGCTTCAGGTGGCAGACGCATCAGGAACCTCGACCATAGGGGAAAGGCAAACTCCGCATTCGGCCCGATCAAGAAGGCCGCCCGGCATCGGGCGCCCAGCTTGAGTCCCTCCAGAATTGCATTGGCACCGAGGGAACTGCCGACCATAACGGTCTCGTTGAGGTTCAAACCGACACCCGCCGCCACCGCTGCAATGTCCCGGCCGAGACACTCGACCCTGAAGCTTTCCTTGTGCATCAGTTCCGGGCGAATTTCGGCCGAAGCCTTTTCCCGGCTTTCGACGTAGATTAGTCGTCGATTCTCCGTCACCTTCGCCAGGACCGGCAACCAGCTGTCGATGATCGTTATCCACCCGGCAACCAACAGCATGGGCGGCGACGACTCTTTCTGCCCGGACCACTCGAAAACCCTGAGAACGACACCGTCCTCTACCTCAATTTCATGGTGAAGACACTGACCCCCGGCACCCTCAAGGGGATCCACCTGATCGGAGATCTGTGACGGCATCGGGCGCATTACAGTTCTTCGTACCTGAAACAACTGACGAGATGATCGTTGACCATGCCCGTCGCCTGCATATGGGCATAGACGATCGTCGGTCCGACAAATCCAAACCCCCTGGTCTTGAGATCCTTGCTGATGGTCTCGGACAATGGGGTCATTGCCGGAATATCCTCAAGCCTTTTCCAATGATTGCGAATGGGCTGATTTTCAACGAAACGCCAGATGTACGCGTCAAAAGAACCAAATTCATACTGAACCTGGAGAAATGCCCGTGCATTTGTGATCGTTGCCCGGATCTTGGCCCTGTTACGAATGATGGAAGCATCACCAACCAGGCGCTCGAAATCATGCTCCCCAAAACGAGCAACTCGCTGGGCATCGAATCCGGCAAACGCACGGGCGTAACCCTCGCGCCGCCTCAAGATCGTCAGCCATGACAGGCCCGCCTGGGCCCCCTCGAGCACGAGGAACTCGAACAGCTTCCGGTCATCGTGAACCGGAACACCCCACTCCTCGTCGTGATACCGAACGTACAGCGGATCGTCGCCGCACCAGGAACAACGTTCAATCATTTCCTCTTCACTCCAGTTGGATCATAACCTGTCCGCGGTTCCCGCTTTGCCCAATCTAGGGTACACTCTCCGCCGCTCGGCGCTTATTGCGTCCGGCAACACCCCCCCGTGACCCAACTCGGGCCAACCGACCTGCAAGGAGACTACCGATGATCAAACCCCATGGATCCGAAGAACTCAACCCCCTTTTCGTCACCGATGAAGCTCGTCGCGCCGAACTGATCACAGAGGCCGAGAAATTGAAGTCAATCGTTGTTTCCTCCGCTGCCGCAGCCAATGCGGTGATGATGGGCGCAGGCTACTTCAACCCCCTGCAGGGATACATGAATCTCGCCGACGCGCTGAGCGTCTCCGAAACCATGCAGACAACCGACGGCCTCTTCTGGCCCGTTCCCATACTCAACGTCGTTCCAGATGCCGCCGGCATCACGGAAGGCATGCGAATTGCTCTCAAGGACCCCAACGTCGACGGCAACCCCGTCCTGGCAATTCAGACGGTTGAATCGGTTGAGACCGCCTCACCTGAGCAGATGGAACTGATGACCTCACAGGTCTTCGGCACGACGGATCCCGCCCACCCGGGCGTTGCAGCCTTCAACTCATCGGGCGCGGTGCTGCTTGCCGGGCCGATCGAGGTTCTCAACTTCTCCTACTTCGAAACCGACTTCCCGGAGACCTTCCGGACGGCGGTCCAGATCCGGGATCTGATCAAGGCCAACGGTTGGTCCAAAGTCGTCGCTTTCCAGACCCGCAATCCGATGCACCGGGCCCACGAGGAACTGGTCCGCATTGCCATGGAGAGGGAAAACGCCGACGGCGCCATCATCCACATGCTGCTCGGCAAGCTCAAGCCCGGCGACATTCCCGCCGATGTTCGCGACGCCTCCATCCGCACGATGGTCGACCTCTACTTCCCACCCAACACCGTTGAAGTCACCGGATACGGATTCGATATGCTCTACGCAGGCCCGCGAGAAGCCGTTCTCCACGCGGTCTTCAGACAGAACATGGGCGCGACCCATTTGATCGTCGGCCGTGACCACGCCGGTGTCGGCGACTATTACGGCCCCTTCGACGCGCAGGCAATCTTCCACGACCAGGTTCCCGAAGGCGCTCTCGAGCTTTCGGTCTTTGAAGCCGACCACACGGCCTTCTCGACGATGCTGGGCAAAGTGATCATGATGCGCGAGGCCCCCGAGGGCCACACGCCCCAGGATTTCGTCTTCCTCTCGGGAACCAAGGTCCGGGAAATGCTCTCCAATGGCGAGGCGCTCCCTGAGGAGTTCGCCCGACCGGAGGTCGCCAAGATCCTGATGGACTACTACCAGTCGATCGCCTAACCCGCACTTCTCACCGGTGATCTATTGTGACTCAGGGGGGTGTCCCCCTGGACAAGGTGGGATCTCAAGCTCTCCTGCTGTCCAACCACTCTAAGTAGACACGGGCCATTTCCCCAGGTTCGGGAATCCCCAGGGCCTGGGAAAAGGCGATAACGAAACCCCGAACGAAGACCCTTTCGGGGAGGTTCTCGAAATCACCAACCTCGAGAGCCCCCAGAAGGACCGGACGAATCCTGGTTTCCCGAGCGATCGTTTCCAAAGTGAGGTCCTTGGACATCCGATGGAACCGAAGGTAGGCCCCCGGATCACTGTCTCGGTCCGGTTCCGGCTCAAGGTCGGTGTCGCTTTCCAATTTTCTCTGTATCTCCAGGCTGCCCGGGGTTTCTGTCATCCCAAAGGCCGCGAGCACCCGCTCATAAGCCGCAGTCAAGCGGGAAAGAACCTCGGCCCGTTCCTCGTCATCCAAGAGCCCGTAGGTCGCCAACGTTGGGGAAGCCCACATCTCCCGGATTCGTTCCCATGCCTGGTGGACATCACCAAGCATGGCGCCCGGCGCCAAGCCAAGTCTGGCGAGATCCTGAGGATCAGGCGCCGGCATCCCTGCTCTCCATCTGCTCCAAGAGACCGGTGACCAGTTCATCAATAGCTTGTGAGAAAGGCGCGCCCGGGAAAAGCTCGACTGCCGGCCTCCGATCCCGTACGGACCGAACGAGCAACCGATCGCTGGGAATCGCAACGGCCGCGATCGTCGGAATTCCAAAGTACTCCCGGACGGCGCCGGCCATCTGGCCTGGAAGTTTTCGGTCGTTGGGAAGTTCCGTCTGATTGACCGTGATCGTCGGTGAAAATCCATTGAGCGCCGAATCAATCGCCTTCCCGGCTGCCGGGTCGAGCCGACCCGCCACTCGAACGAGATCCTGGGGAGACCTGATGCCGTACTCCTCGCGGTTCTTCATCAGGCGATCGAAGAGTGGCTTGAAGGGATTCGTTTGCGGAGACTGGCCCAGGCGACGGTAGTAGGCCGCCTTGAGAAACTGGTAGGCATTCTCCACCGAGGTGTGTTCCGGTTTGGCCACCAGAAGCCCAAGGTCTGCCGCAATGAAAAAGTCCAGGACGTTGAAGCTGGAGCCGGCCCCAAGATCCAGAAGGACGACATCGGCCGGCAGTTTTCTGATATGCCGCAATACCTTCTGCTTCTGAGCATACTTGAGGTTTGCTGCGTCCAAAACGGCCCGGGCGCCACTGACGAGGAAGAGGTTCTCAACACCCGTCTTCCCCAAGGTGTCGACGAGATTGGGAACTGATTTGGCCAAGAAATCACTGAGGGTCCAGCGAGGAGCAGAGACCCCCAGAAGCGTGTGGAGGTTGCCCCCTCCAAAATCCGTATCGACCAGTGCAACTCGAAGTCCCCGATGTGCCAGGGTCACGGCCATATTGGTTGCAATGACGGATTTCCCCACGCCGCCCTTGCCGCCACCGATGGCCCAGATGGACGGTATCGAGTTCTTGGTGTTACTCATTTCTCATCAGTCCAATATCTCCCCAACACCCCAATGCTCCTGCAATGATCTTACATGGTCTTTCAAGCATGAACCGATGATCATCAGCTTATGTTGAACCAAAAAAACGGGGCCCGAAGGCCCCGTTTGATCTGAAATGCAATGAATCAGAAACGGAACTTGAGGCCCAACTGATAACCACGCGGGTCACCGGCCTGGGTCA
>CAYSHZ010000132.1:0-4797 GCA_964430905.1 uncultured Thermoanaerobaculia bacterium | reverse complement strand
TTGTCCTCGTTGGTGACGTTGAAGACCTCACCAATGATCTCCAGTTCGAGGTCACGCCCGAAGCGGAAGATCTTGGAAATACGCAGGTCCATATTCCGGTAGTAGGGCTGCCGGAAGGTGTTGCGGTCGTAGTGGTAGAACACGCCGGGAGCGGTCTCGATGACGGCTCTCTCATTCCGGGAGTATCCGTCGTTATTGAGGTCACGACCGTCGTGAGCGGTGTAAGGGAAACCCGACCGGATGTAGATGATGCCCGAGATCATCATGTCCCAGGGCAACTGGTAGGAACCGGACATGATGAACTTGTGCTGCACGTCGAAGTTCGACGGGCCCCAGTCATTGTTGAGATTGAACTGGTCTTCCGGATAGGCACTGGACGACGACACCGAACGCTCGTTGGAATCGTTGTCCTCAGCCTCGGACCAGGTGTAGGAAGCATCCAGCATCCAGCCGTTGGAAAAGCGCTTGCGACCCTTGAGGACGATCGCCTTGTACTTCGCTTCGGCATCGGAGGTGAACTGCATGATCTGGTCGAAGTCCGCATAGTTCGGGTTGTAGTAGTGAGGCACGTAGACCGGACGGCCGTCAGGCGTCAACTCACCGGTGGCGGCACCGACGTTCTGGTCGAATTTGCGCTCGAGGTTCTCGGTCTTCGAATAGATCAGGTCAACGCCCAGAGAGAAATCGGTCATCACTTCACGCTCGTATCCGAGTGAAACACGGAAGGTTTCCGGATTCTCGAAATCCCGGTCGTAAACGAAGATATCCGGCGTCACCGAATCCAGATCACCGAGATCGTTCCATCGGTCCGAATAGGTCGGGCAGTCCTGGTAGGAACAGCGTGCAGAAACACGGATGACGCGAACGCCGTTGGCCAGCATGGCATTGGCGTCAAGCAGGGTCGGGGTGTTGTCGTAGAAGTAGCCTGCGCCACCACGCACAACCGACTTGCCATCACCCGCGATATCCCAGGCAAACCCGACGCGAGGCGCCCAGTTGTCGGTATCGTCGGGAATCTGACCGGTGTCCGGGTAGAGAGGATTGGTCTCCTTGGGATCGTCGTGGGCCTGCAGGTCATAACGCAAACCGTAGGTCAGGGTGAAGTTGGGCGAGGTGCGCCACTCGTCCTGGAGGAAGAATGCGTAGTAGTTGGTATCAAAATCAACTGCACCGCCATAATCCGAGAAACTCTGGGTATAGGAATAGGGTTCATCGTTGAAGAAGTCGTCCCAGTTCGAATACGAGTAGGCGCCACCGCCATAACGGAAGAACCCGTCGTCGAAGGCAACAAAGTCCAGATTCATGCCGGCCTTGAGGGTGTGATCACCCATGTAGTAGGTGAAGTTGTCGATGATCTGAATCCTGTCCTCGTCCAGGAAGTTAGGCAGGAACTGGTTCTGACCCCAGGTACCCTTGTAACCGTAAATCCCGGTTTCCGGCAAAGTCGTGTTGTTGGCCGTCCGCGGCCGCTCTTCGTTCGAATACTGCACGATCAGTTCATTGAAGGCGTCTTCAGACAACACCGAGTTCAAGGAAGCGACGAAAGAATTGAAGCTGTTCTCCTCGAGACCGTTGTTGGAACGCCCGGTGTTGGAGTAGGACGAGGTCAGGTTCTTGCCTTCCTGGCTTGAATAGTTGTCACGCAAGGTCAGAAGGTGGTTGTTCGACAACTGCCAATCCAACTTGACCATGATGACGTCGGCGTCGTTGGTCTGCTCGATTTCGCCGGTTTCGTTTTCGTAGTCCAGTCCGGTCAAGGCTTCCCACTCAGCCTCACGGCCTTCGGGGAAGTCCCGGAAACGGGCAAAGTACGGCGTCACGTAGTCCTGAGAATCATAGGATACGAAGAAGTGGAGCTTGTCCTTGACGATCGGGCCACCAAGGGCGAAACCGTACTGCTTCTGGTCGAAGGCACTGCTTTCGAAGCCCAGAGCGTCTTCTTCAATGAAGCTGTCGTCACGGTAGTAGTAGAAGACCTCTCCCCTGAAATCATTGGTTCCCGACTTCGTGATGGCGTTGAGGACACCACCGGAGGCGTTGAACTGCAGATTGTAGGAGGACTTGATGACCTGGAACTCCTTGATCGCCGCCTGCGAGAAGGTGAAGGGAGGACGGGTTCCGCCGCGCTCCTCACCGAAGAAGGAACTCTGGCTGTTGGATCCGTCGATGTTGAACGAGTTCTGAATGCCACGAGCACCCATATTGAGGCCGCCACGACCACCGCTCTGGGTCGGATCAGCCGCAACCGTGCCAGGCACCAAAATAGCGAAGTCAGTGAAATCACGGCCCTGCAACGGCAAATTGGCAATGGCCTCATCACCAACCGACGCCGCAACGGACGGATTGGTCGTCTCGATGATCGGCGCCTCTGCCGTTACGACAATTTCCTCGGCCACAGCGCTTTCGGCCAGAACGTAGTCGATCCGCACCGAAGAACCCAGGCCGATCCGCGCTCCACGCTTGATCTCGGTCCTGAAACCGTCCAATACCGCCTTGACGTCATAGTTCCCTGGGGGCAGCAGGTCCAGACGATAAAAACCAGCGGTATCCGTAATAGCCGTCCGGCTGAAGCCCGTATCGACGTTGGTCGCCAGGATGGTCGTCCCAGGCATGGCGCCGCCGCTGTTATCTGTTGCAGTACCAATAATTTGTCCAGTCGAACCACTGCTCTGGGCCCAACCGGCCTGGGGTGCCAGCATCACCACTGCAGCCACCACAAGTCCTAGTGTCATCACAAACTTACGCATATGAATCTCCTTCCTTCCTCTGGGTATGAACTCAATCATCGTTCCTCATAAAATAGAATATCGAAATATCACGGTGCCAATGTACAGATTCACAAGCCCTCTTTCAACCGAAAACCTTCCCTCTATTCCTGATGGTCTTTCGACCTCTTCTCTCCCCCGATTTCAGGCGCGATCAGCCAGTTCCCATCAGCCTCCGGCGACCAGGTTTCCAGAGCCGAGAGATAATCGTCGATCATTGCAGCCACCTCTTCCGATGAACGCCAAACAACCTCTGCCTCAGCCAAATGCGGGTATCCCCCACCCCCCGCGGCTCGGTAATTGTTGCAGACCAAGGTGAACTCGGCATCAGGGTCCAACGGCCGCCCGTTGTGGCGCAAGAACCAAACCCTGTCACCCTCGGGCCGGGTCGGATCAATTCGGTAGCTGAGGCCCTGCATCGTATCGACGTTGTAGTGGCGAACATCAGGATCAACAATCAGCTCGCAGGGACCACTCGGGGGACATTCGATTCCGTCGTAGTACCCAGCTGCGTGCTCGAGAACATCCTTGACCTGGGCGCCGGTCAGTTTCAGGGATCGCAGAGTGTTCGGATAGACGTAGAGGGACCGAACCCAACGACGCGTCACCGGTCCAAGTGGAAGATCGGGTGTCCCTCCAGTCAACAGACTGGCCAAGGAGAGGTCGGCCCCGGAAGCCTTCAGTTGTACGGTGTGAATCAGGTCCTGGGCTGCACAGTCTCTCAGACGACAGTCTCGAACACTGATCGGATTCTCAGTCACCGTCAAGGGTTTGGCCAAGGCTTCCACAACCTGTTGGTGGTCTGGCTCGAAAGCGGACAGGATTACCGCGTCAACCTCCGTCGAACCCAGGTCAATATTCAACCCCTGCCAATCCATCATCGACCAGTGACCTTTCTCTCCACGAACCATCTTCAGGTCGATACGAGTCATCACTCGGGCACGGGACGACGGCTGCGACACAATCGTTCCATGCAGTTTCCGAGGCGCAATGTTCTGATGAGCATGGCCGGTCAACAACAGATCGATGCCCTGAACCCTGGCCAGTCGATCACCAAAGTTTTCGTTGGTGGTTTCATGCGTCTCACCGGTTTGGGGATCAACTTCGAAGCCGGTATGGGCCAACACGATCACCAGGTCGCAGCGCTCTTGCTTCCTGAGGATGGGAACCCAATGCCGAGCCGCCTCATCCATAGGTTGAAAAGAAAGACCCGCGTAGTTCGCCGGTTCCTCCCACCCCGGAATATTGGGAGTGACCAGACCAAGGATGCCGACCCTCAACTGACCGAACTCCTTGACCACGAAGGGTCGGAATGCGGGGAGGCCGGTTGCAGCATCGATCGCGTTGGCCGCCAGAAAAGGAAAGCCCGCCTCTGCTTCTGCCCGTCTCAAAGGCTCCATTCCGAAATTGAACTCGTGATTGCCGACCGCCATCGCCTCGTATCCGATCAGATTCATTGCCTTGATCGTCGGACTGGGTTGGTGCCGGCGAATATGGATCATTTCCTCAAGAGGCGTACCCTGGAGCGAGTCCCCTGAATCCAACAACAGGACCGGATGGTCCGCCGATTGACGGATCGCCGAAACCGCGGCCGAGACACGCGCCAGGGAGCCCCTTGCTCCAGTGTCCTTCGCATCGTCGAACGGCAAAACCTGGCCGTGCAGATCCGAGGTATGGAGGATCGTGAGGTCGAGCGTATCGGCGGCCTCCATTGATTTCGGGAGCAGCACCACGACGGCGCCGGCACACAGAAGTAGGGTCATCGGAGTCAATCGTCGAAAGAAATCCATGGGCAATCCCCCCCCAGGGCTTCGATCGTAGCAAAGCAGCGGAAGAATGGGACCGGGGCAGAATCAGGGTCAGGCCCCGGAGTACGATTTCAGCTATCATCCGCCCCCATGACGATCCGTGGTCTCACCCTCAGATTCCTCATCCTGGCTGTCTTTGGGCTCTCGGGGAATCTCTCCGCCCAAGAGATCTCGACAACGCCCTCGTTTGAAGGCGACACCGAAGTCATCGCTTCCCGCATCGG
>CAYSHZ010000131.1:0-9566 GCA_964430905.1 uncultured Thermoanaerobaculia bacterium | reverse complement strand
GGTGGGTTGGGGAGGGATCACGACGGCGCGCAGACGATCTGGACTTTGCGGCTCGTCTCGACGACCTTGATCGAAGACTGTCCGAAGCCGTCACGAAAGAGAGGCGGGGGAGCCAAGGTGATGGCACAACTTCCTAAGTTCCTAAAGCCTGGCACGGACGCGGGCACGGACGCGGGCACGGACGCGGATGTTCCTTCTATGTTACATCCAGTTGAGTTCTCGGAGGAGCCATAACCATGAGGGGAGGGTTTTTCTCAAAGACCGGGCTTTTGGTTGCGTTCATCCAAGCCGCGGTCGGCGCGCTCAATATTCTTTACCTTCTCTACTTCACTTTCTGGTCGTATGACATCGACATCCTGATCAAGAGTCAGATCGTCCCTACGATATTTAATCCGCTAATTCGGATGCCGGTTGGTGAGCTAGGTCTTTTCCGCCAATACTGCATTTTCCTCAGGGAAGCTCTTGGCGTCACTTCACAGACAGCAGGCTACGTGTCTTTTATGGCTTGGGCGGATTTGTTCGCAGGGCCTACCGTGACGTACCTGCTTGTCTTGGCGGGACAAATGGTGTTGAGAAAAATCAGAGCCAAAACAGAGCCAGTGTCCTGTCCTACTCAAAAACCCAATCCGGGCTGAACGAGGACGAAAATCGGGTTTGGGGTTGACGAAATGGGGTGGTTGGAGACGATGCGGTCGGGTTCCAAACCTCGGAATTGGCTGCACTCGGCAGCCGGAAGTTGATTTCCCCACGGCCGAGACAGGGCTTCATGCGTTCGAATCTAAAGGGGCACTTCCAAACTGGTTTTTCCGTACGGGTTGGGGGCAGACAATATGGCCCTTATTGAGTATTCAGAACGCAACCTGATCTCAAAAACAACAAAACCTTGACAGTATGATTTCGCAAGGGTAGGTTGATTGTAATAAAACTAGGGGGAGCCCCGTTACGGTGCTGATTCGACAAACGTTCATTACGTTCCTTTCTGCTCTTCTTGTGATTGCGATGGGAGGAGGCCTGTGTTCGGGTCAGGTTCTGACCTCTGGAGAGCTGCTGATCAATGGAATTCGGCTTGAAATCTCCCCAGTTACTCAGGAAATCGATCCGGGCCGACCGACGGTGGTGTATACGGCACTCGGTGGTGTCACGGCAGGGGACATGCCATCGGGCTTTCGAGTTGAAGGTGAGTTGAGCGGACCGGGTCTTGATGGGCCACTTCATCTCTCCACGGTTCCGGGAGAACCTTTCCGAATTCCGGGCCTCAACCGGGAAGGGACATTCAGGCTGTCCGGCATCAGGCTGACGAATGGGGATGAAATCCTGCTCGAGGCCGAACCCAACTCAGTCGAAATCCTTGTTCACCGCCTTGTCATTGCATCGGTTTCTTCGCGTCCCTTGAGTCCAGAAGAGATTGAGGCCTTCGGTATTGTCATCGGTGAGAACAACTATACTGCCTGGCACTATACGGTCGCTTTCCAGTTGGAAAGCGGCTTGGTTGAGATCCCATTTGACGTTCTGGTTGGACCGGACGGCTTGGTCCCTCTGGAACTGCCGGGAGCTGCATTTGATCCGCTTCCGAACCTCAACACTGAAGGTCCTATTCCGACGGTCTTCATCGGCACCCTCACGACTCTGGAGGGTGAGGAATCGCCGGAGGAGGAAGACGAGCTCGGAGCGGCCGGAGCCACCGTACCCGGATTCTTGGTTTTCCCAACGGACATTGCCTTTCTCAACCAGTTCTTCTCGGCGATCTTGGTGGTTCAGAATGGTGCGCTGGCCGACAGTGGCATCGAACTGAGAAACTTGTCTGCGGTCCTCGAACTTGCAGACGATGGTATCCGTCAAGCCGAAACACAGCCTCCGACCATTCCTGGAGAGCCGGTGACCATTATGGACTCCGGGCCTGATGGAGAGGTGGGGACAGCCGACGACTTGACGTTCATCGTTGCGCAATCGACCGGTGAGGCTTCGTGGTTGATTGAAGGACTTGAGGAAGGCCAGCATCGGGTAACGGCCCACATGACCGGTGAGCTTCACGGTTTGGCCGGCGGGGAACCGGCCCTTCTTGAAGGTTCCATCCCGGGCATCGTCGTGGTGAGGGATCCCAGGTTTTCAATGACATTTTTTCACCCATGGACGGTCCGAGCGGGTGAACACTATCAGTTCAGAGTAGTTGTCGCGAACACGTCGACCACGCCGGTCTATGACTTCTCGATGACGCTTCCCGGAAACACAGTATCAGGCGCCCAGGTTCTCGGTGATGAAACGCAGTCAGTTCCGGAACTTTTGCCGGGACAATCGGCGATGGTGAGTTGGGACATGCTGGCCTTGGAGACCGGACGGGTCATCGCAAGTGGTTTCAATACGTCAAACGCGATTGAAGCGTCGTTCCGTTTTGAGATGGGTGTTGGTGAGCTTGGTATTCCCTTGTCGCCGGAATCGTTGGTGTTGCCGTCCGTCGTTGGGCGTTTGCCGGAAACCTTCGTTGAGAAGAGTCTTGAGCTTTTGGGCTTGGCCTACTCTCTGGCCACAGCTCCAAACGGCGCAGAGGTTGACTTGCCTCCCGTCGGCGAGATGATCGTCAAGATTCGGGGCGCCGAAATGGCGACCGCCGCGCGGCGATTGGCATTTGGAGAGAGCCTCGAACGTTCGATGATCGGGCTCGGGTTCAAGTGGTTGGGTTCCGAAGTATGGAGCCGAGGTTGGGATAGTCTTCGAAGAGCTTCCCGTCGAGGATATGAATTGGAAGCAGTCACGGCGGCCGCAATTTCGGACCACATCGGCAATGTTGGCCAGGAGACGGCCTTCTCTGATCTTGAGGAGGTTCTCATAACCGGGCGACCGACGATGGTGGTCTATGCCGAGGGCGCCGGATTCGATGCTGCGGCTCGGCTGAGAGTCACCGGACACGAGAGCGGGAAGGCTGCGATTGCGCAGGCGTCGGACACGGCGTTGTTCCTTCGTGATCTTCCCGGCGGGGCAGTCTTGGAGATTGATGGTGGCGGATGGTCGGGAGAGATTGCGGTTGTTGCGGTTCCGCTCGATGACGAGGGGCAGTGGATTGAAGGTGGCTATAGGGTCGAACTCCTGGGCGCCGACTCTGGGGAAGTTACACTCGAAGCCGTCATCGTCATGCCTGACGGGACGACCCGCCGTGTTCGTCCGTCAATGGCGGTGGCCACCGCCGACGGAAGCCTTGCTCTGGTCGATATCGGACCGGAGGTGGGCCAGACAACGGTCGAGGTTGACCTCGACGGAGATGGACTGGTCGATGCGTCGGAGACCGTGACGGTCGATGTTGTTCAGGCGCCGGCGCCTCGCATGATTTCGGTGACCTTCGACCCCTCGTTGAATCCTCCAGAGGGTGGACCCTACGATGACCTGATCCTCCTTCTGAGTCAGAACGTTGACCTTCTTGCGATCTCGGACCTCAACGTCGGGGACTGGGTGATGACTTCTCATTTGGAATTGGCGACCTCCGACGGTGGCGTCATGGTCTCGGACCGCGAACGCCGGGGCGCTGTCCTGGCTCGTCAGGCCGACCCGGCCTTTTTGGTGGTGTCAGTGAACGCACCACTGAATCCTCATGCCGAGATGTCGCTGTCGACCGGCGCCTCACCGATTCCGGTCCTGGGAGGCCGGACCCTCAATTTGAATGGTCATTCGATTCTCAACGGAGGGGACCTGTCCACGGGCGGAGTTCGGGGCGTTGTCATCGACCCGCAGGGCGAGGTCGTTCCGGCGGCTCAGGTATTCCTGTATGAGAACGCTGAGATCTGTTTGAGTACAAACTGCCGGTGGGTTCCCGTTCTTTCCGACCACGTGACGGCCGATTCGAACGGTGCGTTCTCTCTTGACGCGGTGAGGTTTCGGAGTGGGCAGATTCCGGCTCGTTACGGGGCCTTCATCATTCGGGCGATCGATCCCGCATCCGGCCATGAAGCGATCCTCAGGGGAACGCTCTCGGGTGACGGCGCCGTTCGGGATGTCACCGTATTTATGGTTGGGCGTGGAGACATCGTCGGTACCCTCCGGCGAGCCGACGGACAGGCGCTGACCGAGCCGGAGATCTTCGGACGATCGGTGACGAATCCCGAGGAATATGCCACAACCGTTCCCGACGCCTCGGGGGTCTTTCGTCTGACGGATCTGCCGGTCGGCGCCATTCAGGTGCTTGGGATTGACGGGCAGGATTATGTCTACGCAACTGCCGTGATCCCAGGACCGGGGCAGGAGGGTTCGGTTGATCTCGTCCTCCCAGAGACCTCCCGGCCGATGGCGCAGGTCACCGGAAGCGTAACTGATGGGGAGACGGCAACGGCGGCTGTTGGAGTCCAAGTGTATCTCGTGCCGTCAGGTTCCGGCGCGGCGACCCATGTGGCGACCACCGACGAAGACGGTCGATGGGCGATGACGGACGTTCCCTCGGGTCTTGTGACCTTCAAGGCATGGGATCCCCAACGCGGCGCTTGGGTCGCGTCGGTGGCGTTTGAACTGGTCGGCGATGCCGGCAACGAAGTCGATATCGTCACCACTCAGGTGGTGACGGGCTCGGTCGTCGGGACGGTGTACCGTTTGGCGACCGGATTGAGGACGCCTCTGCCGGATGCGCGCGTCATCTCGGACAGCCACGGTCGGTGGACGATTACCGATCAGGATGGGCACTATCGACTCGACGATATGGTCCTTGGTTCGGTGTCTTTACGTGCCGTCGATCAATCGAACGGCTCGTCCGCGAGAAGAACCGTCGAGCTAATCAGTGAGGGCCAGGAGTTGATCATCGACCTCGACATCAAGTCCGGCGCCGCTTCGGGCGCCATTCGGGTTCTGGTCAACGATCGGAGCGGGGCGCCGGTTGGGGGTGTCAATGTCACGGCCGACTACTTTGGAAGCGGCCTCGAAGGGACCACCGACGCCAATGGGCTGGTGTTGATTGAAGGGGTGTCTTCCGGCGTTTATGGGTTGATCGCTCGTCGGGGGGCGCGTTTGGGCATAGGAAAGGCGACCGTGCACTTTGACGGTTACCTGGCCGAAGCTGTGATTACGCTGGGCGGTACGGTCAGCCTTTCGGTCGAGACCCTGGCCGACACCAGCGGTGGCGAGACCGTTCGAGTGTTGGCGACGGTTGGGTATCGAAGGCCGGGTATCAGCGATTCGGGACACCTGACGATTTTACCGGAAAGTGGCGAGTTTCCTTGCGAACTGGACGATGAGCAGATCTGCCATATAGAGAACCTTCCCGAAGGTGTCGGTAACCTCGTAGTGGCGGCGAGAAACGGATTCTACGGTGAGACTTCCCTGTCGGAGCCCCTCGATCCTTCGGACGAGGGTCGATTGTTGACGCTGAACTTCTCGGCGCCGGGAACGATTGCGGGCCGTGTCGTCACAGAGAGCGAGGGAGTGACCGTACCGGTTGAGGGCGCCTGGGTCCAGCTCTGGGTCAGTACCGAAAACGGAGGTTCGGTCCCTCAGCAGACAGTGACGACCTTGGCGGATGGTGCTTTCTCTTTTGACCTCATTCCTCCGGGTGCATTTGGCGTTCGGGTGTATTCTCCGTCGATCAACGGGATCGCGCGGATCAGCGGCTATATCAGTTCGGCCCAGGAGATCGAAGACCTCGAGTTGACCGTGCGTCCCCCAGGGGCCGTTCAGGGCGCCGTGGCGGTGTGTAATGGGGGAGGGGGCGCCGGCGAGGTCGTCCAGGTAACCCTCGAGTCCACCGGAACGCCGAGACCCTTCATTGATGGACAGACGATTCCTCAATTGGATTCCAAACACCTCGAACTGACCCTGGACGAGAACGGCCAGGCGGGATTCATGTTCACCGAACTGATTCTCGGTACGTGGAATGTCCGAGTGACATCGGCGGTCAATGGAAGTGCCTGGCGGAGCGTAAGTATTTCCGAACCGGGAGCAGTGCTTAACCTTGCGGATCCCTTATGCCTTCGTCCGACCGGGTCGATTGAAGGCCATGTCTATTCCTCGGAGACCGGGCTGGGGGCGCCTTCGGTTCAGGTCCAGCTCTTCAGAGAGAGGTATTTTGGTTCGGAGTTGTACGCGGACGAAACGACCGACGAAAACGGATACTACCGGTTCGGCGAGATTCCCGTTGGATCGACCTACCTGACTCGTGCCTTCGATGCCGGCGTCAACCGAGGTGGCGCCTCGACCGAGGCCGCCCTGTGTTCGGAGGGCGATCCCGGCTTTGGTGATTCCTGCGTGCAGGACGCCGTGCTGGACATCAACCTCGCCGGCCTCGGGCGGATCGAGGGGTTGGTGCTCCAGGCGGACGGGACTCCGGTTATCAACGCTACGATCAGGCTTCAGACGATGGTTGTCGTCAACGCGGCCGGGGAATTGGTCCAGGTTGGGCGCGAATACCTGGGCTTCTCCGGGCAGAATGGTGGTTACGGCTTTGACGGCATTCCCCAGGGAACGATTGTCATCAAGGCATTCGATCCTGATTCGCATCTCTTTGTCGAACACCAGATTGTGCTGGATCCTGGGGGCGATCCCATCACCACTCTCAACCTCGTTATGCCCGAAACCCAAAGCGTGACCATACAGGTTCTCGAGCCGTCGGGGCAGCCTGTGGGTGAGGGCCCGGCGGCCGTTGCCTACCGACAGAGCAGCCCAGACTTCTTCGGCGAACCCTATGGGGGCGGTCGAACGGTGGCTCACCTCGCCGGCCGGCAGCCTGCAATCATCGACGGAGTCGTTTCCGGTCGATATGAGACCGCGGCGTGTATCGGTGGGTGTTCGGCATATGACGTCGCTGCCGTTTTGTCGCAGAACTTCGGGACTGCTCTGGGGGGCGTTTGGAAGGGAACGATGCCGACGCCTCCGGAGGATCAGATCGTTGAGATCCGCTTGATGGGAAGGGCTGACCTTGATCTTCGGGTGACTCAAGGTGGCGTCCCGGTCGAGGGGGCCGAGGTTCGGTTTGACGGTGAAGGTCACTATGGACAGCGAACGTTCATTTCTCAGAGTTTGGCGGACGGAACGATAGGAACCATCCCGCTCGTGGGCGTTGGGGAGTACACGGCTTCGGCGACCCTTACGGATCAGTCCGGCAATGCACTTGGGGGTGCAGTCAGTTTCTCGGTCGAGCAGGGCGATCACGGGACGCTCCTCCAATTCGACATTCCCCTGGAACTCGCCGGGTCCGTCGATGGATCGATTGTCGATTCTCAGGGTTTGCCGGTCCAAGGCGCGCTGGTCATCATCAGTCGTCCGGGCAGGACCTTCCGCACCATCTCGGCGTCTGACGGAGTTTTCGTGTTCGGCGCTCTTCCTGAAGCGACGGACTATTCCATCTCCGTTTTTGCATCAATAGGCGCCGGAAGATACACGGATTCGGCAATCGGCGTCAGCGTTGATGAGGTTACGCACCTGGGCGCCCTGATGCTCGACGAGACCAATCCGACGGTGACCGCGCTCGGTCCGGCCAACGGCGAACAAGGCGTCGATGTCGATACGACGATCGTACTCGAATTCTCCGAGGCGATGCGACACGCCACGTTGACGTCGAGCCGACTCAGGCTGCGGAGCGAGGGTGGCGGTGATTCGATTCCGACGGCCTTGGCGATCGAAGACGTGTCGTCCGGCGCCTCGGTTGTGACCCGAGTGACCATGACGCCTCCGGCCTTGGCCGGTGAAACGCTGTACGTCGTCGACGTCCTCCAGGGCGTTGAGGATCTCGGCGGACGAACCCTGACATTCGACGCACACCAGACCTTCAGAACCAGAGATACTCAAGCTCCGACCGTCGTCCTCATCGTGCCTCCGCACGATCCCGCAGGCGTTTCTCCGGTCCTGCCGGAAGTCCAGCCCGTCATCAGTTTCTCCGAACCGATTGACGCGGCGAGCATCGGAGCCCAACAGATTCGAATTCTTGACGATGGTGGTGATCCGGTCGATGTCGGCCTGACCGTTGAACGAGACGGATTCGACGTGCGAATCCAGCCGCTGTCGATGCTTGCTCTCGACATCCTGTACACCATTGAGATCTCCGGGGTAACCGACGCATCGGGCAACCCCATGACTGCGCCGGTCTCCTCGACCTTCAGGGTTCGGGATGATCAGGCGCCAACCGTGGTTCTGGTGACCCCGGTTGGTGCGAATGCGGATGGTGACGTCTGGTCGGCCGTCGAGGGCGTATCGTTGACCCTTCGGGCATTGGTCACCTCCAACGATGCAGTTGCCGGCGTGACCTTTTCGATCGATGGGACGGGGCTGGGGACCGGCGTGTTTGATTCAGGCAGCGGCGAATACCGTCTGGCGATGACCGCTCCGGTTCAGCCGGGGCCCATTGCCGTGTCCGCAGTTGCCTCCGATGTCTCCGGGAATATTTCGACCGTGGCGACGCATGTCCTCAACATCGTCGACGATCGGGCGCCGACCGGAGTCCTCAGTGTCCTGCCCAGCGTCGAGATCCTGCCGAATCACCTCCTTCAGGTGACGATAGACGCCGCCGACGATTTTGGGCTGGCCCATGCCTTCTTGGCCATCAGTGGAGCGATGGACGAGAGTCTCACGCTCGACCTCTCGGGGCTCAGTGACCAGGTATCGACCTCCCTTCGGGTACCGTCGATCGCCACTGCCGGAGCGCAGATCATCGTTTCCGTCGAGATTGAAGACTCGCTCGGACAGAGAACCGTGTTGGCGCCTGAAGTGCTGACGGTCTTGGCGGACACGATTGCCCCGGTCATCGGCGCCGATGAACCGGCCGCCGGCGCCGAGTATTCTTCGGGGGAAACCGTCTCGTTCGTTTTCACCCTCGAAGACGAAGTCGCAATCACCAGTACGGACCTGGTTGTTGGGGGCGAGAGCGTTGCCGTGACCTTGGGTTCGCCTCAAGAACCGGGGACCTCCTGGACCGCCACCGCGACGGCTTCATGGATCGCCCAAGAGGTGCAATCCGTTGAGACCATCGACTGGACCGTGACCGCCGTCGATCCTGCGGGGAATTCCGGCGAACTGACCGGGCAGATTGTCATTCGACCGCTGGTTGTTGCGGGAGCTCCTGTCGTCACTTTCGTCTGTCCTCGAGATGGGGACCACGTGTTGGCCGGCGTCGCTCAGACGGTGGCCTTTGAGATCACCGATCCTGATGAAGGTGAACTCATTCAAAGCTACACCGTGACGATTGACGGTGTGCCCATAGCGGAGGACGTGCCGGTCAACCAGACAGAGTTTTCCGGGTCCTTCGACTGGACTCCTCCGGCGGACGCCCTTCCGGACCAACCTTTCGTGCTGGTCATCGAGGCTCGAGACTATTCGGGCATCGATGGATCGGCGACCATCACCGAGAGGCTGGCCGGAGGAACGATTCTCTCGGGCTCTCAGATCATCGGCGCCGAGGTGGATGGTCAGGATCTCGTACTGACGGCCGGGACCTTTACCGTCAGCGAAGCACTCAGTCCGAACAGCCTGACCGTGCTCAAAGAAGCAGTCGTCACAACCGACCCCGGTGTGGGCCTTCGATTGACTGTTGTCGATGCCGTCAGGGTTGAATGCGGCGGGTCGATTGACGTAACGGGTAAGGGATATGGGCAGAGTCAGACCTATGG